>CADEGN010000235.1 GCA_902826865.1 uncultured Myxococcales bacterium
GGTGAGGGATCGGAGCTACAGCCCCGCCGCCAGCGCTGGGCGAGGTCTGCTCTCTTGGGCCGGGTCCACGAGTGTGCCGTCCGCGGCGTCTCTGGCGATTGCGGGCCGTCTTGCCCAGGCGCCAACGCCGGTTCCGAGCAGGCCGGGGTCCCAGGGGACTAGAGCGCAAGGCCGGCGACGGCGTGCCGCTACAACGCTAGATTGCCGGCGGCGTGCCTACCGTCGACCAGCTGCCCCACACGCACGCGCGACCGCATCAGTCGGCGATCCGCACGGCGCTCGCCGGGCTCGTCGGCAACGTGCTCGAATGGTTCGACTTCGCGGTCTATGGCTACTTCTCTAGCGTCATCAGCAAGCAGTTCTTCCCAACGTCGAGTCCTGCCGCCCAACAGCTGCTCGGGTTTGCGGTGTTCGGGATCGGGTTTGCGGCGCGACCATTTGGCAGCCTGGTGCTGGGCATGGTCGGCGATCGGATCGGACGCCGCGCCCTCCTGACGCTGTCGATCGGACTGATGGGCGGCGCAACGCTGCTGCTCGGCCTGCTGCCGACCTACGCGCAGATCGGCGTGGTCGCGCCGCTCTTGCTGGTGACGATGCGGTTGATCCAGGGCTTCTCGCTCGGCGGCGAGTTCACGGGGTCGATGGTCTACACCACCGAGCTAGCCTCGCCGATGCTGCGTGGGCTCGTGAGCAGCTCGACCGCAGCGGGCACCACGCTTGGCTTCATCCTCGGCTCGGGTTCGGCGTGGCTTGTGCACGCGCTTCTCGGCGACGAGCAGATCGAAAGCTGGGGCTGGCGCGTGCCGTTCGTGGCCAGCGTCCTGCTGTGCGTTGTCGGCTGGCAGCTGCGCCGCGGATTGCACGAAAGCGCCGAAGGCCGCAAGACCGCAGGCACACGTCCGGCGCTCTTGCCTTCCCTTGCCGCCGATTGCCTGCCCATCGCGCAGACGTTCGGCATCGTCGCCATGACCAACGCGGCCTACTACCTTACGTTCACGTTCGTGGTCGAGCGCCGCACTGCAGCGACCGGCGATGATGGGACATCGTTTCTTCTCGTAAACACTCTGACCCTTTTCGTCGTGCTCGTGGCCAAACCGTTTGGCGGATGGTTGTCGGACCGCGTCGGTCGGCGCCAGCTCATGATCGTGCTAACGATCGTAACGATGGCCGCGATCGTCCCCGCGTTTCGCCGCATGCTGTTCGGAACGCCGCTCGAGTTCACCGCCGGTCAGGTACTCATGGCGGTGCCACTTGGCATGGCGCTTGGGCTGCAAGGCGCGATGGTGGTCGAGATCTTCCCGTTACGCGCGCGCGTGACGTCGATGAGCTTCGCCTACAGCATCACCCTCGCGCTCGCCGGCGGGCTCGCCCCCATGGTGGCGACGTGGCTCATCGAGACCATCGGCCATCCGCTTGCCCCGGCGTATTATGTGATGGGTTATGGCGTGATCGGACTGCTCGTGCTTTGGCCCATGCGCGATACCAACACACGCGCGCTTGACCGATGAGTGAAGGGTGCGGGCTGTCAAACTCGCGGCGAAAGCCGTGGTGCGACGTGCCGAGCGCGAGGGCCACCCGCCACGAATTCGGGTCGTTTCCGATCGACGCCTCCTCCTGTAGAAAGGCGAGTGATGCACGACGCCGAGATCCTCCACCTTCTCGCCTGCCCCGGTTGCGGTGGCGCGCTCGTCGGTCGACCCGCCGGTGTGAGTTGCGGGTCTTGCGGACGTTTGGTACCGCAGGTCGCGGGCGTGCTGTGCCTGCTTGACGAGTACGACACGCACCAGGCCACGTGGCGGAGCCAGCACGCGCGCGCGCGATCGGACTTCGAGCGCACGGCCAGCGCCCTCGAGGCCCACGCGCGCTTGCCCAGCCTCATGGAGAGCACGCGGAGGCGGCTTTCGGCCCAAGCCCTGTTGGCGCGCGAGCTTGCAGCCGAGCTCGACGCGATCTACCCGCGCGAGCTCCACGGCGAGGGGGTGGCGCCCGAGGAGGGGACGGCGACCCTCGCGAGCAAGCGACATTTGTTGCACCGCGATTGGGGATGGTCGGACTCGCCCGAAAACGGCGCGGCACTTGCGTTCGTGGAACGGTCCATCACCGCGCCGCTGGGCAGCGCGTTGGTGTTCGGCGCCGGTGCGTGCCGCCTGGCGTACGATCTCCACCAGCGGCATGCGACGACCACCATCGCCCTCGACAACGATCCTTTTCTCCTCGCGATCGCCAAACGCGTGATTTCTGGGGAATCGATCGAGTTCATCGAATCGTGGGCCAACACCATCGACCTCGAGTCCATGCGCGCGCCCGGTTGTCTCAGGGCACCGGCCGCGGTACGAGGCGGCTTCGATGTCGTAATCAGTGACGCGCTCGAGCCATCGCTGAGAAGCGGCGCGTTCGACAGCATCGTGACGCCGTGGTTCATCGACGTCGGGCCGTCCGATCTTCGGGTTTTGATCGCCGTGATGCACGGGCTGCTCCGGCCTGGTGGGCAGTGGATCAATTTCGGTCCGCTGTCGTATCCGCCGACGCGACATCCTGCGTGCCGCTACATGCTGGGTGAGATCCTCGATTTCACCAACCGGGTGGGTTTTGTGGTCGGCCCCGTCCACGATGCGGAGCTCGTCTACTCGTATGCGCCGCTTGCCCACCGAGGGCAACTCGAGCGCTGCATCACTTTTGCGGCACGCAAGAACGAAGAGTGATTGGAGATCGGCGATCCCTAGGCGGGTGAATGCGACATCGACCGATCAATCCGGCCGTTGGGCGAACCCCGGCACTCCCGTGTGCCCGAGGCGGGAGCCTCGCGGCTTCGATCACGGTGCCCGACGGGACGGCCGCCCCCCGGTCGCGGAAGTCGGGCCCTCGGCGGCGACACGGTGGAACTTGTCGAGTCTCTCCCGCCGGCTGCCGGCCGGGCTCGCTGCGCGCGCGGCCGGGCTTTGCGCGGCGCCGCTCGGCCCGCGGCGATGCTAACGTCCGCCCATGACTCGGCCTCGGCCCCACAACGTCTCCGCCGGCCCTGCGATCCTCCCCGTCGAGGTCCTCGAGCGCACCGCCGAAGCGATTCGCGAGCTTGATCTACCCGGCGATACCTCGCTGGAGTCGCGGCTGTCGATCCTCGAGATCTCGCACCGCAGTGCCGCGTTCCAGACGATCCACGACGCCGCGATCGATCTCTGCCACGAGGTGCTCGAGATCCCACGGTCGCACAAGGTGCTGTTTCTGCAGGGCGGTGCGAGCACGCAATTCGCGATGGTGCCGATGAATCTCCGCCGGGCGGATCGCCCCGCCTGCTATATCGAGACGGGCGTGTGGTCGAAGAAGGCGATCACCGAAAGCAAGATGCTCGGCGAAACCAAGGTGGTGGCCAGCTCCGCGGCGACGAACCACGATCACATCCCGGCGATGCCGGCGCCGGAGACCTACGCAAACGCCAGCTACCTCCACATCACGAGCAACAACACGATCTACGGCACCGAGTGGGACCAGCTGCCGGAGATCGGCAGCGACGTGCCGCTCGTCGTCGACCTCTCGTCGAACGTCGGCAGCCGCAAGATGGGGATCGAGCGCGTAGCCCTCGGCTATGCCGGTGCGCAGAAGAACCTCGGACCTTCGGGTGTGACGGTGGTGTTCGTGCGCGAGGATTTGATCGCGCGCGAACCGGTCGGCGTAGTGCCCACCATGCTGCGCTATTCAACCCACGCGGCCGAGAACAGCTTGTACAACACCCCCAATACCTTCGGCATCTTGGTGCTGCGCAATGTGCTGCAATGGATGAAGGGCATCGGGGGCGTCGCAGGTATGGGCGCGATCAACGAAAGCAAAGCCGAGAAGCTCTATGCACTTCTCGATGCAAGCAGCCTTTACCGCGCGCACGCAAAGGTCGGAAGCCGTTCGCGAATGAACGTGACCTGGACGCTTGGCGGTAGCGATGCCGACGGGGCCACCAAGCGCTTCCTCGCGGCTGCGGAGGCGCAGGGCTTTTGCGGCCTCAAGGGACACCGCTCGGTCGGTGGGTGCCGGGCGTCGATCTACAACGCCTTCCCCGAGTCCGGTATCGACGCCCTGTGCGAGTTCATGCGGGAGTTTGAGCGAAAGGCCTGAGACGTACGCGGTATGGAACGCGACGCCGACTATCCGATCGAAGCTCCAGGGTGGCAGGCGATCGATCGCGCCTGTTTGGCTGCGCACCCCGGCGCGACGCCCCACCAGTTCACCAGCCAAAGCGCCTACGACCTGCAGGGTGAAGCGCCGTTGCCGGCGATCACGGTGTGGGAGGGGCGCGCTCCGGCGCACTGGCACTACGTTACGTATGGGCTCTCGGAGCTGTTCGAGAAGAGCTCAGCAAATCCCAAGCTGTCTGGGTTTGGCTATGAACTGACCTTCCGGCTGCCGCGCGCAGATACGGGCGGCGAATCGGCGGACGGGCCGCCGACGTGGCCGCTGCAGCTGCTCCAAGGTGTCGCGCATTACGTCATGAGCGGGCACGCGGACCTCGATACTGGCCACGTTATCGACCTAGGCGGACCGATCGATGCCGGGATGAGCGCCGGGTCGACCGCGCTCGAGGGCCTCATCTGCGTGCCCGATCCGGGCATGCCCGAGCTGACGACGGCGTTCGGAAGCGTTCTTTTTTTGGCGCTTGTTGGGCTGACCCGGGACGAGTTCGAGCCGATGGTGGACTGGGACATGCCGCGTAAGGTTGGCCTCGTGCGCGAAGCCCTGCCCACGGCGCTGAACGACCTGCGTCGCCCCTCGTGGCGGTCTGATCCGCGCAAGTCGACGATCTACCGCCGCTATGAGCTGAAGGTCCTGCTTTGATTCCGACCCACTTTCGATATACTCAGACGAGGGAGCGCTTACGCGCAGGCACATGCGGTCAGCTTTGCGGGAAGTTCGCTGGAGCGTGGCGCTGGTCGGCACGATCGCGACCGGCTGCGCCGGCGGCGGTACGCCGCAAGAGACGCTGTCCACGTTCGGGAACAACTCGTCCACCCCCACGTCAACGTCGGGCGGCGGGTCTGATGAAGTCGGCAGCGGTATCGTCGTTGGGTCCACCGGAGGCTCAGCCGAGGGCGGTCAGGACAGCACCGCGGCGGATCCCGATTGCGTGGATGAGGACGGCGATGATTTCGGCGAGAACTGCCAGGCGGGCGAGGACTGCAACGATGAGGACCCTGGGGTCAACCCGGGAGCGCCCGAGGCTTGCGACGGCGTTGATCAAAACTGCGACATGATCGCGGACAACGGGTGCGAGTGTCCGGTCGACAACGTCAGCAGCAATTGCAACCTGCCAACAGATCTCGGGGCGCTACAGCCCGGGGAGAGCAAGGTTGGTGTGGTTGGCAACGTCCCCCAGGAGGGCGCGATCGATTGGTACAAGGTCGCATTCCCAAACGTGGGCCGACCGGGGATGGGTACGCCGGCGATTTCGTTCGCGATCAACGAGGGCGAAGCCTTCGTATTCGACGTGGTGACCGGTCAATGTGCCGCCGCGGGCGCCACGTGCAGCTCTGGTGGGAGCTCGGGCCAAGCGATCGCGCTGACCGATTGGAGCTTTGTCGACAACGACCCGCTGTGTTGCGCGCCGCCGAACGACTCGATGGTCCCGTGGCCGAACGAGGTCTACTTGCGGGTCTATCGCACGTCCGGCGGCGCTAGCTGCACGGCGTACCAGCTGCAGGTCGCGCGCTAGCAACCGGTGTCGCATCACGACACAGCCAGGGCGGTTGCTCGGGCTCCTACGCGGACGACCCCCAACCGGTTGTGACGGTTCGTACCCTCGCGTAGCGTCGCAGCACTGTGCTCGACTCCATCTCGAATACCCCCCCGCCCTCCGGGAAGCCGAGCTTCTCGCGTGCGTTCTGGACAGCAAACGTGGTGGAGCTGCTCGAGCGCGGGGCCTGGTACGGCGTGTTCGTGGCGATCACGTTGTATCTGTCACGGATCCTCGGCTACTCCGACGTCGAGGCCGCCACGACCTCCGGCATCTTTTCCGCAGGCCTCTATCTGCTGCCGATGTTCGCCGGTGCGTGGGCCGATCGGATCGGATTTCGCCGCGCGCTGCTCTTCGCCTTTGCGCTGCTCACCATCGGCTACGGCGGCATGTGGCTGTTGCCCACGATGATTGAATCCGCGGGCCTGGCCCGATACGGCCGCGAGGTAACGTTTACCGGGCTCGAGAACAGCAATCTGCGCTGGTCATTCGTCCCAGTGATGCTCTTCGTGATGGTGGGGGGTTCGTTCATCAAGTCGGTGATCACCGGCACGGTGGCGCACGAGACCACCGCGAGTACGCGTGCGCGCGGGTATTCGATCTTCTATGCGATGGTCAACATCGGCTCGTTTGGCGGAAAGACGATCGTGCAGCCGCTGCGTGAGGGGTTGGGCAACGCCGGCTTGGTCGTGCTCAACCTCTACGCCGCCGGCATGACCGCCCTGGCATTCGTGTTGGTGCTGTTCTTTTTTCGCAGCGGTATCGTCGGCCAGGCGTCGAAGTCCGCGGCGGAGATCGGGCGTGAGCTCCTGGCGTTGATGTCGCGCGGGCGGCTGGTGGTGCTGATCCTGATCGTCACCGGGTTTTGGACGGTTCAGCATCAGCTGTACGCGAGCATGCCGAAGTACGTTCTGCGCATGGCCGGAGAGGACTCCGCGCCGTCGTGGTACGCCAACCTCAATCCCGCGGTAGTGGTTCTCACCGTCGGCACGATCACCTCGCTCATGCGCCGGAGATCAGCGCTGGTCTCGATGAGCATCGGGATGTTCATCATGCCCTTATCCGCGTTTTGCATGGCCGCGGGCAACCTCGTTGGTCGCGGGGAAATCTTCGGCATGCAGCCGGTCGCGTTCATGATGGTCGTCGGGATCGGATTCCAAGGCCTGGCCGAGAGCTTCATCCAACCGCGTTACCTCGAGTTCTTCTCCTTGCACGCACCGAAGGGGCAAGAGGGCATGTACCTCGGATTCGCCCATCTGCATTCGTTTCTTGCCTCATTGATCGGCTTCGTGAGCTCGGGATTCCTCCTGCAGCGCTACTGTCCCGACCCAAGCACGCTGACCGCGGCCGACCAGGCCCAGCGCCTACAAGCCCTCGCCGGTCACGGCGAGTTGCCCGCCGCGTATACCGAAGCGCATCATCTCTGGTACGCGTTCGTCGGCGTCGCCCTCGTGTCGGCCGTTGCATTGGTGGCCTACGGGCGAATGAAGCCGCCGCGCCACACGGCTTCCGACGTCACGCCTTGATCTTCGTATTCTGCGGATCAAACAGCGGACGAAGCGACGCGACCGCGCCGTAGCGGCGTCCGGCGATGTCGACCTCCCAGGCGCCGGCGTCCAGCCACGCCTGATCGACCGCCCGATCACCCTCGACCATCGCAAGGCCCACCGCGCCGCCCAACGTGTGACCATAGGAAGCAGCGCGCACGTAACCGACGCAGATCCCGTCGCGGTAGACGACTTCCGCATGGTGCAGCAGGGGCTCGGGGTCCTTCACAAGGATCTGAACCAGTCGACGACGCAGCGGCCCCTGGGCCTTCTTGGCCTGCACCGCCTCTTTTCCGAGAAACCCGCCCGGCTTGTCGAGCGCCACCGCGAATCCGAGCCCGGCTTCCAGGACAGAGTCGGTGTTGTCGATGTCGTGCCCGTAGTCGCGATATCCCTTCTCCATGCGCAGGCTAGCCAGGGCCTTGAGCCCAGCATGGCGTAGGCCGAGATCGGCGCCGGCAGCGAGAAGGCGATCGTAGACGTGCACGGCCTGTTCGGTGGGCACGTACAACTCGTAGCCGAGCTCGCCGAGATAGGTAATGCGCACGCACAACGCCCGGGCGAGCCCGAGGTCGATCTCACGCGCACAACGAAACGGAAACGCCGCGTTCGATACGTCGACGGTGGTCACGCGCGCGAGTAGCTCGCGTGCGCGCGGGCCCTGGACGTTGATCTGCGCATGACCCGAGGTGACGTCGGTGACAAACGCATGGGCCGCCGCCGGGAAATTGCGCCGCATCCACGCCTCGACGTGGCGGTGGGCAGTGTCGGAGGCGACGACCCAGAACCGCTCCTCGTCGAGCTTGGTCACCGTGAGGTCGGCCTCAATGGCCCCATCGACATTTAGCCACTGGGTGTAGGTGATCTGGCCGGGATCACCGTCGACAGCGTTCGCAGAGATCCAATCGAGGGCACGCCCGGCATCGCGGCCCTGGACGAGGAACTTCGCCATGAACGACATGTCCATGACGATGACGCCATTGCGCGCCGCCTCATGCTCAGCTTGCCAGAGCGGGAACCAGTCGAGACGACCGAAGCCGAGGGTCTCGGTGTCGATCGTATGACCCGCCGGCGCATACCAATCCGCCCCCTCCCAACCGCTGACGTCGCGAAAATACGCCCCCTGCGCGGCCAGGCGATCGTGCAGCGGGGAACGCTTTGCATCGCGAGCTGTCTGCATCGAGCGCGTGGGATAATGACAACGATAGACCATGCCGAGCGACTCGACCGTTCGCAGGCGGCGGTACTCGGGGTTACTTTGGTAGCGATGGAGGCGATCGATGTTCATCCCGGTAACGTCGACGTCCGGCCGACCGTGGATGATCCAGTGCGCGAGCACGCGCCCGAGACCCCCGCCGGTGATAATCCCGATCGAGTTGAGGCCGGCGGCGACGAAGAAGTTGTCGAGCTCTGGCGCCTGACCGACGATCGGCGCGAGATCGGGTGTGAAGCTCTCCGGCCCGCAGAAGAACGTCCGCACCCCGGTGTCGAGGGCGACGGGCACGCGCTGCATCGCGGTCTCCACATACGGACCCATGCGATCCCAATCGGGCTGGAGCTCGCCAAACGCGAAGTCGTCGGGTACGCCGCCCACCCTCCACGGCGCGCATTCGGGCTCAAACAGCCCGATCATGAGGCCGCCAACTTCCTCGCGGTAGTAGCCATAGGAGCTCGGATCCTCGATCACAGGCGAATCCGGCGAGAGCCCGGCGATCGTATCGGTGATGAGGTAGTAGTGCTCGGCCGCCTGCAGTGGGACGTTGACCCCGGCGAGGTCGCCAAGCTGGCGCCCCCACATGCCAGCGCAGTTCACGACGAATTCTGCGTCGATGCTGCCGAGGTTCGTGTCAACTCCAGTGACGCGACGCCCACGCCGGCGGATCCCCGTGACCGACACGCCCTCGATCAACGCGGCCCCCTGCATGCGGGCGCCCCGTGCGAGCGACATCGTGACGTCGACCGGGTTGGCTCGCCCATCGCCCGGCACGTAGAAGCCCGCGAGCACGTCGTCGACGCGCGCGAGCGGGAACAGATCCTGGACCTGGCCGGCAGAGATCTCGTGGACATCGACGCCGCAGTAGCGATTGAACGCGGCAACGCGGCGAAACTCCGTCAGTCGATCGCGCGAGGTCGCGAGCTCGATGAAACCGACGGGCTTGAACCCGGTCGCGACGTCGGTCTCCGCCTCGAGGCGCGCGTAGAGATCGCGGGTGTACTTTCGCATCTCGGTCGACGTCTCCGAGAGCGATCCGAACGTGACGATCAGACCCGCGGCGTGCCAGGTCGTGCCCGCCGTGAGGCGATGGCGTTCGAGCAGGACAACGTCCTTCCAGCCCATCTGCGCGAGGTGATAGGCAACCGAGCAGCCGATGATACCGCCGCCGATGACGACGACGCGCGCGTGCGTAGGCAACGAGGACATCTTGGCGCGCGAGAATACCGCAGGAGGCGCCGATGGCGTGAGAACGCCCTCTCCAATCTCGGACTCAGTACACTATCGAGGTGACGCGCGCGACCTCGCGACGTGGGCTGCTGGCCGGGCTCTCCACCACAGTGGTGCTTCCCACGCTGTTGGGCTGCCGCGGCAAGGGCCGCGATGCCTCGATCGCGCGCGACGAGGGGGCGGTGGCCATCACCACACGGATCTCCGCCCGGGCAACCACCGACGGATCCGGGGCGGCGCTCCATCGCGTCTTCCCCGGCCCAACGCTACGCCACCTCGATCCATTCGTGCTGCTCGACGACTTCGACGTGCGCGAACCGGCGGGGTTCCCCGATCATCCGCACCGTGGTTTCGAGGCCTTCACGTACATGATCGCCGGCACGTTTCACCATCGCGACAACCTCGGCAACGACTCCGAGATCGCCGCCGGAGGCACGCAGCGCTTCACCTCGGGTCGAGGCGCGCGGCACTCCGAAATGCCCGGGCCTGGGCCGAGCAATCGTGGCCTGCAGCTATGGGTCAACCTCGAGGCGGCGCGCAAGCAGATGGAGCCCCAGTACGAGGGTATCCCCGGCGCGCAAATGCCGGTGCTCGACGGGGGTGGTCGACGCGAACGAATGATTGTCGGCGGCGATTCGCCGGCACGCCTCCACACCGAGATCGACTATCTCGACGTGGAGCTATTGGCGGGCGCGAGCTTCGAGCGCCAGATCCGCGGGGACCACAACGGGTTGGTCTACGTCCTCGAGGGGTCGATCACGATCGGCGGCGAACGCGTCGACGCACGCACCGCCGCGGTGTTGTCCCCGGGAATCGCAACGATCGCCGGCAAGAATGCCCGGTTCGCTTGGCTCGCCGGCCGTCCTCACGGGCAGCCGATCCGCCAGCGTGGGCCGTTCGTGGACTGAAAACGGGCGCGGCCCGCCGTCCGCGGAGCGGATCCGCATCTCCGCCGGCGTTTGCCTTGGCTCACTCGCGCTCCCCCGTCGCGCCCTTGATGGGTTGTGTCATTCTCCGCGCATGCGCTTGGCGTCTCGTCCGTCGCTGTTGCTTGCCCTCGTGGCCGCCTGCTCGTCCGATTCCAGCTCCCAGGGATCCACGGCAGCAGACACCACCAATGCGTCGAGCGGAGGACCGAGTGAGTCAAGCGGAGACGGGACCACCTTGGCCGCAGACACGAGCGGTGGCGAGACGGCAGCCGATGAAAGCGGCGCGAGCGACGGCACCGCGAGTCTGGGCACGTCCGACGGCGAAGGAAGCTCGGGCAGCTCGGGCGCAGCGGAGAGTGGAACGACCGCCGATGCCGTGTGCGGCGATGGAATGATCACCGGGGACGAAACCTGCGAGGCAGAGGATTTCGCCGGGGTCTCCTGTAAGACGCTCGGCTTCGCGAATGGGGCGCTGACCTGCGGTGACGACTGCCAATACTCGAGTGCGAACTGCTCGACGTGCGGCGATGGACTCACGAGCGGCGAGGAGACCTGCGATGGCCCGCTCGGCCCGGCATTCGATTGTGCGAGCGCCGGGTTCACGACCGGAGCAGTGACCTGCGACGTCGCGACGTGCACGCTCGACACCTCGGGATGCTCGCTTTGCGGCGACGCGGTCATCGAGGGACCGGAGTCGTGCGACAGCGATAATTTCGGTGCTCAGACCTGCGCGGGATTCGGATTCGACGGTGGATCGCTCGAGTGCTCTGCGGGGTGTCAGCTCACGTTCGCCAGCTGCGAAGGAGGCGGCTACACCGAGGACTTCGAGGGTGGGGTCCTCCCGGCGAATTTTGCGACCTCGGGCAGCGCCAACTGGATCGTGGCCAACACCGGCGCGATCGAGGGGTCGTTCTCGGCGCACAGCGGTACCATCGGTCATGGCCAAGCGACCGTGCTCACCTTCGAAGTGAACTTCTTCATGGCCGGGACCGTGGAATTTCGCCATGCGGAGTCCACGGAAGATGGCTTCGACTTCCTGCGTTTCTACATCGATGGTGTGATGCAGGAGGAGTGGTCGGGGATCCTTGCGGCGCAGGACGAGAGCTACGCCGTCGCTGCCGGAGCCCACACCTTCGAGTGGCGCTATGAGAAGGACTTCAGCATCGACGAGGGCACCGACACCGTGTGGGTCGACCTGATCGTACTGGTCGGCGGCATCCCGACGCCCTGACGCGGGCCGCGGGGTGTCACCACCAGACCGCTAGGAGCGTGACCCCGTAAGGGGTCTCGCTCCTCCGTGCCCGTGCCCGTG
>CADEGN010000236.1 GCA_902826865.1 uncultured Myxococcales bacterium
TTGGCCAGCTCCGCGTACACGCGCGCTTCCGCAGACCGAGCCGGTGACTGTCCGATGCTGTACGCGAGGCGGATGGCCGCCTGCGCCGCGTTTTCCCAGTGTCCACTCGCGATCGAAGCATCGAATGCCACCTTTGCCGCGGCCTCTGCCCCCATGTGGTCCCCCAGGTCGGTTCGCGCCCGCGCAAGCATCAGATGCACTTCGGATCGCAGGGGAAGGTCGTGGAGCGCGTCCGCGGTGGAGGCCAAGGGTGTGATTCGGTCGAGCGCGTCCGTGTGTCGACCCACGGATACCAGCCCGCGAATCTCCGCCAGTGACCCACGAATGCTCGCGATGCGCTCGCTCGAAGCCGCGTCTGCAGGCGCACCCTCGGACTGCAACGCCACGAGATCCGCGCATCGGCCGATGTCGGGCAGCCGATCCACCAGCAGATGTGCGTGCTCTGCGACAGACTCATCAGCCGCGGCCAGCAGGTCCATCGCGACTCTGAGGTCTTCGCGAGCGTACCGCAAACACGCGAAGCGGCGGTCCAGCAGTTCGGATGACTGCACGTTGAGTTCATGCGTTGCCTCGCAGGCTTCGTGATGTGCTGTGACCCAGCGCGCCGCGTAGTCTTCCAGCTCAGGTCCGATGTTCTGCCAAACTCCGGCGGCATACGTCGGAGCCGCGCGCATCAGCGCGTCCTTAGCCGCAGCGGAACGTTCGGGCGTCCAGACGTCGCTGAACTCGGCTTGGGCGGTCTCGATTGGGCACGGCGATGGTTGCAGCGCAGACACTGCAACGGCCGTCGCCCCGGCGCCAGCGATCGCCGCGAGTGCAACCGCACCCCATCGCCGAGGGCGCAGCGCCCGCACGAGTGCGGTCATGTTTGCGAACCGTCGGTGCGGCGCCGTCGCGAGGCCTCGACGCAAGGCCGCGCGAACCCGTGCAGGCACACGCAAACGCAAAGGTGGGCTACGCAGATTGCCGGCCCGTACGTGACGCGACAACTCGGCCAGAGAATCGCCCGGAAACGGCGCCTCGCCATACAGCGTCTCGTAGAGCGCTACGCAGAACGAGAACTGATCGGACAGTGCGTCGGCGCGCGCGCCGGCGAATACCTCAGGTGCCGTGTAGCGCGGGCTGCCGACCAATGTGCCCGGCTGCGTATGCCCGAGGTCGGCCTCGCCATCGACGCTCTCGCTGTTGGCAAGGGTCTGGTTTGTGAAGGCGCGAGCGAGTCCAAAGTCGGCGAGTTGGGCGCGGCCGTGGACGCCGACAAGGATGTTGTCAGGCTTGATATCGCGGTGCACCAAACCGTGTTGATGCGCGGTCGCTACCGCTTGGCCGATCTGCGTGAAGACGGCCAGGATCTCGCTGACCGTGCGTGACGTTCGACGCCAGGCCGTGAGCGTTTCTCCGTCGACAAGCTCCATCACGAGATAAACACCGGATGCCTGCAACCCAACATCGTGAACATTCACGACATTGGGGTGCCGCAAGCGGGCGAGCGCCTTGGCCTCTCGCAAGAGACCTTGCCGCTGCTCGTCCGTCCCCGCGCCCTGGCGTATGCGCACGAGCTTGATCGCGACGTCGCGATCGAGTTCGGGGTCGTACGCGACATGGACGATGCCCATGCCGCCGGCCCCCAGCGGGCGGCGCATGACATAGCGCCCGAGGCGAAACTCGCGGCCCTCCGGGACAGGATCCGCAATGTCCCGGTCGAGCTCGCCGTCGTCACTTGACGACCGCTCAACCGACGCGAGCGAGCCGAGCTCACGCACGACCGCGTAGCAGCGTGGACAAGCATCGACGTGAGCATCGAACGCTTCGGTCGCCGATGCAGCTAGTAGGCCCTGCGTGCGCAGGGCGATCTGCGTGTCGTCGGGGCAAACTCCGTTCATCGCACGGTTCCAGGCGCTCGCGCTGCCGTCGCGCGCGTCCGAACCAACGTGCGCTCGGGGCGAGCGCACAAGCATACCATCTGGCCGCGAGTGCGCGACGTTCGTGCGGGGCTCGAGTCCGCGCAGTACAGCGGCGAGTGGCGCGCGTGGTTCAAGACTGAGCGCCTTGCGATCAGTGTTCTACGCACCCGATGTCGGCGAGGGCAGTGCGCGCGACGCCGTGAAAATCCACGGCTGGCGCGCTCGCGGCATCGCCTGCGTCGATGAGCGGCGAGCCGGCAAGCGGCCTAGGCGGGTGATCATCGCTCAGACGAGGACTGTGGGTGACCGCGCCGGGGCCAGGCACGGCGCCCCCGGCGAAGTTGGTGCCATTGTCAAAGTACGCGTTGTGCCCCGCCGTCGCTGCCCCGGCCGCGATGGTCACACCGATGCGCGCGCGACCGATGAGATTGTTGACGTAGCGCACCGAGGCGGTTGGGCGAGTCATGACAATGCCGTAGTCGATCTGGTCGACAATGGTGTTGTTGACCAGCGACACCCGGCTGCGGTGTTCTCCCGTTGGAACGTAGACCTCGATCCCGGAGCGACTGTGGTGAACGTACGAGTTGACGACCTCGATCTCTTGATCGGCACGCTGCCCAGGGACGATCCTGATCGCGCTTATCGAGGAGGGATCGGGCAGCGTGAACTCGCAACGCTCTACGCGTGCGTGGGTCAGTTTGGCGCCAGCGTCGCCTGAGATGAGCAAGTTCCACGCTCGCTGAGCAGAAACGAAGCGGCTGTCACGAATCACCGTGTTGGCGGAGATCGTGACGAGTCCGGTGAATTTGATCCTCTCGATCGTGACTCCAGCTGGGTAATTTCGGACACGCAGATCGCCGAACAAGGTGCTTTGTTCCGCCGAAATTCCAACGATCTCAAGCGGCCCCATGGCTGAGGATTGGTCGATGTCGGCGTGGGCGGAAAACGAGCCCGCACCGACACAGATCCGACCACCCGCGCCTGCTAGCCCGGCGATCGCGGCGCTGACACTCTCGTAGTCTTGCGGCACGGTGACGGTGCAGTCGTCGGGATCGATGTGCGCGTCGTCGCCCACGCATTCGCTCGGGTCGGTGAGCTCGCAACGCGAACCGGCAGGGCAGTCGTCATCCTCGTGGCAAGCATCGAAGCCGCAGAGCTCGACACCCTGTGCACAGTCGCCGTGGCCGGCACAGCTCGCGTCGCACCAGCCCGATCCGCTCGAGCTTGGGCCGCCGCAGTCACTGAGGGCACATGATCCACGACCGTCGCTCTTGCCCAGCGGCCCGCGGTTGGAGTCAGCAGCGGGTTGAGTTGAGTCGTCGGGGTCGCAGGCCACGTGCGGGAGGGCGATCGAAAACATCAAGGTCGAGATCAGCGAAGCGCGTGGGTATGTCATCTCCTCTCACCCAACGGACGTTTGCAGATCGCCGCGCACGCGCATGACCCCGGATGTGGTTGAGGTACCTCACGCGTTTTCGCGGGCACGTCAACGCCGGGCGGCTGGAAAGGCCCACACGGCAGGTTGCGGGCTCGGCCGCTTCGGATGCGCAAGCGACAACTGCATGGCGCGGGCCTGGTCATCGACCGAGTTGGCGGCGAAACAGGCACGCAGCTCGCTCACCGGGTTCTTCTTTGCCACGAACTGCTCGTGCTTGCGCAGCTCGCCGGTTTCGGTCTGTTCCACGACCGTCTCGACTTCCGGCGTGTAGTAGCCGGCCTCGTACTCGGCGAGAAACTCGACCGCCGTCGGCTGGAACGCTGGCCACGTCGAGGGTGACGCCTTCGGATCACTTGTTGTGCGCAGCTCGAACGACAGCTTCTCTGCGTCCGGCCGCGTCATCAGCACACCGACCCAGAAGCACAGACCCCGGCCGTCGAGCGACTCGACCTTGTAGTTGGTGCTGTCGGCCGAATACACGATGCGGGACGCCTCGGGGTCGATGCTGACCGTTGGATTCGCGATCTCCTGCCGAGCATGAGACCGAAACAGGCCCCCGAGCGCACAGCCGCTTGCTAGCAAGATCGCCGCTGCCGCCAGCGCTTTTGCGGCTTGCGTTGACGCGCGGGGCTGCCATGGGCGCAGTCTCGTAGCTACACCGAACTTCATGACTATTCTCCTCTTCGTTCGCGATTCTGTGTTCGCCGTCGTTGGTGGATCCACCGTCACGGCGTCGTGCATTTGGGGTTCAAGTGCGCAAAGGACTCCCGCATCTGCTCGGCGGCGGCCTTTTTGCTCGCCTCATCCCACACGGCATGAAGTCGCTGAAGCTCTCGTCGCGTCGCTTCGTTCGGCGCGTCGGCGAGCTGCTTCGACCGATCGACCTTCGTCCTCTCGGCAGCCTTGCGATCGTTGAGCTCTTGCGATTTCCGCGAGAGCTTCACATGCGCCGCCCAGGCCCGGTCGCAGTCACCGGCGCGGCTCAAGCAGGCCGGTACCTGCGTCTCGAGCACGACGTCGAGGTGGTTGAGGGCCTCGTCGCTTTCGGAGATCGGTTTCACCCTTCCGCGAAGGCGTTCGATCGTCGCCCACTGGGTTTCGCACGACTTTACGCTGAGCTTGGTCATGAATGCGCCCTTGTTGAGCTGCGTCAATGCCCGCATAATCGCGTCGCGGTCGTTCAACTTCCCTTCGCAATACATCGCGGCGGTACTCTCGACGCTCCGCTCGGTTTGCTCGGGACCCCACTGCGACTCCACGGTTGCCATGTAGTGTTTTCGCAGAAGTTGCTTGCCGGCGTCGCATTTGCCCGCCAGCATCAAGCACTGCGCGCGGTACATCGCGATCGGTTGTTTGGGATCTGTGGACGCGTGTTTCGGGTCGAGCTTGGCATGCCGGTTCAACTCGGCCAGACAGCCCTTGCCGTCGCGCGCATGCAACTTCTCGATCGCGGAATCGAAGTGAGCTTGCGCGGTCGCGCTGACCTCGACCCTGGCTGCGACCTTGCCTGCGGCATTGAGTGACGCGTCACTGTCGGGCGCGCGCTCGGCCAGGCGGTCGGGATCCTCGCCCTCGCGGATCTTTCGCAGCGCCAGGCGAATGGGTGCCTTGCAGCCCTGCACCTCCGTCGCGCTCTCGGCGGTGCAGGTGCGCAAGTCGCCACCCTTTTTCTCGGCAAGGTTCGCGCTGCGCGTCTTGACGCCGGCGCCGAACCCAAACGCGCTGAGCCCGGCCTCGCTCTTGAGTTCGTTTCGCGAACCAAGTGCGAACGCACCGAGGTTGTACGCGTACACGAAGTGGGTCGCGCCGGCGCAGCCCGGGTTATCGGCGAGGTCTGCCTGGTAGACCGAGTCGCGCGTCGCATTGCGCGTACCGGCCACGTAGTACTCCATGTGAAATCCCTCGCCCCCGCTCACCCGTCCGCCAAGCGATGCTTGCGCCAATGGAAGCTTCGCGAACAGCTCGCCTTCATTGGAGATATCAATGCGCTCGAGCGAACCCGAGGTCCACTCCGGCGGGCGGTAAGCGCCCTGCTGACCCCGGATGCTGTCATTGCGGCACTCATCCAGGACGGTGAGCATGCAGCCTTCGTAGCGCACGACGACGATGTCGTTGGCTGCGTGTGACTCGAAGCTAGACGCGTCGGTCGCATCCCATTCGATGATGAACGGGCGCGCATGGTTGTTAGGGTTGCAGGCGTTTTGACCCGCAAACGACTGGTCCATCAGGCGGCTTTGCCCTGACGCACGCGTGCCTGAGGGCTTGCCCAGCTTGAGGCACGAACTTGCGGCCAAGAGTGCGCCGACGATCAGAAATGGAATGCGCATGGAAACGGCAAAGGCGCTTGCTGTCATGCCTGCACGAGCCGACGCCGCTGCTCAGGCGTCGCCCACCATCAGCCGGCAAGTGTCCCTCGTCCGGCTTAACGAGAGCGGGAGAGCCAGCGCGCGCGCGAGCGAAGGCGATCGTGTTGAGAAGGCTCACAGATCGAGGCGGGAGCTCGGACGTTCCGCCGCTCCGGCCTCACCCAGGCAGAGTTTTTCATGGCAGCCCGTCCTCCACAGACGCGGACACGTCTTACTCGCCGCAACTGCCGTCTTCGCAGCGGCCTCCACAGCACTCGCCGTCGGAGCCGCAGAGCTCATCCACCGGGAGGCAACAACTGCCGCCGGAGCAAGTCGCGACCCCGCAACACGCATGCTGCGAGCAATTCTCGGACAACTCGGCGCAGCAGTCCGACGTATCGAACTGACAGCCACCGGAACAGGCCAACCCAGAGCCCCCGAGGCCGAAGCTACCGCAGCTAAAACCACCGAGATTGGCCCCGTCGCACTGTTCGCCGGCGTCGATGACCCCATTCCCGCAATCGAAGCAGGCGGTTTCGTCGAGTAAGCAAGCGCCGCTACAGCCGAGCACGCCCCCGGCATGACCAAGTGACGCACACGTCTGGCCTCCGAACGCCGCGCCGTCGCACTGCTCGCCGGCGTCAACAACTCCGTTGCCGCACAACACGCACTGCGAGTAATCCAAGAGGCAGCCGGAGTCGCATGAGACCGGTCCAACCGCGCCCGGGATCATGTCGGTGCACTGTGCAGCACCTATCTGGGCGCCATCGCATTGCTCGGGGAGTGTGATGACCCCATCGCCGCAATCCGCACACCCGCTGGTATCGAACTGGCACGAAGTGCATTGGACCAACCCCGCATCGAACGCGGCGTCGAGTTCGCCGCACGCGAGATCGATCGGGCCATCGCAATCCTCCCCGGGATCGACGTCCTGATCACCGCAAAAGATGGCAGGGATGCAGTTGACGCACTCGTCGTTGGGATTGCTGTTACCGTCGTCGCACAGCTCCGGGGGCACGAGCTCACCGTCGCCGCAGCCAGACGTGGCGCAGTTGGTGTTGCAGCCGTCGTCGTCGTTCTGGTTGCCGTCGTCGCACAGCTCGCCGAGTCCCAGGATCCCGTCACCACAGACGTTGAGCAGGCACGCATCGGTACAGCCGTCGTTGGGGTCCCCGTTTGCCGCGCCGTGGTCGCAGTCCTCGCCGACCTCCGGGATGCCATTGCCGCACACCGGCGTCGTTCCGCCCACGTCGCCCGACTCGAAACCCGGCCCGGTGTCGAGCCCACCGGTCGGCTCGAGGGTCGTCGCCTCCTGGGGAGGGCTCCCGCATCCGACCGCAAGCACCGCGAGCGCGGTCGCAATCAACACTGCCGACTGAGATGGACCGATCATGAGCAAGGCCAGACCTCCATTGAAGCACCGTTTTGCCCGAACCGCCGCACGACAAAAGGCCGGGCAGGTGACTTTCGCGATCGTTTAGTTATGTAACTTATCGTACCAATGAACAAGATTTCAATCGGTCCGATGGCGGGCCGAGCTGGACCCATTCATGGATCACGGAGGGCGTCCTCCTGCACCATGGCCAGGATGTGGCAACCGATCGCGTGGGACGGCGAGGGCGGCGCGATCGAGTGGGCAATGTGATGTTTGGTGGTCAAGCCGGGTTGTGCCCGTACCGGGACAATATGTGAAGGGGCCCAGCCCGCACCCACGTCACGGCTCGTGCTCGATAGGGAACATGCCGTTTTCAGCGTTCAGCTGCACGCCCGCGCGCCGCCAGTGGGCCGCGATGGCGTCCTCATATGCCCGTTCTACGGCGGCCTTCGGCGGCTTCGCTGCGAGCCAGCGCGTGAGTGCGAGGATCGCCCATGTGGTCTGCTCCGCATCTTCCCAGCCCGAAGGCCTTCGCCGGACGAGCAGCCCGCGCGCCAAATCCTCGGTGGTTTTATCGCGTAACGCATGGGCCGCGCAGGCCAGGAGCGCCCACGCCCGGTCGACATTCGCCCCATCGTCCTCATCGTCCGCGGACAGAACGCTGGCGGTTTCGATCACCTTCGCCAGTGCCTCGGCCGCGCGGGGATCCGCGCGCCGTCTCAGCACCATCGCGGCCGCGGCCCAGCAAGGCAGAGTCGCGTTCGGCACCGGCATGGCGAATGGGCGGGCTGGATCTCTCCACGCGAGCAGCGCATCGATCTGGCATTTTGTGTCTGCATGTTGGCCTTCCTTGCGCGCCTCCAGCAGCGTCACCAGCGGTTGGGTAGGCGGGTTCGATCGCTTCCCGAGCGGGTCCAGCGCCCGGATCCACGCCGCGGCGACGATGTCGTCGAACGATGCGCTTTTCTCGCGCAGCATCGCGGTGCGCAGCAAGTTCGCGTAGGAATCAGCCAGCCTTCCTTCGCGCACCGCGACGTTCCCTTCCGCGCCAAGGGCATAGCGAGCCTGCGCCGCGCTGATCGAAAAACTGGCCGCCACCGCGCCTAGCTGCTGCGTTGCCGCTTCCTCGTTCGCGTCGCTCGCGAACGCGGCATCCCAAAGCGTGCGCAACGGGCCGTCGATCAGGGAGAGCACACGATCGTTTCCGGAGCGGATGGGCGTCCGCTTGACGACGACGGGTCCATCGGGGTGAACCGCCGTGATCGTGCTTGCATCTGCGGAAACCTCCGCCGGAACACCCGTGGGCTCCAGACTCTCAGCGGCGGAGACCTCCTCGTGCAGGGGAGGCACGACTTCGAGCACGTACCCATCCGGCTTGATCTCGAGCACCGCCCCCAACGTATCTCGCGCGAACAAGCTCCCGTCGGACGCGTACCGCGGCTCACGGCCTCTCGTCTGCAGCGCCAGCCCAGTGTCGAGTCGGACGAGAAAGAGCCGCTCCGTCGCGCTGGCAATCGCCGTCGGCGCCTTGGGTCCGAGGGTGGCGAATCCGACCCAACCCACGGCATCGTCGTCGATGTGCCAGCGGCGATCTCGGCCCAGGACGATGATCTGCTTCTCCTCGCAGCAGCCGGTCGACGGGTACCACAGCAGATATTGATCGGCGGCGATCCACTCGGAGTTCTCGTCGTGCAACATCTGCCACGCACGCACGGCGCCGGGTACACCTTGATACGCGACAGAAACGAGGCCCTCGCCGACGATGTCATCGGTAGTGATGTCGATGTCCCAGCCCCCATCGCTGCGTAGACAGGTGCCCTGCGGCGCCGAGGCGCGTCTGCCCGACGCGAGTTCCACGAAGACCTCGGCGCTGGGTGGGTTCGCCACGGTCCACACGAGCCCCGGCGTGCGCGGTGCGTCCAAGATGTGCCCGACCGCCGACAGCGTGCATTCAGCGGTCGGTGGTCCGCTCGGTTGGACGACGGGCGCGGAACCCTCGTGCGCGACTTCGCCCGCGGGCGCAGCGTGAACTTCTGCCGGCGCGGCGTCCTGTTCGTGCGGGCCCGACTCGGGCGCAGACTTCGTGCACGCGCAGGCGAGCCCCCACGCGGGGATCCACAATCGCTTGCAGGTCGCCACGAACGGATGATGCGCCGCGGTCGCGCGCGTTGCATCGGAGCCGGATCCTGCCCAAGCCGCTGCACGACAAAAGGCCGGGCAGGTGACTTTCGCGATCGTTTAGTTATGTAACTTATCGTACCAATGAACAAGATTTCAATCGGTCCGATGGCGGGCCGAGCTGGACCCATTCATGGATCACGGAGGGCGTCCTCCTGCACCATGGCCAGGATGTGGCAACCGATCGCGTGGGACGGCGAGGGCGGCGCGATCGAGTGGGCAATGTGATGTTTGGTGGTCAAGCGAGGGGTGCCCAAGGGTCGTTCGGTGCGAGGGCGCTCGTCATGGGGCTGGCCGCCGTGGCCGCGCTCTACGGCCGGTCCGCGTCGGCCGATGCCCCGACGATTCAGCGTCCCCGCAGCCTTACTGCTGCGATGTCCCAGGCCAGATCGGTCTCGGCGACGCCGGTGAGCGCCGCGGCCGGGGAAGAAACATCGGCCGCAGAGGAAACTCCGGCCGCGGCGGAAACACCGGCCGCGCAGGAGACGGCGCCCGCGCAGGAAGCACCGGCCGCGGCGCCGACTTCGACCGCAGCACCGACGAGCGAGAGCGCGCCTGCACCACCCCGTGCTCCGGCGCCCGTGGCAACCGACCCCGTCGGCGATCCGATCGGACCAGCCGCCGCCGCCGGGCCCGCCGGTCTGCACAAGCGCAGCGGCAGCCGAGACCTCCGCAACTTCTCCCACCAGGGGTTCACCTTCGACTTTCGCATCGGATCCATGGGCTGCGTAAAATCCATGTGCAGCCGCCACGACGTGCGACCGGGCGTGCGACTCGATGGCTTCGTCGGGGGCAACATCCGGGGCTGGTTGGATCTTGGAATCTCCGGGGGCTGGGGCGCCCTATCGTCCAATCCGACCAAGGGCGCCAATGTGCTCGCGCTCTACGGTCTCGACCCCTATCTCATGCAGCAGGCCCTCGGCGTCCTCGGCGGTCAGGCCCTCGGCATCGATCTCACCTCGCTTGCCGTGCAAAGTGCCAAGTTGCGCACCGCCCAGGTCGGCCCGATGCTCCGGGTGCACTTCATCCCGCGCGGCCGTTACGCCGCCTGGGTCGGCACCGGCGCCCAATACAACTTGCTTCGCGCCGGGTATGACACTGCGGCAGGCGCGGCCCGTCTCGACTTCCACGGATTGGCCGTGCCGCTCGAGGCCGGCTTCGCGGTCTTCGTCCTGCGCAATCTCGCCGTTGGCGCCCAGTTCGACTACGCGTTCACCTGGTATCCGCTGGCGAACATCGAAAAGGGCGACCAATCGTTCACGATCCCAACGCGCCTCCTCGACCAGGCAGCGCGGATGCAACAGAGCACGTTCAAGTCTCAGCTCCCGCAGTTTTGGACCGTCGCGTTGACCCTGCGCGCCAGGTTGTGAGCCCCCGGCGGAGCGGCGGCACAGGACACCCGCGTGGGCGACCCATGCCAAGGCGGCCCGAGGGGCCGGAAACCCCCGTGCAACCCCACCGCGGGCTTCGCTCCCTGGTGAAATCGTGGCGCCCCCAGCTCGTTGACGACTTGCGCGGCCGCGTCCTAAAGTCCGGCGCGGTCCGTCCGACCCCGACTCGCGCTGGAAGTCAATCCCATGAAAAAGCTCGCTGCCGTCGCCGCGTTGCTCGTCTCCGGTCTCCTCGCGTCGTGCGAGAAGACAAACACCTTCAAGATCCCAGGCCCAAAGGACCTCGAGCCTGGCGGTGTTTTCATCTCCTACAACCTCGGCTGCACCGCGGGCTGCGACCAGGTCGAAAAAGGCGACCTACTGCAAACGATCGACGGGCAGGCGGTGAAGACCTCCGCCGAGTTCGACAAGGTCAACTTGGTCGATGGAAAGCCGCACAAGCTCGAGCTTTTGTCGTGGGAGTCACACGCGCGCAAGTCGATCGAAGTTACCGCCCAACCCAACAATAAGTTTCCGCCCCTCAAAGACCTCGGGCCGTTCTACGCCGTGGGTGCAGCCGAGCTCAACGCCGCGCCCGAGTGGGCCCGTCGCCGCATGTTCGGCCACACCAGCCCAATGGTGCAGCTTGTCAGCATCAACGGCGGCATCCTCGATGGTCGCCAGCTGTTCGGCAAGAAGCGCTTCCTGGTCTACTGGGACTGGGGAGATCGCGAGGAGGAGGGCTACGCGGTCGCCTTCATGCAGGTGCTACAGAAGGCGTTCCCGGACCTCCAAAAACGCGACATCGACCTGATGTTCGTCCACGCCAAGTTCCCCAGCGGTCGCAAGGAGCCGATGAACGACACGGATCTCCGAGCGTGGGCCGACAAGTGGTCGGTAAAAGTCGACGGGCAGAAGCTACCGATGATCCCGTTTTACCGTCGGCCCAACAAGGTCGAGTTCAATGCGGCGCGCGAGCTCGGGATGGAGAACGCCTACACCGTCATGGAGAATCTCGGGCAGAGCCCGACCATCATCGTGATGGACGAGCGCGGCATCGTCCGCTGGCACTCCGAAGGCCTGCAGATGCCCGACGCGGAGTCAAAGATCACCCAGCAGGACCAGTACACGATCATCAGCGCCGTTGACTGGGCGATGAAGAACCTCTAGGAGCGTGACCCCGTAAGGGGTCACGCTCCTCCGTGCCCGACTATGAAGTGG
>CADEGN010000237.1 GCA_902826865.1 uncultured Myxococcales bacterium
GCATCGTGTGACGGGTCGCCCGCTACGTCGCCCGGGTCGCGCCGAGCCCGCCCCCGAGGGCAAGGCGATCCCAGTGGAGCGCCACCGCGAATTCGTCGAGTCGCTGGGGCACGGCGCGGGCCGCGCCAAGCGAGCGCCGAAGATCAGCACGCCGGTAGACGCGGGAAAATGCGAGCTCACCCACCGCCGGAATCCGAGCAAGCCGCTGCTCGTGCGTGAGCTGGATCCCCGCCAGCGGCGGTGCGACGGCGCACATCCGTCGGACCATCGCTGGTTCGTCGAGCGCGAGCTGCAACATCACGAGGCCGCCGAAGCCCTGGGCAAGCACGTCGATCGACGCGGCACCGATTTTTCCCAGCACCGCCGCGACCGCCTGTGCGAGCCATGAAAGAGAGTAGTCTTGCACGTCGCGTGTGGGCGGCCGATCGCTCTCCCCAGCCCCCGGCAGGTCGAGAACAACGACGCGTCGCTCCCCTGCAAGGTCGGGTGTAATGGCGGCGAATGCATGGCCGCAGCTCAATACGTCGTGCAACAGCAGAAGCGGCGGACGACTTGGAAAACGCGGCGCAACGTCGGTGACAAATACCCGACCCCAGTCTAATTCTACCAGGCCCGAACGATCCACGAGTCCACTCAGCGCCGCGGCCACTAGCCCGCCCCCGCCGCGTCCCGTTCACTCGCGAGGCGGTAGCCGCCGCCATGCTGCAGGTGCTCGGAGAACCGCGACCTCATCACCTCGAGGACAAGCTCCTCCGACTCGTGCACCTCCTCGACCTCGAGCACCTGCCGGGCCAGCGCCTCCATCTCCGACAGCGTTGACCCACGGATGATGTTCTTGATCACCGGGATCGCCGAGGGGTGCATGCTGAGCTCGCGGATGCCGAGCCCACACAACACCCAAGTGTAGCGCGGATCCGCGGCCATCTCGCCACACACGCTCACCGGGATTCCGGCGGCCTTGCCGGCAGCGCTGACCCTGTGGATCAAACGGACCAGCGCCGGGTGCAACGGCCGGTACAGATAGCCAACAGCATCGTTCGTGCGATCGATCGCCAGCGTGTACTGGATCAAATCGTTGGTACCGATGCTCATGAAGTCCACGTGCTTGGCGAGAGCGTCCGCCATGACCGCGGCCGATGGCATCTCTACCATGATCCCAATTGGGACATCGGTGGAGTGCGCCATCCCTGCAACCGCGAGCTGCGATTTCGCCTCCGCGATCGCGGCCAGAG
Source organism: uncultured Myxococcales bacterium (assembly GCA_902826865.1). GTDB lineage: Bacteria > Myxococcota_A > Polyangia > Nannocystales > Nannocystaceae > Xiheibacterium. The sequence continues at coordinate 1,233 of CADEGN010000237.1, forward strand.
CAGCACGCAGTTCCTCGACGCCACTCACGAGCGGAAGCATGATCCGCAGCGGTCCGTGCACAGCCGCGCGCAGCAGCCCACGCAGCTGACAAAGGAGCATCTCGCGTTCGCGCAGCGCCAGCCGCAGCGACCGCAAACCCATCGCAGGATTGCGTTCAACCTCCTCGTATTGGAAGAGCCGCGTCGGCTTGTCAGATCCGAGATCGAAGGTGCGGAAGACCGCCGGATACGGCGCTACTCGATGCAACACACCCTTGGCAACCCGATAGTGCTCGTCCTCGGTGGGCGGTCGCTCGCGGTCCATGTACGCGAACTCGGTTCGGTACAAGCCGATGCCTTCCGCGCCATGGAAAAGCGCCGATGAGATCTCGGAGTCGATAGCCACGTTCGCGCGCAGCACTACGTTCGTGCCATCACGAGCGATAGCGGGCAGACCATGCTCCCGCTGCACGCGATCCTCGAAGATCTCGTAGCGATTGTTGGCCACCTGCCAGCGATCGAGCTCGTCGGCCGCAGGGCGTACGACAACAACGCCCTCGATCCCATCGACGACCAGGGTGTCGTCGCTTTGGATCTGCTGCAACAGGCCTTCTACCCCGACAACGGCCGGAATTTCGAGCGACCGCGCCATGATCGCACTATGCGAGGTCTGGCCGCCGACCTCGGTCACAATGCCCACGACTTGGGCGCGCGCCAGTTCGGCCGTGTCCGCCGGGCTCAAATCGTGGGCAATGACCACGCTTCCCGGTGGCGGCTGCAACTCCAACTCGGCCTCTCCACCGAGGTTGATGAGCACGCGTTCCGCGAGAAAGGTGATGTCGCTACCGCGCTCGCGAAAATACACGTCATCGGCGCGCTCTAGGGTGTCGCGAATCTCCTCGGCCACCGCACTAACCGCCCACTCCGCACTGATCGACTCGCGGGTGATCGCCTCCTCGACGCTGTTACCCAGGTCTGGATCGCGCAGCATGAGCTGCTGGGCGGCGAGGATCTGGCGGTGCTCACCATGGGGTAGCCGGTTCTTGATCGCCTCCAGTTGGGCATTGGTCGTGTCGATGGCGGCGTGGAATCGAGCCACCTCGGCGGGGATATCGCTGGCGGCGACCTCACGCCGGGGTAGGTGAATGCGCCGGCGGTCGAGGACATACGCGCATCCGATACCGATCCCTGGGCTGGCCGCGGTGCCGCGCAGCTCGACGCGTCCCTCGCTAGCTCGATTCGCCGTGCCGTCGTCGCGACCGTCGCTCACAGCTCTCCGAATCCGGCCTCAACCAGGTCGCGCAGTGCCGTGTAGGCGGCCTCGGACTGCGCACCGTCGCAGCGCAGCTGCACCGCCGTGCCCTTGGCCGCCGCCAACATCAGAACGCCGAGGATGCTCTTGGCATTGACTTCGCGGTCGCCGACCGAGATCCAAACCTCTGCGTCAAAGCGATTCGCCAAGCTGACGAGTTTGCTGGCGGCGCGAGCGTGGAGCCCCAGCTTGTTAACGATCGTGACACTACCCACCGATCTCATGGTGCCGGCGCTCCTGTCATGCGATCAATGTCGCTTACCACGATCGATCGCTTGCCAGCTTCGGCGCATGCCTCCGCAACCGCGTGGGGCTCAAGCTGACTTCGATCGAGCCCCGCCAGCTTCAAGAGCATTCCCAGGTTGAGGCCCGAGACAACGGTCATGTCGTGTCTCGTGCCTTCACGCTGCGCGCACTGGCACGGGCTAGCGCCGAGAAGGTCGACCAGAACAACAACACCACGCCCGCGATCGGCGATGGCAATCGCGTCGCAGATGGTTGTGGACAACACGGGCGTCTCGCCGGTGCCGGCGTCGATCGCAATGACGCCATCGAGCGCCCCCGCGCCGACGATCCCCCGTGCAGCCTCCAATAGCTGGGTCGCGGTGCTCCCGTGCCCAAGCACTGCCACACCGATGGCGATCGGATGAGTCATGCCGTCCTCCCCACGTCTCGATGGCGCACGACCACTCGCACCGCCGGACCGGCGAAGCCTTGGCTGGCGAACCTCCGCTTGAGCTCCTCGACGAGCGCCACCGACCGATGCTGGCCACCAGTACAACCGATTGCGACGGTGAGGTACGAGCGCCCTTCACCGGCCGTGCGTGGCACGGTGAATCGCACCAGTGCCTCCACGTGCTCGAGGAACGTGCGCGCATCTGCTTGCTCGAGCACGAATCGAGCGACCGGGTCGTGCAATCCGGAAAGCGGTCGCAGCTCGGCGCGGTCGAAGGGATTGTCCAGGAACCGGCAATCGAGGACCACGTCTGCCTCGCTCGGAACCCCGCGCTTGAACGCAAACGACTGCAAAACCACGCGCATCGCGTCGGCCGCAGCGTAGCGATCGCGCACGAGCTGGCGCAGCTGCCGACCTGTGGTGGTGGAGGTATCGAGCGTCCGACTCGCGAGCGCCGCGATCGAAGCGATCGTCTCGCGCTCGCGGTCGATGGCCTCTGGCAACTCCCCAAGGGGATGCAACCGACGGGTCTCGGCGTAGCGGCGAACGAGGACCTCGCGCGAGGCCTCCACGAACAAGACCTCGACGGCTACGCCAGCTGCCCGCAGCTGCGCCACTACGTCGGGAAACGAGGCCAAGTACTCGGCCTCCCGGGCATCGATGCACACTGCCACGCGCCGCGCTTCGCCGCGCTGGCGGACCAGGGCCACCAACTCGGGCAACAACGGGATCGGGCAATTGTCGACGCAGAACACGCCGAGATCCTCGAGCGCACGGAGCGCGGTCGATTTCCCTCCGCCCGACAGACCCGAGATGATGACGAGATCCATCACTCGACCTCCGTCATCGGGATCACGCCCGACGGACTGGCCGCGACCGGTTCCGGCGTAGCGCTGGCGAGGATACGCGCGTTGACCTTCGCCTCGAACTCGCGCGCACTATCGTGTCCGCGGTACTTGAGCAGCTGGTTGCGCGCCACCACTTCGATGAGCGCGGCGATGTTGCGACCGGGGCGCAGAGGGATGCGGACGAGCGGGACGTCGACGCCAAGGATCGGCCAGACCTGCCCTTCGATCCCGAGGCGATCGTACTCGCCCTCCTCGACCTCGCTAAGTTCGACCACAACTTCGATCTTCTTATTGTCGCGGACCGCGGCAACACCAAAAAGGTGCGTGATGTTGAGGATTCCCATCCCACGGATCTCCATGTGGTGCTGGTGCAGCTCTGTGGCGGCGCCCCACACGGTGTCGGGGGGGCGCACGGTAACCTCGACGACGTCGTCGGCGACCAGGCGGTGGCCTTTGAGCACCAGGTCGAGGGCGGCCTCGCTCTTGCCCACGCCGCTTCGACCGATGAGCAGGACCCCCACGCCCAGGACATCGACCAGCACGCCGTGGATGCTGGCCGTCGGCGCGAGCAAGTCCTCCAGGCGACGGCTCACCCGCGACGTGAACGTCGAGCTCATCACCGGCGTACCCAACACCGGGATGCCGCCGTCGCGCGCGACCTCCATCAGCATCTCGGGGGGCTCGAGACCACGCGTGATCACCAACACGCACGGGTCCTTCGCGGCATAGGCGCGCAACCCCGTGCGAGCCACCGCGGGATCAACGCTGAGCAGGTAGTCGATTTCCGTTAGCCCGAGGACCTGGAGTCGATCCGGGTACACGTGCTTGGTGAACCCGGCGAGCGCAAGTCCCGGCTTCTGGATCCGCGGCCGTGCGATCTTGCGGTCGAGCCCACCCCAGCTACTAAGCACGCGCAGCTGCAGCCCGCCTTGCGCGCCTTCCACGAGCAGCTGACGGACCTCGACGCTGACCTCTCGACGCATCTGACTACGTGCTCCCCGGGCGAATCGGGCTAGAACAGCCGCCGCCGCTTGCTGCTTGACAACACTCCGAGTTGCTCGCGGTACTTCGCGACCGTCCGGCGGGCGATGTCGATACCGTCGGCCAGCAGCAGCTCGACGAGTTTCTGGTCGCTATGGGGCCGGGCGGTGTCCTCGTTGTCGATGAGCTGCTTGATCTTGGTCTTGACCGCCTCGGACGCCAGGTCGTCGCCGTTGTTGCGACTGATGCCCGCGTTGAAGAAGTACTTGAGCTCGAAAATCCCCTGCGGCGTGTGCACGTACTTGCTCGTGGTCACGCGGCTGACCGTCGACTCGTGCATCTGAATGTCTTCGGCAACATCCTTGAGTATGAGCGGCCGAAGATGCTCAACGCCCTTGTCGAAGAACTCCCGCTGAAACTTCAGGATGCTCTTCGTGACCTTGAGGATCGTCCGCTGGCGCTGTTGAATCGAGCGAATCAGCCACTGCGCCGAGCGTAACCGCTCGGTGATGTACTCCTTCGCCTCGCGGTTCTGGCCCATGGCGCCGCGATAAAATCCGCTGATCCTGAGCTTGGGCAGGCCATCGTCGTTGAGCGTGACAACGTACTCATCGCCGATTTTCGAGATGTACACGTCGGGGACGATGTATTGCGGCTCCTCCGCGGCGTAGGCGCGGGCTGGCCGCGGCTCGAGCCCCAAGATCACCTTGGACGCCTCGTAGACCTCTTCCACCGGCTCGCCGGTGTCGCGGGCGATCGCTGGATAGGCGCGTTTCTCGAGGTTGCCGAGATGCTTGCAGATCATCGCTCGAACGAGCGGATCCTCGATCGGTTCGTCGGGGTGGTTGGCTTGGATCCACAGCGCCTCGGCGAGGTTGCGCGCGCCGATCGAAATCGGGTCGAGGTTGTGGACCTTCCGCAGCACTCCCTCGATGCGCAGGCACGAGTACCCCGAGCGTCGCGCGATCTGCGGAACCGTAAGGTCGCGCATGTAGCCGGCCGGGGACAGGGAGCGAACAATGAACTCGGCGATCTCCTCCTCGACCGAATCAAAGTCGGCCAGGCGAATCTGCCACATGAGGTGCTCGGCAAGCGTCTCGGGCCGAGTCGCGGTGGCCTCCAAAGACGGCATGTCCTCGTTGTCGAGGCGCACACCCGAACCAGTCGCCGGCGCGTAGGCGCTGTTCTCGAGATACGCCTCCCAGTCGAAGTTCTCTTCCTTCGGCCGCTCGTCGACTTTGATCTCCTGGGCGCGGTCGGCCGCAGAGGAGCTGCGGTCGCCACCCTCGTCGCGTTGATTGTCGAGCCCGTCCTGCATCTCCACGGCGGTGACCGGCTCTTCGGCATGGCTGCCAAGCTCCTGCTGCTCGTCGAGCAGTGGGTTCTCGAGCAACTCGCTGCGGACGAGATCCTGCAGCTCCATGCGCGAGAGCTGCAGGAGCTTGATGGCCTGCTGCAGCTGCGGCGTCATCACGAGCTGCTGGCTCATCCGCAGCTCTTGGCGCATGTTCAGAGCCATCGTTGGTCCGGATCTCCCGAGGAGGACGCAAGTGTACCAGGTTGGGCAATACGCCGGAGCGGCCACGCCAAGGATGTGCGGGCGCAAGCCGGGACGGTCCGCGCGGCCGGCCACCGCGCGGCCACCAAACGGTCGTGCCCAGCCCTGGCGGGGGGCGGGTCCGCTCAGAACTCGTTGGCGTAAAACGGCAGGTGCACCGTCGACGGCTTTTTTTGCTTGGGCAACTTGAACGAATCGACCACGGTCGCAAGGCAGAGCTCCGTGGGCTGGAACCCGAACTCGCTCAGCTCGACCTTCGCGCCCGAAACCGTGCCGGCTTCCGTCACGATGAACGAGATCACCACGGCACCCTTAAAATCCTGGTCGTCGCTGGCGTCTTCAAACGCTTGATTGAAGCAGCCCTCGATCTCCCTTAGATGCTTGCGCTTAACGGCATTGATCGCATCGGCCGTGAGTCCGCCCTCGATTTCAAGCAGGCGCTGCACCGGGGGCGCCTTCGTGGTCGCGTCCCCGTCGGCGCCCTCGACCTCTTCGTCATCCTCGGGCGTGCCGCGCGGTTCGCCGAGGCCCGACGGGTCCTCGGCGGCTTCGGGCGAATTCGTGGGCGTCTTCTCGCACGACGCGAGGAGAAGGCTGGCCGCGGCGGCAGCATGGGCGAACCAGGCGCACATGGACGGCCAAGAGTCGCGCGAGTCAAGGGCGCGGTCAAGGCGCTCCTGGGCCCGGCGGTGCCATTGCTCGACGCGCTAGTCGTGGGTGCGAGCGTGTTCGATCGCGGCGCTAATGTAGGCGGCGAACAGCGGGTGCGGTTGGGTCGGCCGACTGCGAAACTCGGGATGGAACTGACAACCGACGAAGAACGGGTGCACGGACGAGGGCAACTCGACCATCTCGACCAGAGTCTTGTCTGGGGACAAGCCGGACAGCACCAAGCCGGCGGCCTCGAGCCGGTCGCGGTACGCGTTGTTGAATTCGTAGCGATGGCGATGGCGCTCGGAGATCTTGGCCGCGCCGTAGATCTTGGCCGCGAGAGACCCGTGGACGAGCTGGCATTCGTACGCGCCTAGACGCATCGTGCCACCCTTTTCCTGCACATTTTGCTGGTCGGCCATGATGTCGATGACGCGGTCGGCCGCGCCCGGGACGAACTCCGAACTCTGTGCACCGGGGATCCCCGCGACGTCGCGGGCATACTCGACCACGGCCATTTGCATCCCGAGGCAGATCCCGAGAAAGGGGATCCTGTTCTCGCGGGCGTAGCGAATCGAATCGACCTTGCCCTCGCTGCCGCGTTGACCAAATCCACCGGGGACCAACACGCCGGCGAACCCGCGCAAGAGCTTGGCAGCACCCCTCACGACGATCTCCTCGGCGTCGACGTAGGTGATCTCAACAGCCGCTGCGTTGGCCAGGCCTCCATGCACGAGGGCCTCCGAGAGGCTCTTGTACGACTCCGCCAAATCGACGTACTTGCCGACCATCGCGATCTTTACCCGCTGCTTGGGCTGAGCCAACGTCGCGACGATGCGCTCCCATTCGCCCAGCTGGGGATCGCGGCTCCAGATGTTGAGCAACTCGCACAGCTTGTCGTCGAGCCCCGACTCGTGCAGCGCGAGCGGTACCTCGTAGATCGTCTTCTTGTCCTCGAGCGGGATGACCGCGTCGGTGGTGACGTTCGTAAACAGCGCGATCTTCTCCCGGGTCCCGCGGACAATGGGATGGTCGCTGCGACAGACCAGAAAGTCGGGCTGAATGCCGATCTCACGCATCTTCATCACCGAGTGCTGCGTCGGCTTGGTCTTGAGTTCGCCGGCGGTCGGGATGTAGGGCAGAAGCGTGAGATGGATGAACGCGGCGTCATCACGGCCGACCTCGAGCCGGAGCTGCCGGATGGCCTCGAGGAAGGGCAGGCTCTCGATGTCGCCGACCGTGCCGCCGATCTCAACGATGAGGACATCGACTCCCTCGGCCGCAGCGAGGATGCACTCCTTGATCTCATTGGTGACGTGCGGAATCACCTGCACCGTCTGGCCGAGGTATTCGCCGCGCCGCTCCTTGCGGATCACGGACTCGTAGATCTGGCCGGACGTGTAGTTGCTGTGCCGCGTCATGCGATGCGACACGAAGCGCTCGTAGTGGCCGAGATCGAGATCGGTCTCGGCACCGTCGTCGGTGACGAACACCTCCCCGTGCTGGGTTGGGTTCATCGTCCCAGGATCGACGTTGAGGTACGGGTCGAGTTTCTGCAGACCCACGGTCAGGCCGCGGCTCTCGAGCAGCGCGCCCACCGACGCCGCGCACAGACCCTTGCCGAGCGACGAGGTCACTCCCCCGGTCACGAAAATAAACTTGGTTCGCTTGGATCGCCCGGGTCGCATCGCGCTCGTCCTTTGCCACGTCGAGCGCCGGCCCCACAAGCGCCGCGCGCGACTCCGGGTGTGCAGGTTATCACGGGTCGGCCGACGATTCGCCCGCGCGGTAAGGTCTGCCCTAATAGCCCGTGGTGTAACTCCGCGCCTGCGAGAGCGCCGCGCCGCGGAGTCTCACGACTGGGCTGCTAGTGACGCCAGCGCGCCGACGTGCGCCAGGATCCGTCGGGATCGCTTGGCGTCGACGGTGCCGACCCGCCAAACCCGTCCGCGAGCGCGCGATCGGACCACGTCGCCACGGCCGCAGCGATGGTCGTGTCGTCCTCGATCATCGCCGGCGTCGGCTCAATTACGTGCGGGTGGTCACCGATGTAGTGCGTCGTGACGTCGACCCCGCCCACGAAGTCGGGCTCTTCGAGGATCCGCAGGTGGAGACCGACATTGGTCTCGACCCCCAGGATCACCGTCTCGCGCAGGGCCCGGCGCATCCGCGCGATTGCCTGAGCTCGATCCGCCCCCCAGGTGGAGAGCTTGGCGATCATCGGGTCGTAATAGCTTGATACCTCGCTGCCGGTGCCTACGGCGGCGTCAATTCGCACACCCGCGCCCTCGGGCCAGCGCACCAGGTGCACGTGACCCGCGCGCGGCAGAAACGTGCGCGGATCCTCCGCGTAGATCCGGCACTCCAGCGCGTGGCCCCGGCGGACGACGTCACCGCTCCCATACCCCAGCGGCTCGCCCGCCGCCACCCGCAACTGATCGCCCACGAGATCGCGACCGGTCACCAGCTCGGTAACGGGGTGCTCCACCTGCAGCCGCGTGTTCATCTCGAGGAAGTAGAAATTCGCGCCCTCATCCTGCTCCTCGAACAGAAACTCGACGGTTCCAGCGCTTTGGTAGCCGACGGCAGCCGCGGCGCGAACGGCGACTTCCCCCATGGCCTGGCGTAGCGCCTCGGTCATCCAGCGACTTGGACTCGGCGCCTCTTCGATGACCTTCTGGTGGCGGCGTTGGACCGAGCAGTCGCGCTCACCGAGTGACACGACGTTGCCGTGGGCATCCGCCATCACCTGAATCTCCACGTGACGCGCCTTCAAGATCGCGCGCTCGACGAAAACGCGGCCGTCCGCAAAAGATGCCTCCGCTTCGCGCTGGGCCGACGCAAACGCAGCGGCGAGATCCGCCGGGCGCTCAACGACACGCATGCCTTTACCGCCGCCGCCGGCGCTGGCCTTGATCATCAACGGGTAGCCGATCCGCGCCGCAGCCGCGCGCGCCGCCTCGACATCGCGGACATCGTCCGCCCCCGGCACGATCGGGACCCCGGCCGCGGCCATCGCCTGTCGGGCCCGGACCTTGTCCCCCATCACCTCCATCGCGCCTGCCGGCGGCCCGATGAAGACGATTCCAGCGGCTTCGCACGCGCGCGCAAACGCGGCACGCTCGCTGAGAAAACCGTAGCCGGGATGGATCGCGTCCGCGCCGGTCTGCTTGGCCGCCGCGATGATCGATTCGATCTTCAGGTAGCTTTCAAGGGCCGGGGCGGGACCAATTGGCACCGCGATATCGGCCTCGAGTACGTGCAACGCGGTGGCATCCACGTCGCTATGCACCGCCACCGTTTCGATGCCACGCTCCCGGCAGCTACGGAACACGCGGCGCGCGATCTCACCGCGGTTCGCGACCAGGACTCTGCGCAGTGGCGGCACCGTCGGGGGCAGCTTTACCACGGCGGCCGCGGGCTGGCGTCGTGGACGGATCCTCGGCGGCCGTGCTGGGCGGCGCAGGGGTTGTCGTCGCGTTGTCCCCGGCTGGAGAAATCGGCTCGGCCTCCGCGGGTTGTTCCGCATCGGAAACGCCACCTGTCGCGGACGACCCTTCGGCCGACGACGGCTCAACGTCGGCGGGCGCGGAGCCGGACGCCTCCGCCGGATCGGGAATTCCAATGGGCCGCGCCAGGGTTGGCGCCGGGGGATCCGGCCAAAGTGCAGCCGGTGCCCGATCGCCGCAGCCAAGCGGCACGCCCAGCACCACGAATGCAATCGTGAGCCGGGTGCGCACGCCGATCACTCGTCGTCGCCCGGCGGGTCCTCTTCGTCGTCGCCGGCAGCTTCGCCCTCGTCGAGGTCGGGCGCTTCTACCTCGCCGCCCTCCTCCGGGATGTCGTCGTCGCCGAAGCCAGTGTCTTCGTCGTCGAATTCCTCGCCCTCGGCCTCGGCGCCCTCGCCCTCTGGCGCTGCAGCGGCTTGCTTGTTGAGCGCCTCGGGATCCGCCTGGAGCTCCTCGATTTCTCCGGGCTCGTCCTCTTCGCCCTCTTCCTCATCCTCCAGCGCGCGCAGAGACGCCGCCTCCAAGAAGGTGTGCTCACCGGCCGTCACGCGGAGTTGACGACGCTGCTCGTCGATGAAGTCCACCATCGCTTGGCTCACGTCCTCCTTGAACCGCACTTTCTGAGCACTCACCTCGCGCAACGCGGTGACGCCTTCCTTATTGTCGCACTCGACCTGCGCGCGACCCCGGCCTTCGCTGAGCGCCCGGGCACGCCGCGACGCAAGGATCGTCAGGGCGAAACGGTTGGGGATCTGGGCCAGGCAGTCTTCGACCGTGACGCGCGCCATCGCGGCGGAGTATGGGCGAGGCGAGGCCGCCGAGGCAAGCCCGCGTTCACATTTCCACGAGGATCTGCTGCCCGCGCTCCCGTAGCTCAAGGCTGTCTTGTACCCAGCGCACGAAGCGCCGTGCGGCGTCCGGCTCAAACTGAAAGGCGTCGGCCAGCCGCAGCAGGGCCTCCATCTCGCCGTCGACCATCCGG
>CADEGN010000238.1 GCA_902826865.1 uncultured Myxococcales bacterium
GGCACGGAGCAGGGTGTCCGGAAGAACGCTTCGCGTTCTTCCGCACCCTGCTAGAACGTCGTGTGCACCCACAGCCCCCAACGGTGCTCCTCGACGTCGGGCGCCAGGACCACGCGCTTTCGCGCGGCGCGGCGCAGCGCGAGGCCTCCGCCGACGCACAAGCCGATGCCCACGGCGAGAAACGGGCCGGCGATCCCATAGCGGATCCGCGCCAGTTTCGGCACCTCTTCGTCGATGTACTTCTGCTGACGGGGTGTCGGTGGGTCCTCGGCAATGGTCAGCGCGCGGCGGCGAAGCGTCGCAGCGTCGATCATGACGGCGAGTGATCCGGCAACGACCGCGGTCCCCGAGACGAGGAGCCCGATTCCCACCCGACGATCGCGCAAGATCGCGGCCGGCTCGGGCAAAACGGCGATCGGTTTGTCCCCGCGCGGGCGCTCGGGCGTCGCCGTGGCCCTGCGCGTCGCGGCGTCGCGCTTGGCTGCGACGCCATGCTGGGCATCTTCGCGTTCGGGCGCGGCGTCTGCTTGCCGCCGCAAGTAGCTGCGTGCCCGCTCCAGATTGCGCCGCGCGAGCGCGTCGAGGCGCGGTTCGGCCGTCAGGACCTCGGAATCGCGGTCGATCGCTGCGGTGACGAGGTCGCTCGCGCGTTGGGCATCCGCCGGATCGCCCGAGCGATCGTAGCGATCAAGGTGCGCGATCGCCAGGCTGACCGAGAAGTAGACGCGAAGGCGCGGTAGCGCTCGGCTCTTGTCGAGTCCGGCCGAAAACGCCGCGACTGCGGCGTCGAGGTCACCCGCGTGAAAGCTCGCCTCTCCGGCGGCGTAGAGCTCTTCGAGCTCGCTGCCGCGGTGAGGTGGCGCCTCGACGGTTTCCGGCCCGCCAGCAGCATGCACCGCCAAGGGCATAAGAAGCCCCACGATCGTCGCCAGCGCGTACGATCGCGAGAATCGAGACCCTCGGCTAGCGATCACCCGCGCCATGGACGGGCGATCGAAAGGGGTTGGGAGGGAGTTCGCTGGCCACCGGTGGTGTTCGCGGATGAACCGGCGGCGCGGCCGATGGCGCTTGGGGATGATTCGGCGGGGCGATCGGCGTCGGTTGCGGCTCCGCGGTCGGGCTTGCTGGCGCTGCACTTCGCGGTCGGAGCGTTCGCGCTTTCGCCGTCGCTCGCGGCCCCGCGGAGCGCGTTGGCGGGTGTGTCGGGCCCGCAGGGCTCGCTGCTTCCGAAGGCTGTGGAGAGGGGGGCGCCGCCGCGGTCGGTGGTTGCATCGGCGCTGGCGTTGCTGCTGATACCAATGACTCGGGTGTCCGCGCCGCAACGTCATCAGGCGTGCCCGCGGGTGGTGATGGTGCGCTCGCCGGTGGTGGCGAGTTGGACGAGCCGATCCACAAGGCGCCAACCGCGACGACGGTGAACGAAAGCCCGCCAATCGCAGTCCATGCCCACCGGCGACGCTGCGTGCCGGTGACAATGGCTGCCTTCGCCAGCGGGCCTATCACGGTTTCGTCGGGGACGTGGACGGGCGTGGGATCGCGCTCGATCCGTTCGAGGGCCGCGATGATCTCCGCCATGTCGGCGAAGCGGTGGCCCTGATCTTTACACATCGCCCGCAAGACGATTGAGGCCAACGCCGGCGCGATCCGCTGTGGGCATCGCATCCCCGTCGGCACTGGCGGTGGCGCGAACAGGTGCCGATACATCAGCTCTCCGATCTTCTCGCCAGCGAACGGGCGCTCGCCGGTTAACACGAAGTACATCAGGCATCCGAAGCTGTAGATGTCGGCGCGGGCATCCACGTCGTCGCCACGAAATTGCTCTGGGCTCATGAAGGGCGGGCTGCCGAAGACTTCGCCCGTGCGCGACAAGGCTTCGGATCCGGAGCTAACGACCTCGCGGCGTGCGAGGCCGAAGTCGATGATCGTGCATTGTGGGGCGTCCACGCCGCCTTCGACCATGACGTTCGCTGGCTTGAGGTCCCGGTGAATCACACCATGGTGATGGGCGCACTGCAGTCCCTCGCAGATCTGTTTGAGGATCTCTCGCGCGCTCGTCCACGGCAACGCCCCGTGGGTGCGAACCAGCGCCTCGAGCGGAGTGCCCGCGAGCCGCTCCATCACGATGTACGGTTCGCCGGCTTCCGTGTGCCCGACGCCAAGAATTCGCACGATGCGGGGGTGTACGACGGTGGCCGCCGTTCGGGCCTCGCGTTCGAAGCGCTTGCGCGTGGGCTCGTGCGCCGCCACGGCCGCTCGCAACACCTTGATCGCCACCGGCTTGTCGGCCGCGTCTCGTGCTTCCCACACGTCACCCATTCCGCCGCGGCCAAGACGATCCAACAGTCGGTACTCGCCGATGGTGGCGGTTGCTGGCGGCGCCGGCTCGATGCGCGCGCCGACGATCCGCGCAAGCATGCGCGCCTCGGCACCGCTGGCTTCCGTTGCCGCATCGCGCGGCGGGATGCGGGCCGGCAAGTCAGCATCGGGGTTGGGTTCGACGCCCATGGTGCGCGCAAGATGAGCCTACCGCAGGTCGGTGGTGCTACGCTGCAGTCGCCGTGACTGATCGCGAGCTCTTGGACGCGTGGCGCCGCGGCGACACGCTGGCGGGGCAAACCCTAGTTAAGCGCTATTACCAAGGCATCTATCTCTTCTTTTACGGCAAGGTTGGGCCCGAGATCAGCGAGGATCTGACGCAGGCCACCTTCGAGGCCCTGTGCGAGCGACGCGAGGGCTTTCGCGGCGATTCGGCGCTTCGCACGTACCTGTTCGGTATCGCTCGCTTCAAGCTCGTTCGCCACTTCGAGCGCCGGCATAACGCCCAGCGCCGCTTCGAGCCGCTGGCGGACTCGGTCCACGACGTGGCGCTGGAGCGGTCGCTGCATGCGATGTTCGCCGAGCGGGAGGCTGAGATGCTCCTCGTTCAGGCATTGCGGAGGATCCCGCTCGATGACCAGTTGCTTCTCGAGTTGAAGGACTACGAGGGGATGACCGCTCGCGAACTCGCCGAGGTTTTCGGCGTACCGGCCGGCACCATCGCCAGCCGCCTCCAGGGCGCGCGGGAGCGACTTCGCAAGGAGGCGGAGCGCCTCGCGACCCGTCCGGGCCTGCTCGAATACACACTGACCGACCTGCAAAAGCACATGCAGGGCATCCGCGACTGCCTTGGAAGCGGTCGCAAGGGGTCGTCGTGAGCCTTTGCGAAGAAAAAACGATCAAATCCGGCGTGCGCCGGACTCAAGGTATTGGGCAGCGCCAGCCCGCGCCCGGTCCCATGTCACGCCAGGTTGCCACTGCGCTGCTTGTGCTGCTCCACGGTTGCCTCGATGTGCCTGCCGCCGACGCCCCCCTCGACACGGGAGGTACGACGATGCAGGTCGGCACGATGGGCGGTATGACGACAACCTCGGCGGGAGAACAGGACAGCGGCGTGAAGCTCGACCTGGGCGATCCGAAGTTCGACCTCGGCGACGGGGGCTTGAAGTTGGACGTTGCGGGCGGCAACACGTCGGCGGATAGCGGCAGCGATTCGACGGGTACGAGCGGGGACACCACGGCCAGCGAAAGCGGCACCGGGACTGGATCCGGCACGGGCACTGGATCCTCGACGGACGGAGGCAGCGAATCGGGCACCGGGACCGGATCGGCAACGGTCAGTGGCGGCGATGCCGGCACGGCGGGCTCGACCGGCGCACAGAGCGGGACTTGACGCGGCGTTCCGCGACTTTTTTCGATCAATCCACCCGCGACGCGGACCTATTTGAGGAAGGGGGCAAGCGCCCACCTCGAGGACCACATGTCGCCGCTCACGAAGATCGCGCTCCTCACCCCCGTCTGCACCTGCCTCGCTCTGCTGGCAACTTGGGCACTACCAAAGGAGGCCAAGGCGTGTGGCGGGACGTTCTGCGACGCGGGACCGCAGCCGATGCCCGTGGATCAGACCGGCGAGAACATCCTGTTCGTCATGGAGGGCGGCTATACCGAGGCGCATATTCAGATCCAGTACGATCCGGATACGGATGCAGACTCGTTTGCCTGGCTAGTTCCGGTCACCGTCGTGCCGACGTTCTCGGTGGGCTCGGAGGCGCTGTTTCAGAGCATTCTCGCCAACACCGTCCCGTCCTACGGCATCCAGCGCACCTTCGACGACTGCGGCGCCTCGGCCCCGGGGATGGGGGCTGACGACGGCGGCGGGGAGGTTCGTTTCGACGCTGCGGGCGGCGAGACCGGAGGTCCAGAGATCGTGCACCGCGAAACGGTTGGGGCGTTCGAGATCGCCGTGCTGTCCGGCGGCACCGCGGCCGAGGTCATGAACTGGCTCGGCGACAACGGCTATCAGCAGGATCCGGCGGCGCTGCCCCTGCTCGAGCAATACCTCGGCGAGGGGCTGCTGTTCGCCGCCTTCAAGCTCAAGGTCGGGGCGGAGACGTCCGAGATCCATCCCATCGTGTTGCGCTTCGATAACGATGACGCCTGCATCCCGATCCGTCTCACCCGCATCGCCGCAACCGAGGACATGGACGTGCGCGCGTTTTTTTTGGCCGAGAGTCGCGTTGTCCCGGCGAACTACCGCCATGTGCTCATCAACTCCCTCAAGATCGACTGGCCAAACTCCGGGGCAAACTACAAAGAGGTGATCACGCTCGCGGTCGATGCGGAGGGGGCAAACGGGCACGCGTTTGTGACCGAGTATGCCGGGGCATCGACCGTCGTCGGCCTGGGCAGTGTCTACGATCCTGCGTGGGATCCGACGGCGTTCGCGGGGTTGACCCCTATCGAGGTGATCGATGAACTCAGGAACCAGCGGCTGCTCGACTGCGCGGGCGCCCAGTGTTTCTTCGGGCACTTGCTCCTCGAGGGCATCCTCGCCGACTTTCTGCCGGCACCGGATGGCGTTGAGAACGAGGAGTACTGGGAGTGCCCGGCGTGTTTCGCCGAGCTCGTCGACCCGAGTCTCTTCGACGCCGTGGCGTTCGCTGCCGCCATCGACGAGCGCATCGTCGCCCCCGCGTTGCACGCGGTGTCGGTGATCGACACATCCCCTTATCTCACGCGCATGTATACGACGATCTCTCCAGGCGAAATGACGGTCGATCCGCTGTTTCATCAAAACGCCGCGCTTCCCGAGGTTGCGGCGCTGCGCGTCGCCAACCAGCGGACCTTCTGCAACGGCGACGCGCTGTGGACCCTCCCGGATGGTCGCGAGGTGTACCTGCCTGCCGGTCAGCCGTGGCCCGAGTTCACCGAGGAGATGCCGTGGGAGGAGGACGTCGAAGAGGTTGCGCCGGTTGGGGCTCCGATGGCACTCATCGATCGCACCGATGAGATCAATGCTCTGCTCGCCGCATACAACGCTGCCCACGGGTGGGCCGACAGTGGCGGCAGCGGCGGGAGTGGGGGCGGGGACAGCAGCGGGGCGAGCGAGCAAGGTGGCGTGGACGCCGTGCCGCGCGAGGGATCGAACGGATGTGGTTGTCGCGGTGGTGGCAACGGGAGCCCCCTCGCGGCGCTCGTCGGGCTGTGTATCGCCTGCGTGGGCCGTCGGCGGGCGCAGAGCCGCGCGCAGTTCGGACCGCACTCCAAAGTGGGGCGCAACCGATCGCGGGGGCGTGAGCCGTTTCCGCGGGCATGCGCCGTCTCGCGGGCAGAGGCATTGCGCGGATGGCTCGGGGCCTTGGGTTTGGGAGGGGCGCTCGGGTGTGGACCGTCGGTCGACGACGACTCGCTCGCGTCGGGAAGCAGCACGGCGAGCGGTGACGGGTCCTCCTCGGGCGGCCCCGCGACGCTCACGCTCGGCACGCGCACAGGCACCGCGGGCGCGGACACCTCTACCGGTTCGGCGGCGGGCACGACCGACCCGGAGTGTTCCCCGGACGAGACCGAGGAGCCGCGGAAGTTCGACGTCGGCACGTTGCCGCCGTGCGATATCTGGGCGCAGGACTGCGAGGCCGGGAGCAAGTGCATCCCGTTCGATCACGCGTGGCTCGCGTGCGTGACGCAGGACCCAGCGCCGCTCGCCGACGGTGATGTGTGCGAACCCGCGGCCGAGTCGGATCCGTGTGGCCCGACGTCGTGGTGCGCCCTCGATCCGGGCGGGGCGACGGCCTCGTGCACGCCGATGTGCACGGGCTCGCCGAGTGATCCGGTGTGCCCGCCCGATCGCGTGTGCATCATCGACGACGAGCGCATCGTCGCGGAGTGCCAGATCCCGTGCGACCCCTTCGATCCGAACGCGTGCGGCGAGGGGACGTGCCAGCGGACCGACCGCGGCTTCGGCTGCCAGGAGTCGGGCGGGGCATCCGAGGGCGAGCGCTGCGACCAGGACGACTCGTGCGGCCGCGGCCTGCGGTGCGCGGCGGCGGACGAGGTAGGCGGCTGCTGCGAGTCGAGTTGCTGCGCCGCCTACTGCTCGCCGGCGCACCCGTGCGCCGCGGGGACCTGCACACCGCTCGCACGCCCGATCCCAGGCGCGCCCGACGTGGGCTCCTGCGTCACCGGGTGACGCGGCGCGCGACGGGTTGCCCGCCAACCGCACCGATGGAAGCGCGCCACCTCGGCGCCGGCCTCGACCCACTGACCGACCTCGACGGCGATGCGCCCGATCGCGCTCCGGGCAGCCAACCTTGATCACGCGACGTTGTCGGTTGCACACGACCACAGGCGTCGGTCCACGCGCGCCGCGTGAGGGTCCGCATTGACTCGCGGTGCAACCGCCACGGCGGCGCGGCGTCTCTACCGTCAACAGTGACACATCGGTTGGTGGCGGTCGTGGTGGTGTGGGCCGGCGGGATTGCCTGTGGAAACAACTCGGGCAGTGAGCCAGGAACCGAGCTTGGGCCGTGCGAGGCGGGATGGATCTGTCGAAGCCCACTTCGCTGCGTCGACGAGATCTGCGTGCATCCGGATCAACTCGGATCAAGCGGCGAAGGCGAGGACGACGCGGGCGAAGTGGCAGCGACCGCCATGGGTACGGCGTCGGCGACAACCATGCCGGATCCGGCAGACGGCACCAGCGGCTCGATGACCGCGGGGATGGGCGAGGCGAGCAGCGGTGCAAGCGGGATGACGGACGCAACATCGACGGCCGGATCCATGGACGGATCCATGGACGGTGGAGAGGGCGCGAGCGCTACGGCCGATGCGACGGCCGGCGACTGCGTCCCGCCCGAATGCGGCGCATACGCTGCGAAGATGGGATCGTGTTATCCGCTGTTGGGACTCGATTGGTACGCGGAGTGCCTCGAGATCGCGGATATCTGCAACTTCGATGGTGGGTGCTTCACGCCGATGGGGATAAGCTGCTCTCTCGCGATGCCGTGCGATGCCGTGGTCGACGGGGCGTGCATCGACGACGCCTGTTGATTTCCAGGCGCTGGCAAGCACGCCGCCCACGGGTCTCACACGGCGTCCGGATCAACCACCGGGAGCTGCAAGCGCAGTTCGAAGTGGGTCATGCCGTGGGCGAACGGGCGGACGATCGCTCGAGGCGGCGGGCGTGACGTTCTCGAGCCGCTCCGAGCCAGGGTCGACGGGCCCGGGGAGCTTCGTGCTCGTGGATCCCGACGGCAACCCGGTGCCCGTCGACCAGCGCGTCTGAGCCATCGGCCGGTATTCCTACGTGCTCGCTCCCCCTGGGGCCTCACGCCGCGGGGTTTCACCACCAGCCTTCTGGGCGGCGGCCAGCGGGAATTCTACCTGGCGACGAAGGAAGGTAGGGTTCGGGTGTTGGACCCGATCCGCCACTTGAGGCTCGCGACCGCGCTCGTGGGGGTCTTCCTGGCCGCCGGGATCTGGCTCGAGGCCATGATTGGACTGCGCGCCGCGGGGTGGGTCGACGACGACGTGCGTCGGCAATTCCTCCGTCTCGGCCACGCCCACGGCGCATTGTTGGGCGTCCTGAACATCGCCTTGGCCGTGGTGATGGAGCGGATCGGGACCCCCGAGGGTTGGGCGCGATGGATCCGTCGCGCGGCGCTGGTCGGCGCAGCGCTCGTGGGGCTCGGCTTCTTCGTGGGTGGCTTGTGGCACGGTCGTGCGGATCCCGGGCCAGCTGTGCTCGTGGTGCCCGCCGGCGCCATGATGCTGCTCGCCTCCTGCGTCGCGGTCGCGATCGCCCGGAGCGATCGGTGAGCTCACGGGCGAAGTCGGCCGTCAGCGATGGACCCGCGTCGAGGTCGCCGATCCGCCGCTTGCTCAGCGTGTAAGCGCTATGACTGCAACGGCCCGGTTTCGGGATGCGCGATCTTGTGGGCTGTGACAGATGGGTTTTTCGCGGGACTCACTCGGCATGCGTGCTGGCGCGAGAACGCGAGCGGAGAATTCCTGGGCGTGGGTGATTCCGTGGGTGCCGACGATCGCGTTGGCGAGCTGCCAAGGTCCGGCAACGCCGACGGACATGGTCGACGAGCAGACCTCTTCTGCTGCTTCGAGTGCGGGCGCTGACGACGTCGGCGTCGATTCCAGCGGCGCGATGATGACGACGTCGGGCGGACCGGGAGGGACCACCGGCGGGTCGCTCAACACCTCTGGCGACGAAAGCGGCGGCAGCAGTGGATCCGACCCGACCGGCGGCGATGGTGAGGTCTGCAGCGTCGACGCACCGCCTGTCACGTGTACGATCTACGTCGCAACGGATGGAGCCGACGGGGCGGACGGAACCTCCGATGACCCGCTCCGCAGGGTTTCCGAGGCGCTTGAGATGGCGGTCCCCGGCGACACGATCTGCCTGCGCACGGGTGAGTATCCCCAGGTCCGCTTTCGGAAATCGGGCAGTGAGGGGGCACCGATTACGGTGCGCAACGAACCCGGCCATACGCCCGTCATCGTCACGCACAACGAGGGAAGCGCCAGCGGCGTTCTCATCCAAAACTCAATGGGTGAGGAGTTCGAGATCGGATGGCTCGTCGTTTCCGGGCTGGAGATCACCGACTGCTTCAGCGGCATCCTCACCTACAGCGCCCACGATATCGTGATCGAGGGCAACTACATCCACGACAACGTCAATCAAGGGATCAACGGCGCGGGCGCACGGGTCAAGATCAACGCCAACGTGATCGCGGACAACGGCGGGACGGAGTCCAGCCTGAGACATGGCATATACATGCAGGGTAGCGATTTCTTGATCTCAAACAACCTGTTCACGGGCAACTCCGCATACGGGATCCAAGTCGCCGGTTACCCGCTTACGCCGGAGACGGTCGCGAACGAGACGTACGCCGGCGCTACCGAGTGGAGGATCGTCAACAACACGTTTACCGGCCAGCACACCCGGACGGGGATTGTACTGTGGCAGGCAGGTACCGAGGGTGTGCTGGTGGCGAATAATGTTTTTTGGCGCAACTGCGACGGCAGCGGCTGCGGCAATGCGGTCGACGAACTCGGCTCAAGTGGTGGGCACATCTTCCGCAACAACGTGTTCGACAGCGACTCGGTGGTCGAGGACCTTCAGGATTCCACGGACGAGAACAACATGAATGTCGATGCCATGCTCGATGCCGCCGACGGCTATCGTTTGATGGACGGCTCCCCGGCGATTGGCGCCGGCAGCCTCGTCGATGCGCCGTCCCACGACCTCGAGTATCGCGTGCGCGATCCGGCGCGCAACGACGCGGGTGCGTTGCATTACTGCCCGTAGGGGCCGGAGCCCCCGCCGGCGTTCGTCCGTAGAACGCCGGCGGTTCGTCGTTGGCGACCGCCGCCGTGCCACGCCCGACCTTCGATGGCAGGCGCTCGTCGCCCGAGTCGGCCCTCCGCGTCTCAGCCGGTGCATCCGCTGCCGCTGCAGCTCTTGGTGCACGTGGCACCCGCGCAATCGCGCTTGCAGCCGCCGCCCGAGCAGGACAGATCGCAGGTCGAGCCCGCCTTGCACGACTGCGTGCAGTCGGAACCCGAGCACGTCAGCTCACAGGTCGCCTTGGCGTTGCAGGTCTGCTTGCAGCTACCGCCCGAGCACGTCAGGTTGCAGACCCCGCCCTCGGGGCAGCTCTGGGTGCAGTTGCCGGCGGAACATGACTTCGTGCTGCTTGCACCGCCGCCCGCGCTGCCACCACCACCGCCGCCGACGCCAGGCACGTCGACGCCACCCGGGCCGACCTTCACGCCGCCGACCTCGACGCCGCCACCGTCGACCTTCACCCCGCCGACCTCCACCTTTTTGTCGGTCACTGTCACGCCACCGGCTTTGACGGTCTTGTTGTCTCCGTCCGCAACCACCGTGCCACCCGCGACCTCGACCTTCTGCTTGTTGGCGTCAACGTCCACGACACCCGCGACCTTCGCGGTGCCATCAGCGTTCGCCTCCACGATCCCCGCGACGTTCACCGACCCGTCCTTGCCGACTTCGACGTCGGGCGCCTTGACGCCGTCCTTGCTGACCTCGACAGCGCCCGCCTTGACCCCGTCCTTGCCGACTTCGACGCCGGGCGCCTTGACGCCGTCCTTGCTGACCTCGACGCCGCCGGCCTGCACCTTGCCGTCGCCAACCTTGACGTCGCCGCCCTTGCCCATGTTGTCGCAGCCGAGCAACAGCTCCGCGAGGAAAAGTGCGGGATAGACGAGACGGTTGCGCGTGAATCGGTTCATCTTCGCGGATAGGCTACCGTGTCCGCGGCACAGGCCAAACGAAAAAACTCGCAGGGAAATCCCTAGGACATTCGCGGCGCAGCGGCGCGGACGATGCAGCCTCTCCCCGAACCGCATGTTAGGTACCAATGGCGAAGCTCGGCCTGGCGTGGATGATCCTCGTCTGTTGTGGCCCCCGACGCTCGGGGTGTAGGCGACGTCCGTTCATGCGGCGTCGCCGTTGCAGTACCCCGCGCTTTCCTGCGGCGCCGCAGCTGTCGCGAAGCGGACCTTCGATCAAGCGTGCTGGGGTAGGATCGCGGCAGGACTCCCGTCCCATGCCGCGGATCTGCGCAAGCGCGCGCGTCACCCTGGTGGCAATCCTCAGTTCGCTCGCGTGCGGGGCCGGCGACGATGGATCGTTGAGCGGCGCGACCGCTGGCAGCGGAACCGGCGGCACCAGCGATGCTACATCGATGGGCGCTACGCCGACGAGTGTGGATCCGACGAGCGCGGACGCAACGGCAAATGCCAGCAGCGAGGTTGGCTCGGAGTCATCGACGACCGGCGATCCCGGGCCCCAGCCGATCGACTGCGACGCGGTGCCGTGTTGGTACGTGCGCGGCGACGCGCCGGCCGGCGGCGACGGTAGTTCCTGGGGCACCGCCTTTGCGGCCCTGCCCGAGGTGCCCGAGCGCGGCGCGGTGTACCTCTTCGCCGACGGGAGCTACGGCAGCATTCTCCTCGACGCCCCCGAGATCGCAGATCAGTGGATCACGCTGGTGAAGGCGACGGCGAGCGACCACGGCAGCGACGACGGTTGGGACGAGGCGATGGGGGACGGTCAGGCCGAATTCGACCAGATCGTGATGGTAAGCGATCGCTGGATCGTCGACGGGCGCGTGCGTAACGCGTCCGACTGGGCCGACGTCGACGACTACGGCTTCCGCGTGCACGGGGGCGTCATCGGGCACACCATCAACTTCGGTAGGGCCTCAAGCGATGCTGTGTTCCGCCACCTCGACGTCGGTGGCCCGCCGACTGGTGTGTTCGAAGAATCGATCCCGGGCGAAGGCTTCTACTTCGGCGGCT
>CADEGN010000239.1 GCA_902826865.1 uncultured Myxococcales bacterium
CTCGCGTGCGGTCGAGCTCGCACGTGAGGTGGGCCCGGCCGAGATCGGCTCGCTCTACGAGAGCCTGGTGGGGATCGGCGTGCTCGAGTCGGATATGCAGCGGTTCGAAAGCGCGAGGGCGCACCTGCGTGAGGGGCTCGCAGTACTCGAGGGCCTGCTCGGGCCCGACCATCCGCAGCTCGCGTCGGTGCTCATCGACATCGCAAGCGTCGACTACTACGTGGGCGATCTCGCGGCGGCCGACGCGGGCTTCCGGCGGGCGCTCGAGCTGCGCACCCGCACTCGCGGCCCAGACGACCCGCGCAACTCTGCGATCATTGCGAACCTAGCGGCCATCGACTTCTCCCGCGGTCGCTACGCCGAGGCGCTCGACGAGTTTCGCAAGGTGCTCGCGCTGCGCGAGCGGCACCGCGGCGTCGACGACCCGGACAACGCGAAATTCCACGTCAACATCTCGTACTGCCTCGGCCGGCTCGGTGACCAGGAGGCCGCACAGGCGAGCGCGATGCGGGCGCTCGAGCTGCGCGAAGGGAAGCTTGGCGCTCAGCATCCGCTCACCGGCAAGGCCCACCATGCGGTCGGCTTGGTCGCGCTACGTCGATCCGATCATGCGCTCGCGCGAAAGCACTTCGAGCAGGCGATCGCGGTCGCGCGCGCGGTGCCGGTCGAGGCCGACGTGTACGAACCCTTGGCCGGACTTGCCGAGGTGCTGCTCGCCGAGCGCGATCACGCGGAGCTCGCCCGTGTCGTCGAGCCCGTGATCGGGCGCTGCAATGCACCCGAGGCGCCGGCTGGCGACTGCGCCCAGCTCGAGTTCTCGCTCGCCCGTGCGATCGTCGACAAGCGCGAGTCGCGGGCCATCGAGCTGGCCCGCGCTGCGCGCGCGCGGCTGCTGGGCGACGACGTGCCGACGGTGGAGGTCCGGGACGCGATCGACGCTTGGTTGGCGCGGCATCCGGGCTAAACGGCGTCGTAGGAGCGGCTACGGTGCGTTTGGGCGAATTCGTCGACCGCCCGTGATCCGCTCGGGCCGAGCCCACTCTACCGGGTCCGCAACAACGGGCGCCGGCGACTGGGCCGCCCGCAAGAGGTCACTATGCGAAACCGATCCCTCATGCTCATGCTCTCCATTACCTTCGCCCTGGGCTGCGATTCGCAGACCGACGCCGGCGAGCTCACGCTCGACGAGGAGCCGGTGTTGGCCTATACGCCAGTCGACGGTGCTGACGCCGACGTGCCGCTCGGCGTCGACCTCGATCCGCAGTTCGACACCAAGCCGTGTAAGTCGTGGACGAAGAACACCGAGTCGGACACCTTCGTGGCGAGCTGCAAGCCGACACCCGGCCCCTTCCTCCCGCCCAATCTCGGTGACATCTTGCAAGAGGTCGGCTGGAAGATGGGTGTCGCGGACTGTGCTGTCTCCGGCAACGCCGAGCAGGGCAACGGTCAGACGCGCTGCGCGAACGTCTGCTCGACGCACAGCATGACCTGGGCCCCCGCCGGCGACGAGGACCTCGGGATCTGTCTCGTCGACGAGGAGATCACCATGACCGGGGTCGCCCTTAACCCGGCGCCGATGCAGTGTGCTAACGGTAAGATCACCGCTTCGGTGCACACCGAGGCCCAGTGCGGATGCAGCTGCACTCCATAGCGGAGGCGTCGACGCTGGCAGGCGAGTCCGGTGGGCTCGGGCCAGCCAGCATCGATCGCCGCATGGTGTTCGCCGCCGTCGCCCAGCAGCTGCTGGGCGACGGCGCACCACCGGTGACGATCGGTCGATTCGTGCTTATCGAGCGCATCGGTAGCGGGAGCTTCGGCACCGTCTACGCGGCGTTCGATCCCCGGTTGCAGCGGCGCATCGCACTCAAGCTGATAGACCGTCCGCTCGCCGATCCCGCCGCGGTGGCGCGCGTGGAGCACGAGGCCCAAGCCGCCGCCGCGCTCGCCCATCCAAACGTCGTCGCCGTACACGACGTCGGCGACGTGAACGGGCGGCTCTACATCGCGATGGAGTTCGTCGAGGGCACGACGCTGACCAGCTGGATGCGTCGGCGCGGACTGAGCTGGCGCGCAAAGGTCGAGATGTTCGTGACGATCGCCGCCGGCCTGCAGGCCGCGCACGACGCACGCATCGTCCACCGCGACTTCAAGCCCGACAACGTGCTCGTGGGCAACGACGGCCGCCCCCGGATCGCGGACTTCGGACTGGCCACTGCGTTGCCGACCGCGGAGTCGCTGCCGACCGAGCCCGGGAACGTTGCGACCTCGCGTACCACCCACGCGGTCGGCACGCCCGCGTTCATGTCGCCCGAGATGTTCGCCGGGCGCCGCGCGGGGCCGCCGAGCGATCAGTTCTCGTTCTGTGTGGCGCTCTACGAGGCGCTCTTCGGCCATCGACCGTTCCCGGGCGACAACGTGCACCAACTCGCGGACGAGGTGATGCGCGGCCAAGTGCTGCCCGCCGGGCGCGGGGTGCCGCGCGCGGTGACGGCGGCCGTGCGACGCGGCCTGTCGGTCGACCCCGAGGCGCGCTTCGCCTCGATGTCCGAGCTCGGCGATGCACTCCGACGCGCGCTCGCGCGGCGACGGTCTTGGCTGCTCGCGGGTGTAGCGATGGCGCTCGCGAGCATCGGCATCACCGCGGGCGCCAAGCTCGGTTCCCAGGTGGATCCCTGCGAGGACGTCGCGGACGCGATCGACCCCTACTGGCCGGCCGAGCGGGGCGGGCGATTCGCGGCCGCGGCCGCCGGCGACGAGAACCGGCGCACCCTCGGCGAGCGAGTCGAGCGATACGTGAGCACATGGCGCGCGGCCCGGTACGACGCCTGTGCTGCCACGATGGCGCGCGGCGAACAGTCGCCGCTGCTGATGGAGATGCGCGGTGCGTGCCTCGAGCAGCGACTGGTCGGCTTCGCGACCCTGCTCGAGGGCGTCGACGACGGGCTCGACCCTGGCACCGCGGCGCCGCTCGTCGACGACGCGACCGCTGCGTTGGCGTTCTGTTCCGATGAGGCCGCACTGATGGAGGGCGGTGCGAACCGCTTTGCACGCGTGACGGATCGCGCCCGCGACGTGGCGAACGAGGGGGCCTGGGTCGCGGGCAGCGAGCGGATCGAGCAGGCGCGCGCGCTCGCGGGCATGGGGCGCTCGCGCGAGGCCGGTGCGCTCGCGCAGGCGGTCGCAGCGGACGCGCACGCGGCTGGATTGCGCGGCATCGAGGCCGAAGCGCTGCTCGAGTGGGCAACCGCCGAGATGACCGATGGAGAGCTCGACGGTCCGGCCGAGCGGTTGGACCGCGCGATCGAGCTCGCGCTCGCCGCCGGCCATGCGACGATCGCCTTCGATGCGTTGCTGGGCCGCGTGCGGCTCGCACTCATGCGTGGGAAGGTCACGCCCTCAGACCAGCTACGCCTGCAGTTCGCGGACGCGCTGCTCGTCCGCATCGACGACGATCAGCGCCGCGTGCGACTGCTCGAGTCGCGCGGCCTGGTGGCCGACGCCGAGGGCGATGTCACGCGCGCCGATGAGCTGCTGACCGCGGCCGTCGAGCTGGCCGGCACCGCGTACCCGCCCGGCCACCTCAACTCGATCAGCCCGCGCAACAACCTCGCCGGCGTGGCACTCGCTCGAGGCGAGCTGGCTCGCGCGCATTCGCTGTGGACGGCAGTGCTCGACGACGCCGAGACCCGGCTCGGTCCCAATCATCCCGACGCCGTCGCACCCGCCTTCAACCTGGGCGTCGTCGAGCTCGGCCGCGAGCACCACGAGGAGGCCGCGCGGTGGTTCGCGCTCGCGCAGGAGCGTTGGAGCGCCGAGCTGGGCGCGATGCATCCCCTTGTGGCGCTCGCGCTGGGCGGCCATGGCGAGGCGATGCGTCGCTCGAGACGGCTCCTCGCCGCGCGGGTGCTGCAGTCGCAGTCGCTGGCGATCCGCGAGCGAGTCCTCGGCGCCGATCACCCCGAGGTCGCGACCGCGCTGGAGGAGCTCGCGATGATCGACCGCGCGGAGGGGCGGCTGGCCGACGCGCACATCCGCATCGATCGCGCGCTGGTGATCCGCGAGGCGAGCCAGGGCACCGACCACGCGGACCTCGCGATCGCGCTCGGCCTGCGCGCTGAAGTGCTTTGCGACGAAGGCCGCGCGGTAGAGGCGCTCCCGCAGATCGAGCGCGCACTGCGGGTGCGGCTGCGGCCCGGGCTTGACCCGGCGAAGTCCGTGCAGCTTCACGCGATCGCGCTGCGCGCCCAGCTCGGCGCCGTCAGCCCTTCGCCGGGTCGCCCAACAGATCGCGGATCGAAGCGGCCCAGCGGTCGAACGCCGCCAG
Organism: uncultured Myxococcales bacterium; assembly: GCA_902826865.1. GTDB lineage: Bacteria > Myxococcota_A > Polyangia > Nannocystales > Nannocystaceae > Xiheibacterium. The sequence goes on from CADEGN010000239.1 coordinate 4,325, forward strand.
CGTAGACTCGACCAGAACCGGCGACTCGGCGAGCCGGTGGATGTGGCTCTCGAGCTCTTCGCGTGCACGGCGAAGTCGGCTCTTCGCGGTGCCCTGCGGTACGTCGAGGATCTCGGCGATCTCCGCGGTGCTGAGCTGCTCCCAGTAGAAGAGCTCGATCGCGACCTGAAGATCGAGCGGCAGCATGCGCAGCGCCCGGAGCAGTAGGCGCTGCTCTTGCTGGCGCGCGACGACGGCGCTCGGCGAGGTGCCCATCGCTTCGACCGACATGCTCCCGGGTTCGAACAGTGCGGCCTCGCGCTGCCTCCGTTCGTAGTGGTGGTAGAGCTCGTTGCGCGCGACCGTGAACAGGTAGGTGCGGAAGCTGGCGTCCTTGCGAAAGCCGTCCTTCGCCGCGATGCACGCCGTGAACGTCCGTTGGATCAAGTCGTCGACGCCGTGGTCGACCTTGTTGCGGAAGAAGCGATACATCGCGTCGAAGTGCCGGCGCAGCAGCACGTCGCCCGCGGCGCGGTCCCCAGCCCGCCACGCGTCAAGCACGGCGAAATCATCATCCATCCGGCGCGGAGCGTACCCCGCCGGCCCGGGTCTGACCAGGAACAAGCGCATCCTTTCGCGTAGACCGCGGAACTCGGGATGATTCATGGGCTCGGCGCGGCCGCGCGGGGGCGGTCGTCTCCGCATTGGAGTCGCCGGGGGCCCCGCCGGATCACCCTGCGTCGCTGAAAATCACCGCGAACGTTCAACGGGGCATGGGGCCCGGCGCGATCGCGGGCGTGGCCAGGCAACTCCACTAGTTCGGCGGGACACCACTCCCGGCTGTGGAGAGCGCGAACCCGGTCATGTCGCTGTACGTATAGGCGCCGACGAGCGTGGTGAAAACGTCGACCGTCGCGGTCGACGGGTCGACGCGATACGCGTTGCTGCCCTGGAAAGAGACGCCCCAGACCTTGCCCTGGAAGTCGATGCTGATGCCGTGCACGTACTCTGGAACCGGGATCGTGTGCTCGACCTCGAGCGTCTCGATGTTGACTCCAATGAGTTCTCCCGGGCCTCCGCTGCTGTGGTCGCCCGCGTGCCAGATGAGGTTGTCGCCATCGCTCATGCAGCCACCGCCGTTGGAGATCCCCGAGGTGCGCGAAGGGTCGCCGCCAGTCGCCTTGGCGCGGTAGCGCCCTTCCTCCACCATCGTCTCGGTGTTGATCTTCGAGATCGTCTCCTGCGTGGTGTTGGCGATCCAGATATAGGAGAGCTCGACGCTCGGGTTGTCGCTATCGCACTTGCTCTCGGGTGTGTCGGGGACGCCGCCGAGGTCGTAGCTCACGGGGTTCTCATCGGCGCCGTCACCACCCGTGCTGCCGGTTATCGCAGAGCCGCCAACCGAGGTGCTCGCCGATGCGTCGCCCGACGTGTCCGCAGGTCCACGTGACTCGCCGCCAGTGCCTGAACTGGTGGATCCGGCGTTGCCTGTGCCACTTGAATCGAAGGAATCACCGCAGGCGATCGATGCCGCGCACGCAGCGGCGAATAGGTTGCGAAGCGTCATGGAAGCTCCCCCGACTGGATGTGAATGGGGCTCACTGCTTCCACCTTCGTATGTGACTCCCCCTCAGCTTGTGGCCTGATCACGGGCATCGCGTCGCGAGCGAGGGCGTCGCGTTGCGAGCGCGGGCATCCGGGGCGCAGATCGGAACCTACGGGATCAACTCGAGCAAGCGAGTGACCGGGCGGCCGACCACGGCTTTCTTCCCGAGAATCCCGATCGGCCGTTGTAACAGTGTTGGGTGCTCCACCATGTGGGCGATGAGAACCGTGTCGCTTTCGTTGCCGCTCAGCCCTAGCGATTTGAATGCGGGGTCGTTGCGGCGCAGAACGTCCTTCGCCGCGAGCCCGAGCAGCTTGAACACCCGCTGCAGCTCCGGCTTGCTCAGCGGTTCCTCGGTGTATTCGCGGTATCGGTATTCGACCCCATTTTCCTTCAGCAAGGCGACCGCCTCGCGGCAAGTGGATCAAGTCTTCTTGCAGATGAGTTCGAGCACACGTTGAGGATGCCCGGGCGGCTGCGGGGTGACAAGTTGCGTTTGCCATCCGTCTGGGCTCCGTGCTAACGGGTGCGGCTGCTATGCGTCGATTCAAGGACCGCGTCGTCGTCATCACCGGTGCGGGCTCGGGGATTGGGCGAGCCACCGCCAGAGCGTTCGCCGACGCCGGTGCCATCGTCCATGTGGTGGACATCGATGGCGGGCGTGTGGCCGAGGTGGTCGCCGAGCTCGGCGTCGGCGGACACGAAACCTACGGACATGTGGTTGACTGCCGCGACCCGGATGCCGTCGAGGGCCTGGCCGCCAAGACTTACGAACGACACGCGCGATGCGACGTGCTCGTCAACAATGCTGGGGTCGGCTACAGCGCGGCGGTCCACGAAATGCGACTCGCCGATTGGAAGTGGGTGCTCGACGTCAACCTCTACGGCGTGATCCATGGGATCCAATCGTTCGTGCCGCGGATGATCGATCAGGGCGGCGATGCGCACATCGTCAACACAGCTTCGATCCTGGGCTTGATGGGTCTGCCCACGATGTCGGCCTATTGCGCCAGCAAGCACGCGGTGGTCGGCCTCAGCGACGCGCTATCGGCCGAGCTTGCGCCCTACCGGATCGATGTCACGGCGATTTGCCCGGGCATCATTGCCACGGACATCGTGTCCGCCGCGCGCACGGGCGAGAGCATGTCGGCGGCGAAGGCCAACATGATGGGCGTCTACCGCCGACTCAGCATTGCGCCCGAGCGGGTCGCGCGTGACATCTTGCGCGCGGTTCGTGCCCGCCAGCCCGTGGCCACGACGTTCGGGAGCAGCTATCCGTTGCTGCTGCTGCGCAAGGTCGCGCCCCGCATTTTCCACAGCGTCACGAGTTTTGCCCACATGCGACTCGCCTCTCGAGGAGCCCCATGACCGCAAGCAGCTACTCCCACGAAGAACTGGGCAAGTTCCGCGACGTTCAGCAACTCGCCTATCGCGCCGCTGTCGAGGTTGCCGCGGCGCTCGAACCCGGTGTCACCGAGAAGCAGGCCGCTAACCGCCTGGGTGAGCTGCTGCGCGCGCGTGGGGTGTCTGGCTTTTTCCACGAGCCGTTCGCATGGTTCGGCGATCGCACCTGCTTCAAGGGTTTCCGCAGCCCGCTCGACTTCTTCCCCAGCGATCGCAAGCTCGAGCGGGGTATGGCCGGGATCCTGGATGTGGCACCCGTGGTGGATGGCTTCGCCACCGATATCGGCTACTCGTTTTCTTGCGGGCCAAACCCGGAGCTTGACCGACTGATCCAAGATCTTCGCGGGTTCCGTTCGCGAATCCTCGACTGCATCGTTGGCGGCGAGAATCTCGCTGAGGTCTATCGTTCCGCCGAGGATCTGCTGGCTGATCTCGGCGTGCGCAACTGCCATCGCCATTATCCGTTCGGCGTGCTCGGCCATCGCGTCTACTTGCAACCCAAGGTTCCGTTCGGCCAACGCCCCCTGCTCGGCTTTGGCCTGACGGCGAGTCTCGGCTTACTGGCGCAGACGATCGCCAATCGCGTACCTGCCCGGCTCGCCGCGCGCGTGCCCGGCCTGCGCCAGGGGACGGCGTTTTGCAACCTTGGTCCGGGCTCCGAGCAGCGCCCTGAGCCCGGTCTGTGGGCGTTTGAGCCGCATATTGCTCGTGGTGAGATCGGCGCGAAGTGGGAAGAGCTCATGGTGATCGAGCCGCGGCGCGCGTACTGGCTCGACGACGATCTGCCGCACGTGCGCGCGTGGTCGCACGGCGAAGCACGAGCGGCGGGATGAGTACGAGGAGCGAGGAGCTAGCGGAGGCGATCGCGATTGCGGAGCGGGCCGGAGCCGAGCTCGCGCGCATGTTCGATCGCGATCTCGCGATCGAACACAAGTCAAGCGCGATCGATCTGGTCACCGCCGCCGATCGGGCATCGGAGGCGATCGTGATCGCGGGCCTGCGCGAGAGTTTCCCCGCCGATGGCATTTTGGCTGAGGAGGCAGGCGAGGTTGCGACAGGGGGACGGACGTGGATCGTCGATCCACTCGATGGCACCACCAACTACGCGCACCACTTTCCGCACTTCTCGGTTTCACTCGCGCTTTACGACGGAGAAACCCCGATCCTGGGCGTGGTCTACGATCCTCTGCGCGGTGAGGCATTCTCCGCCAGTGCCGGTGAGGGCGCCTGGCTCGATTCGCCGCGGTACGCCCACGCGCGCCTCAGCGTGACGCGACGCGCCACGCTCGCCGAGTCGCTCTTAGCCACCGGATTCCCGTACGACCCCCAGCGCGCTTCTACCACCAACATCGGCGAGTTTGCGGCGTTGCTGCCGCGCGTGCACGGGATCCGGCGTCCTGGAAGTGCTGCGCTCGATCTCGCGTACGTCGCGGCCGGTCGCATCGACGGCTACTGGGAGTACGCGCTCGCGCCATGGGACTGGGCGGCTGGCGCATTGCTGGTGCGCGAGGCCGGTGGCGTGATCTCGGCGGTTGCTGACGAGCCGTGGTCGCTGCGCGCCAGTGGAGTCGTCGCGGCCGGGCCGGGGATACATGCCGAGCTACTCGCCGCGGTGCGGGGCGCGGTGCGTCGGTGAGCGAAGGCGCTCACGTCCACTCGCTGGTGGTGACGGCCACTCGCGGGCTCGTCGATCTCGTCACCGCGGAGCTGGAGCAGCTCGGCGCGCGATCGGTTCGCAGTTCGCCGGCGGGGTTGCGCGTACGCGGCCCGCTCGCGTTCGCTTACCGCGTGTGCCTATGGTCGCGTTGTGCCTCGCGAGTAATTCTCCACCTGCGCGACGCGGTGCTCGCCAGCGTTGACGATCTCTACGACTTGGCCCGCGAGATCCCATGGGAGGAACATCTCGCGCCCTCGGGCACTTTGGTCGTCGACGTCAGCGCGCACGGCGAGATCGTCACCCACAGTCGATTTGCGGCCCAGCGGGTAAAAGATGCCGTGGTTGATCGCATGCGCGACGGTTTTGGCACCCGTCCTTCGGTCGCGGCACAACGGCCTGACGTGCGCATTGCCGTGCACGTGCGCGGGCGGGGCTGCTCCATCGGCATCGACTTGTCGGGCGAACCGTTGCACCGCCGCGGCTGGCGGGTGGAGCAGGGGCCGGCGCCGGTGAAGGAAACCCTCGCGGCCGCCCTGCTTGTGCGGGGGGGCTGGCCGGAACTCGCCGCCGCCGGTGCGCCGCTTGTCGATCCGCTGTGCGGTGCGGGTACCGTGGTGATTGAGAGCGCGGGCATGGCCGGCGATCTCGCTCCGGGCCGCGCGCGTCCGCACTTCGGGTTCGTCCGCTGGCGCGGGCACGATCGCCAGGCGTGGGCGGAGCTGCTCGCCGAGGCCGATGCGCGCGCGCGCGCTGGCGCGGAGCGGCCGTGGCCGGAGATTGTGGGTGTGGATGTCGATGGCGAAGCCATCGAGCGCGCGCGACGAAACGCCGCCCGCGCGGGTGTCGCTGATCGCATTCGTTTCGAGCGCACGGCCCTGGCCGAGAACTGGTCGATCCCGCCTGGCGCAGGCCTGGTCGCGACGAACCCCCCGTATGGCGCGCGCCTGGGCGACGAAGCCGCGACTGCGGCGCTCTACGATGGGCTCGGGACCGTGTTGCGCGAGCGCCTGGTCGGCTGGCGGGCCAGCGTGTTGGTCGCCGAAGACGCGCCGCTCGCCCGTCTCGGGCTCCCGCTTCAAGACGCCGCCGTCGTCGATAACGGCCCGATCCCGTGCCGCATGATTCGCGCCGAACTGGGCGGTACCACCCAAACCATCGAACTCGGCGAAGAAGCGACGATGTTCGCCAATCGCCTGCGCAAGAACCTCCGGCGGCTGCATCCGTGGGCCGCGCGACACGGCGTCACTTGTTATCGTCTCTACGACGCCGATATCCCCGAGTTCAACGCTGCGATCGATCGCTACGAAGACGCCGTCCACGTGCAGGAGTATCGGGCACCTCGCTCGGTCGACCCGCATGTGGCGGCCGCGCGAATGCATGAGATCGTGCGGGCGGTCGCCGCGGTGCTCGAGATCCCGCCATCCGCGATTGTCGTCAAGCGCCGCCGACCCCAACGCCCAGGCCAGCAGTACACGCGTTTCGCGAAAACCGGGCGCACGCGGATGGTGCGCGAAGGATCGCTTCGCTTCGAAGTCAACCTCGAGGACTACCTCGATACCGGGCTGTTCCTCGACCATCGCCCGCTCCGACGTATGCTCGGTGAGCTAGCCGCGAATCGCCGCGTGCTTAACTTGTTTTGCTACACGGGAAGCTTGTCGGTTGCGGCCGCGGCTGGCGGAGCAACCACGACCTCGGTGGACCTGTCGAACACGTACCTCGACTGGGCCCGCCGCAATTTCGGCGCAAACGGTATTGACGAGAGCAAGCACCGGTTTTTCCGCGGCGATTGCCGCGAGTTTCTCGCCGATGATCGTGGCCGCTACGACATCATCGTCATCGATCCGCCGACCCACTCGGCGTCTAAGTCGAGCGAATCGTCGTTCGACGTGCAACACGACCACGTCGCGCTTCTTCGCGCTGCTTTGGCCCACTTGGCCCCCGAAGGTGTGATCTTCTTCTCGACGAATCGCAGCGATTTCGCGCTCGACGTAGCTGGCCTGCCCGGCGTCGTGATTACCGATCTAACCGCGACCAGCCTCGACCCGGATTTTCGTCGCGAGCCACCGATCCATCGGCTGTGGCGGATCGAGCGCGCGATTCACTCGAGCGGACCGAGCTGAGAGGTGCACTGCCACCCGCCGGAGAAGTACAGCCGCCGGCGACACGTGACAGTGACCGGCCCTTCACTCGACACGAATTGATATTGGCGTCGGATCACATCGGTCCGCACGAGCGTGGGCCGGTCGGTCATCGTGATGCAAACACTGGGCGGACAGGCCGATGAGAGGGCGAGCGCCTCGGTCGCCGGGTCGGTGCGACTGTTGCGATAGCCCTCCCACGCCAGCAGGACCGCCAGCGCCAGGAGTACCCAGCCGAGCCACTTCTTCACGCGCTGGGACTTTGGCACACCGGTCTTCGGCCGGCAAAGGGGGCCAGCGAACCGCGTAAGAACACCGCTTGTCCCGCGCCACGACGCGTCCGGGCAGCGGTAGCGGGTCGCAACCGATGCGCTGGCGCGCCCAGCTCCACCCTGGTTGCGACTGCTAAGCTTCACCGCATGGTGCGTCCTGACGAACGACGGACGAGGAGCGCGTCAGCGCGACGAGGC
>CADEGN010000240.1 GCA_902826865.1 uncultured Myxococcales bacterium
CGGCGATGACGCCGGTCTCGCGCCCGAACGCGCGACCCATCTGCGCCGCAGCGCCCTCGCCCGGCTGTACCTCCAGGAGGTATTCGAGCCGAATCATCGCGCCAGTGACATCCCGGCCGGTGATCCGTTGCTGGCCCGTGCGCTGGTCGATCCACGCCACGTGCACCCGACGATCCACGAGGTCTGCCAGGTGGTGGTCGGGCCGCCCGGCAAGTTCGATCCCGAGACCACGCCCAAGACCACCGAAGACCCGCGCTGGCGCGCCCAAGCCAGCGACCGCTTGGCCCATCTGGCGGAGTTCGCCGAGGAGGTCGTACCGCCGGGCGATCCGGACGCGTGCACGCTCTTGGCCCGCTTGCGTCCGTTCGCGCCCAAGGACGACGACCAGATCGTTGTCCGCGTCGAGTCCGCCGGCGGATTCGATCTCGACGCCTGCGCCGAGTTGGCGCAAGACGGCAGCTGCGAGCAACCCCGCTTCGCCCCGGAGTGGACGAGCGTCGTGCGCGACGGTCCGGTCCCTGGCTTCCGCCCGCCATTTTTCTCCCGCTTTGGTCTGCACTTCGTCCTCGTCCACGCAGTTCTGCCGGCCAAATCGCCCGACGCACTTGGGTTCACCGAGGAGGTGCGCGCGAGCGTCACCCCGCGCTGGCGCGCCGAGGCCTACGCCAAGCTCATCGAAGATCTGCGAACCCGCGCCGCCGTCCAGATCCTCGGCGCCAAGCGTGACCCGTGACCCCGCGATGGCCCGGCCCGTCCTCATCCGCAGCAGGCTCGAGACCGAGTTCGGGGCCGAGCTCGCTGCGCTGTGCATGGCCGTCCCCGGCGCGCGTGGTGCGGTGTTGTCCGATCACGATGGGCATCCGATCGATCACGCGCTGGTTCCCGGGGAGATCAGCGAGCTCGATCTGCACCTCGCCGGCGCACAGGTCGGCGGCCCGTTGGCGGCCACCTCGCGATCCTGGCGACGTCGGCTCGAGGCCGCCGACCCCGGCGCCGTGATCGAGGCCCCTGCCGGCGCTCTGCTGGCGGCGGTGATCGGAACCCCGCCCGGGACCGTTTTGGTGCTGGTACTCGGCCAGCGGGCCCACCTCGGCCGCGCCCTGGTGCGCTTCGACGATGCGCGTAGACGGCTGGCGGAGCTGCTCGGCTAGGCCCGCGGTGATAGTGTGGTCCACTGCGCCGAGCGTTTCCGCACCGGCGCCACCGCTTGGCCGTGGCGCGCTGCCGTGGCATAGAGGTGAGCGGAACACCGACGATCGGTGCACGGGACGAGAGTCGAAGCGATGGCCACGCACATCACCGAGGAGTGCATCAACTGCGGCGCCTGCGAACCGGAGTGCCCCAACGAGGCCATCTCCGAAGGCGACGACAAGTACGTCATCGACCCGAATCTTTGCACCGAGTGCGTCGGCTTCCACGACTACGAGGCCTGCCAGGCCGTGTGTCCAGTCGAGTGTTGCCTGCCCGACCCTAACGTCCGGGAGAGCGAAGACGACCTCTTCGCGCGGGCCAAGCGGATCCACCCCGAGAAGCCGTGGCCGAGCATCGCCGACTTGCCGAACGACCTGTCGCGCTTCCGCAAGTGAGCGGCGGCAGCGATGACCCCCGCCTCGGTGCGCACCCGGATCGCGCTTTCGTGCGTACTCGGGGTCGGCATCCTGTGGGCGCTGTGGCCGACGATGCGGGCGATGCCGGTCGATCCGTGGATCGGCGGAACCGCACTCTTGGGCTATGTCGTCGCGTTGATTCCCTATCACGTGCTGCGAGCGGGTCGCTGGGGCTTTCTGATCCGAAGGCTCGCACCGGTGCCCTGGCGCGACGCGCTGCTGGTCGGGCTCGCGGGCTACATGTGGATCGCGGCCCTCCCGCTGAGGATCGGCGAGCTCGCGCGTCCGATCCTCCTCGAGAGGCGTAACGGCGTCCCGATCGGTGGGGGCCTCGCGCTCGTCGCCCTCGAACGCGTCGCCGACGGCCTCGCCGTCGGTGGGATGTTCTTCGCTGCACTGGCGCTCGGCGGGCTCGGCGACGTCCCTGCCCACGTGCGCGTGGGCGCGTGGCTCACCATCAGCGCGTTCGCGACCGTGCTCCTCGGCCTGGTCGCCTTCGCGATCGCGCCCCCGCGCCTGGGCGCCGCCGCCTTGCGGCTGGCCGGCCGAATCTCCGGCCGCCGAGCAGCCGCAGCGATCGCGCGCCTCGCAACTCAGCTCCGCGAGGCACTCATGCTCCTGCGGGCACCGGCACCGCTGGCCGGGTTCGCGCTCGCGACGCTGGCCTACTGGACAACCAATGTGGTCGGCTTGTGGTGGCTCGCGCGCGGCTGCGGGCTTCCCGTTACGATCGTCGAAGTTGCGATCGTGACATCGGTGATGAACCTGGTGCTGGTACTGCCCGGCGGCCCCGCCCAGCTCGGGTTGTTCCAGGGCGGCGTCGCCCTCGGACTCTCGCTCGTGATCGACGGCGAACAACTCGCAACCACCGGCAGCACCTTCGCCTTTTGGGCCTACGTCTGCCAGCTGTCGACGATCGTCCTGGCTGGGGGATTGGCGCAACGCGCCCTGGCGATCTCGTGGCGTGCGGTGCTACCTCCGAAGGACGAGGCATGAGCGCGGCGCCGCAAAAGCCGCGCCTGCAGACCGGCGTAGTGCTCAAGGCGCTCGTTCGCCTCGTCGTGGGCGTGGGGCTATTCGCGGCCGTGCTTTCGTGGCTGTGGCAAGCCGGCAATCAGCCACGCTTCGAATTCGTCGCATGGGCGTGGTTGGTTGGTTTGGTCGGCAGTGCGATCGCGAACCTTGTCACGGCCCGTCGCTGGCAGCTCCTGTCGGAGACGATGACGCCGACGGGATTGCCCTACGGCGTGTACTTCCATCATCTGGCCTGGACCCGCGTGCTCGGGCAGTTTCTGCCGTCGCTTCTCGTCGATCTGCTCGGCCGCACGAGCAGCCTGCGCGCGGCCGGGAGCTCGGCCGCAGTTTCACGCCTGCTGGCGCCCCTTCTGCTGGAACGGCTGCTCGATCTCCTGCTGCCGCTCGCATTGCTGGCCTGGACCCTCGCCGCACGCGCCCTGGTGTGGAGTGAGCAAGTCGCGTGGCTCGTCCTCATCTCAGTGGTCGCCGGATTCGCGTTCGTCTCGACCCCGCTCTTGGCGCCGATGGTTAACCTGAGCCTGCGCGTGCTCGCTCGGATCCGCCGCAAGCACGCGGATGTCGACACGGTCGCCCGGGTCGATCGCGCGCTCGCGTGGCGCATCACCGGACTTTCGCTTGTCCGTCATTTCTCGGTGGTGCTGCAATACTGGGGCTCGGGCGCGGGCCTCGGCGTCGCGCTGCCCGCCTTCGTCATCGTCGCTGCGTCGCCACTGGCTCAGCTCGCCGGGCTCGTCGGCATCACGCCGGGGGCCCTCGGGATCCAAGAGGGCGGCTGGGTCGGCGCGCTGTCGTGGTTCGGCGAGCCCCCCGAGCGCATCGCGGTCTTCGTGCTCGCCACCCGTGGCGCGATGATCGTCAACTTCGCGATACTTGCGGTGGTGAGCTGGCACTGGCGGAAGGCCGAGTGACGCGCGGGCCGGTCCGCCGGTTGCGCTCACCAACGCAGCGCGGCCGGTCTAGCGCTAGTGGACGAACCGCATAAGCGTACGCCGCTGGTCACGTGCGCGTGCCGAACTCCCGAGTGAGCCGAACTCACTCGCCGATCCAGATCTCCGTCTGGTCGCGACGCTCCTCGAGCGCGGAGATCCGTTCCGGTTGCCCGGCCAGCGGCCCCGGCCCAAGCAACGACGCGAGCGCGCGCTCGAGCTCGATTCGCGCTTCGATCGGTTCCTCGGGCACGCGCCCCTCGATGAGCGCGAGAACATCTTGCCGCCCCTCGGCCGTGGCCAGCTGCGCCAGCCCCCGCAACGCGAACAGCCTCACCGCGGGATACTCGTCCAAGGCCGCGGCGCCCAGCGCCGCCATGCGAGTCTTGCGGTCGCCCACGGCCCGCGGCCACGCCAGGGCATGGGCCGCCAACGCGCGCTGAATTGGATCGCCGCCGTGGAGATCGAGGACGACGCGAGACGCCCAGGTTTCGCTCGGATCTTCGGCCGCTGGGGCGCGGGGTTTAAACCCGAGCTCAGTCATCGCCGCCGCGGCCCACCCGCGCGACCGCTCGACGTGGCACTGCGTGCACGCGTCGGGTCCGTCGTGGCGCCCGAGCCATGCTGCTGGATCCGGCGACGTGATCCGATGCGACAGCATGCCCTCGAGCAGGCCGTACGTCGTCTGCGGCATGTGGCAGTCGACACAGGCCACGCGATCGCCATGGCCGCCGTGTTCGGGGCCACCGGAGAGGGTTGCGCCTCCGTGACAGCGCACGCAACTCGTCACCGGATCGAAATCGCTGCGCAGCTGCATGGCCGGCTCGTTGCCGTGCATGCTGTGGCAGCCCCCGCAGCCAAGGCCGCGGCCCTCGGCGAAGCACGCCGACCCGATCAACCCCTGGTACTCGTAGGCCGACAGTCGCGGGGTGCCATCGGGCCAGAATCGGCTCGAAAACCCGAGCTCGGGCGCGCCGGCGACCGTCGCATCTTTCGTGATCGGGCGCGAGGTGTCCGCCAGGCGATCGCCCGGGACGAAGCCATCTCCGTGGGCGAGCACGTCGGCGATGTCCCTCGCGATCCTCTGACCATGGCAGCGCCCGCAGATCTCGCTGCTACGATCGACTGACAGCGTGCGAGGATCGACCATCGTCCCATCGGCGCCCAGCGTCGAGAGCACACGGCGGATCGGTGCATCCATGCGCGCCACGTGCTCGGCCCCGGGCCCGTGGCACGCCTCGCAGCCGATTCCCCACTGGGTGGCATGCGAGTCGAAACGCCCATCGAGGCCCTGCCCTGGCACGGGCTCGGTGTTGTGGCAAAGCAGGCAGTTGTCGTTGTAACGCGAGAAGTGCCGGAGGTAGTCGTCGCGATCGCCGTCACGACCATCGGGCGACAGAAACGCCCCATTGAGGTGGATCCACCGTTCGGTCCCGACATGCCAAGCCACCGGCAAGCGCCAGAGCTCGCCCGGCCCACCGCCGCGATCGATCCTCGCGACGTACTGCTGCGCACGGTGGCTTCCGACCGCAAGCTCGATCGGAGCGTCGATGATCGCAGACCCATGGGCGTCGACGATCCGCATGTGTGGGCGTCCGTCGGGCGCACGGTCCATCGTCGCCACGAAACCCAGCGCGGTCAGTGTCTCGCCCGCGAACGGCGCGAGGAGGGTGACTTCTGGGTCGTCGATTCGCTGCGTCATCGTCCGGTGGTAACTCGCATGCCAGCTGGCATGCTCGGCCGGATGACAGCGGCGGCATGCGGCATCTCCCACGCCGTCGCCAAAGCGGCGGGCGACCGGCCCCCACGCCTGCGAGTCGGCGACGCTCATCACGCTCGCCGACGTCGCCACCACCAGCCACGCCGCGGCTGGGCCAAACAACACCAGCGGCGCGAAACGGCCGACCACCGCGCTAGCCCTCGAACGAACGCAACGCGACGTCCTGGTCGTAGAGGCGCAAGACCGCCGGCTCGGCGTCCACCCGCAGCGGCACCGGTACCCCGACCGCCAGCTGACGCCCGCCGTATTGGGTGCCGTTCTGGCTCTGCAGGTCCGCGACCCACACCCGGCCGCGATGCGCGTACAGACACGCGTGCAGCCGGCTCATGCGCGGCGAGCCGACCACGAACTGGCAGGCTTCGTGGCGCCCGATCACCACCGGGCCCTCGCGCATGTCGAATCGACTCGGCGGAGACGATCCGTAGCGCAACTCCACCACTGGCTGCGCGAGGGGCTCGAACAGCGGCTGGATCATGGTCGGCTCGTGCCACACGCCGTCGGCCGTGGCCGCGGTGCGGAAGGCCGCGGCCATCTCACGCCCACTGCCATACCGAGCAGCCGGTGTCTTCGCCATCGCGCGGCGCATGAACGCGTCGAGTTGCGGCGTAGCGATCGCGCTCGGCTCCGTGGCCTCGGCAACCGTCGCGTTCGTGTCATGCCGGCGCGGCGTCAGCTGCAGCGGCGGAATCTCCGATTCCATGTGCTGATGGAGCAATTCCGGGAGATTGCGGCCGTCGTAGGGCAACCGTCCGCTGAGCAACTCAAACCCGATCACCGCAAGCGCGTAGCGATCGGTCGCCGGGCCGACATGCTTGGTGTCGCGGAACTGCTCGGGACTCATGTAGTGAGGCGTGCCGAATACCGAGCCGGTGGCGGTGGCGGCCTCGTGGGCCAGCCACTTCGCGATCCCGAGATCGATAATCACCGGCTCCCAGCCCTGCGGGTCGTTGCGCAACAACACGTTATCGGGCTTGAGATCGCGGTGGACCACACCAAGACCGTGCAACTCGTCGAGGCTGCGGCCGATCCCAACCATCAGACGGTGCACACCCCAGGTGTCGCCCTCGCCGATCGCACCCGCTGGCGAAACCCCGTCGACGAACTCCATCGCCATCCACGTGCGACCGTATTCGTCGCTGCCGAAGTGCTCGACTTTGATGACGCCGTCGAAGTTCGCGCCACTCATCAGCCGAGCCTCGCGCTGGAACCGCACCGCGGCTTCGCTACCCTCGTGCGCCTCCTCAGGCAACGACTGCACAACCACGCCGCTGCGGCGGAACACGTCGACGCAGACGTGCAAGTCCCCAACCGCAGCTCCCGCCACCGGGCGGATCTTGCGGTGGGGACAGCTTGTCACGCGTCACCACTTTAGCAGGAGGCGCCTGGCACCGGGCAGGCGCGACGACCCCGGGGCACGGCCAAGAGGGGCCTGCGGCCTGCGGCGGTGCGCGCGAGCGGTCGGTTCGGGTGCGCACGGACACACGAGCGCTCCGATCGCACGCGCGGGTCGTCGGACGCGGCCGCGATCGGGCCCCCTCCCGGGAAGGGTCCCAGGCGTCCCAAAGCGCACCCGCACGGCTCGCCCGCGCCCCGCCGAGCGGGCCACAACGCCACGGAGCCGCGGCATTAGATCGGGATCTTCACTTCGGTGTAGGGCTCGGCGACGAAGATATCGCGCTTGCCCCCGTGGGTGAGCTCGCAAAATCCCGGAGGCATCGGCGGCAGGGCCTGGCTTTGTCCGGGCGCGACCTTGGCCTCGGCCAGGGTCCACTTGCACAGAAGCCGGGCCGACACCGTGTCGGAGCCCTTGTTCTCGAGCACAACAACCGTCTTCGCGGCGGCGTTGAACTTGACGGCGAAGGGCACCATCGCCTTGATCTTCGCCTCGAGCTCGCTCATCCGTACATCGGTGCCCGGTCCGCGATAAGGATACGAACCACCGAGCGCCGCGATGCTCTGCCGCGACCAGTCGATCTCCGACAGCGCCTCGGCCAAACGGGTCACCTTCTTGTCGTACTTCACGATGCCGCTCGTCACGAGCTCCCGCGCGTCGGCTTTCTTCAGCGGCAAGAACTCGGTGTGCACGAGCAGCGCCGCGGTCGCAATGTGCACCTCCGGCAAATCGGGCGCCCGTGACTTGGCCTTCGCCAGCTCGGAGCGCGCCGCCTCAAAGCGGCCGGCTTTGATCAAGTCGTGCACGTGCATCGAGGTCAGGATCGCGAACACCTGGGGATATCCCTGGGTCTTGGGATCGATCGACTCGAGGGCGGCCTGGGCCTTGGTGAGATCCCCAGAACCGGCGGACGTGAGGACGCGCTGCAGCTGCAGCAACGGGTCGCCCGGTCGGACCTCGAGGGCGCGGGCGAGGTCGGCGTCGGACCCGGTGACGTCCCCCTTGGCCAGCTTGGCCGAGCTGCGTCCCACGTACAGCGAGATCAGCTTGTCGAACATATCGGCCTTCCGCTGGGCCGACACCTTGAGCTTGCCCTGCTTGTCGGCCTCGACCATCCCCTCCAGCCGGTTGATCGCCATATCCGGCTTGCCGAGCTTGCGGGCCTCGCCGGCGACATCGAGCGCCAAGGCAGCCTGCTCGTCGGCGCCTACGCCCGTGGGCGCGAGATCGAGGAGCTTGTCGGCAAGTTCAGGTTTGTCCTCGGCCAAGGCCATGAGCACCACCTGCTTGCGCATCTCGAGAAATTGCTCGCGCGCGCTGGTATCCGCCGGGCCGATCAGCACGGCCGCGGGTTCGAGAGCGTCGGCCGCCCCCTGGGTGTTCTTGCGCGAGATCCGGATCCGAGCCACCTGCAAGGCCACCGTGGCGTTGGGAATGATCTGCAGCGATCGATCGTAATCGGCTTCGGCCTGCTCGAGGTAGCCGGCATGCGCCCACCGATCGCCGCGATCGATGAGCAGGACCGCGAGCAGACGCTTGCACGCGCGGCACTTCCCCTTGAGCGCCACGGGCTCGACGACTTCGAGCGCCTTGTCGGGCATCTGGCGGGCCATCAGCGCGCGCGCGCGTCCTTCGAGGGCCTCTTCGTGCTCGGGCTCGATCTCGAGGGCCTTGGCGTACAGGGCGTCCGCCTCCTTCGCCTTGCCCTTGATGAGGGGCCGGGCCAGCTTGCAGTAGATCGCCACGAGCTCGGCCTTGGCCTCGTCCTTCGTCTTGGACTGGCCGATCGCTTCTTTGTAGAGCGGCTCGGCCTCCACGAGGTCGCCCTCCCCGTCCGCCCAGGCGGAGCGGGCCTTGTCGAGCGCGTTCGAACAGCCCCCAGACATGCCAGCCCCGAGGGCTGCGACGAGCAATAGATGGGCTAGGCCGGTGCGGGTGCGAAGGCGTTTCCGTTCCATACGAAGAGTTCCCTGTGAATGCCCCGAGCCGAGGCCTCATACAAGGCCAGCGATGCTTCGCGGCCGGGGCTGGATAGGCGCGAAGTTGTTGAGCCAATGCCGGAGACCGGCACATCGGCGCGCGGTCCCGGCAGAAACGATTGGACGCGGCGGTGCTCGTGACCATGGAGGATGAGCTCTGCACCGAACCGCGCGACGACGGCGGCAAACTCCGCGAGATCGACCAGCTCGTGCCGCGGCTTCGACACGCCCTCCACCGGTGGGTGGTGGATCAGCACGACGCGGCACAGCCCGGCGGCGCCGAACTCGCTCAGCATCGCCGCGAGCCGCTCGAGCTGCTGGTGACCGACGATCCCGGTGGCGTCGAATGCTACCGTTGGCACCGCGGTGGATACGCCGATAAACACGACATCGCCGTGCCGCTGCGCGAATGGGAACGCCGCCCCATCGCGGCGCTCGCCGTCCATATAGGCACGGAAGTGCTGGCCGAACAGATCTCCGGTGACCGCCTCCTCCACGTAGGCGTCGTGATTGCCCGGGATCACGGTGAACGCAAGCCCGGCGGCATCGAGCCGCGCGCGTGCGTGCGCGAACTCGGATGGCAGCGACAGATTGGTCAAATCGCCGGTGATGACCACGCGGTCAACCCCAAGGCCAGCGGCTCGGGCCATCGCTGCCTCGAAGATCGCGCCGTCGTGCTGGTGACCGCGGCGCAATGCGAGGTTGATTCGTCCCGTGATCCGTTTGTTGAGGTAGTGCCACGGACGCACGCCCTGCAGGTCCAACAGGTGGATGTCGGAGACGTGGACGAAGCGCAGCGACATGACGGGTGGATCGGTCGGCGGCGGCCGGGCCGCGAGACGCCCCGGGGGCTCCCCCCGCGGGCCGCGCAGGTTGTAGCAGGCCGCGGGCCCGGCGAACACCGGGCTTGGCCTACGGGCCCGCCCGGACCGAGGCCCAGATGCCCGGTCCGAGACGGCGGGCGTCGGGACAGCGGCGGCGCCTCCGGCGTTCGTCCGAGTGATCCGGGATCCGGCTCCCCACCGTGGTCAAGCCGAACCGCCCGCGGTCATTTCGTTGCTAGGCTTGCGCGGCATGTCCTCCCTGCTCGCTTCCGGTCGCACCCATGGCTGCAATGCGCTGCGGCGTGACCACGTCGGTTCGAAGGTGGTGTTGTTCGGGTGGGTTCATCGCCGCCGCGACCACGGCGGCCGGATCTTCGTCGACTTGCGTGACCGCGACGGACTCACCCAAGTGGTGTTCGGGCCGGATATCGGCGCCACCGCCCACGAGCTCGCCGATCGATTGCGCAGTGAGTACTGCATCGGCATCGCCGGCGGCGTCGTCGACCGCGGCGCCAACGCGAACGCGAACCTCGCCACTGGGGCAATCGAAGTCGAAGCCGACACCCTTGAGATCTTTTCGACGGCGGAACCGCCGCCGATCTTGGTCGCCGACGACGACCGGGTCGACGCCGGGGAGAACCTGCGCCTGCGCTACCGCTACCTCGACCTGCGGCGCCCAAGCCTGCAGAAGAACTTCCTCACCCGCTCCAAGATCGCCTTCGTCACGCGCCGAACCATGACCGATCAGGGCTTCGTCGAACTCGAGACGCCCTACATGGTCAAGTACACGCCTGGCGGCGCGCGCAATTTCTTGGTGCCGTCGCGGTTGAATCCCGGGAGCTTCTACGCGCTGGCGGAGTCGCCGCAGATCTTCAAACAGCTCTTCATGGTCGCCGGTTTCGACCGCTACTTCCAGATCACGCGCTGTTTTCGCGACGAGGATTTGCGCAACGATCGCCAGCCCGAGTTCACGCAGATCGACGTCGAGATGTCGTTCGCCACTCCCGAGCGCGTTTACGCCGCGATGGAGACGCTCATCGGCAACCTCTGGCGCGAGGTCCTGGGCGTCGAGCTCAGCCTGCCCCTGCCGCGCCTGGGCTACGACGAAGCGATGGCCCGCTTTGGCAACGACAAACCCGACACGCGCTTCGGGTTGGAGCTGCGCGACGTCTCCGATCTCACCCGCGGGTGCGGGTTCAAAGTCTTCGAGCAAGCCCCATGCGTGAAGGGAATCGCGGTGCCGGCGGAACACGCCGCCGCCTTGACGCGCAGCCAGCTGGATAAGCTCACCGACTTCGTAAAGAAGCGGGAAAGCGGCGGAGCCAAGGGTCTGGCGTGGGCGCGCGTCCAGGCCGGGGGGACGTGGCAGGCGCCGTTTGCGAAGACGGTGTCGGAGGAACTCCAGCGTCAGATCACCACCCACATGGGGGCGACCGAGGGTTCCGTGCTCCTCTTCATCGCGGACGAGTGGCAGCGCACCCACCAGGTGCTCGCGGCCCTCCGGCTCGAGCTCCGCGATCAGCTCGGGCTGGTTGCGGCGAGCAACCGACCGTGGGAGTTCCTGTGGGTCACCGACTTCCCGATGTTCGAGGCCCGCGACGACGGTACTCTCGTGGCAGCCCACCACCCGTTCACGTCGCCGCGCTCCGATGACTTGGCCCTGCTCGAGCGCGAGCCGGCCAAGGTCCGCGCGCAAGCGTACGATCTCGTGCTCAACGGCAACGAAATCGGCGGCGGATCGATCCGGATCCACAACTCGGACGTCCAGGCCAAGGTGTTCGCTGCCCTCGGCCTCAGCCGTGAGGCCGCCGAGCACAAGTTCGGGTTCCTGCTGGAGGCGTTCAAGTACGGCCCTCCGCCCCACGGCGGAATCGCACTCGGACTCGACCGCGTGGCGATGCTGATGACCGGCGCGACGAGCTTGCGCGACGTCATCGCGTTTCCGAAGACGCAGAAGAGTCAGGATCTCATGACAAGCTGCCCGACCCCGGCCGACGAGCCCCA
>CADEGN010000241.1 GCA_902826865.1 uncultured Myxococcales bacterium
ACGCCAGCGCCGCGAGAAGTCGTCCCAATCGATCGCGCTGACGGAAGTGCTGGTCGATGATCACGCGGTTGGTCAGCCCAAAACCCGGGGCGAGCGATACGAGGCCGGCGCGCGGGGTCGCCCCGCTCTCGCCAAACGCGATCATGTGCTCCGAGAGGATCGCCGCGCCCGCCGACGTTCCGCCGACGGCGACGCCACGGGCGTTGAGCGCGCGGATCTTCTTGGCTACCGGTGTGCCGCCGAGGATGGTGGAGATGCGCAGCTGGTTGCCGCCGGTGAGAAACACACCCGTCGCACGGTCGAGTTCGTCGAGCCAATCCTCGCGTTCGGTATCGCGGCGCGTCTCGAATCCGAGAATGTGGATGTGGCCCGCGCCCAGGTCGGCGAAGATTCTCTCGTATCGTCCGCCGGTGTCGCGCTGCTTCGACGCGGTCGGGATGACGGCGATGCGCGCGTCACGTCCGCCGGATAGTTCGACGAAACGGCGCAGGATCGGCGCGTCACGCCGCTTGTCCTCCGCACCACCGACGGGGACGATGAAGCCGCGTTGGGATTCTGGGTCGATTTTAGCTGGACACATGTTCGCAGTGCCGGGGGATTCGTCCCGCCCGGGGACCTTCAGATGTTCGCCAAGCCCCGGCCGGCGCCAATGCCGTCGCGTAGCCATACCTCGCCGCGAGCGATCACTCCACGCACGAGGAGGCGATCGTCGATAATCGCGAGATCGGCGTCCGCTCCCACCACGATCCGCCCTTTGCGGGCGAGCCGGAACGTTCGCGCCACGTTGGTGGTAAACGGCTGCAGCGCGACGTGTAGCGGTAAATGGTGATTGATCACGAGGCGACGTAAGGTCTCCACGATGCTGCCGGGTTGGCCGACGCCCATGGCGACGAGACGGCCGTCGCGATCGAAGGTGGGCATGCAGCCACCACCGTCCGACGAGCACGTGATGCGCTCGAGGGGAACGCCGCGATCGAGGCAGAGAGCGATGGCGCGATCGGCGGGCAGCGCGTCGCCGAGGTCTTCGTCGGGAAACGCTGTGATGTCGATCGTGCACCCACGATCGCATGCCAGGGCGATCGCCTCGTCGAGCAATCGGGGGTTGCGGTTGACGTGGGTGGGATGAAAGACCGATGCCGGAAGTTCGCTGATGTCGAGGGCGATGCGGACGAGGTCGAGGCCGCGGACGCCATCGCCGACATGCAGATGCAGGACACCCGCTTTGTTGGCGAGCATGCCGCCCACGTGGACGTCGGCCGCGACCCGAAGGATCTCGTCGACGGTTGGCTGCGAAGAGCGGTGGTCGGAAATCGCGAGTTCCCCGACGCCGATAATCGGATCTACGAAGGCGAGGTCGCCGCGGATCGAGCCGGTGACGGTGGGCACGGGAAGCTCGTAGCTGCCGGTGCAGCACCAGGCCGAGAGCCCGCGCGCGCGCAACCCGAGGACCGCGGCGACGAGTTCACGCACCGATCGCGTGGTCGCGTCGGTTCCGAGCACGCCGATCGCCGTGGTAATCCCCGCATAGGCGAGCGACTCGGCCGACAGCGGTGGCACCTTGGTATGGGGTCCCGCTTCGCCGCCGCCGCCCGTCACGTGCACGTGGCCGTCGATCAGCCCCGGGACAACGTTCGCACCGGCGAGATCCCAGGTCTCGATCGGAACGACGCTCGGCGGCATGGCCAACGTCTCGGCGATCGCGACGATGCGGTCGCCGGCGATCAACAAGTCGTTGCGGCCCCGGGGCTCCGGGGCGAACAGCTCCGCGTTGCGCAGCAGCCGCAGCATCGCGGCGCGGAGAATACCAGCCGCAGGCGCGCTGGGGGCGGCGACGGCCTCGGCCGTGGACTGAAATGTGGGGCCGGGTCGTGATGCAGCGATCGGACGGAGAGCGCGGGAGCTCGCGAAAGCTGGACTAGACTCCGCACCGTGCGAACCGCCGTCCGAGCGCAGGGATTCGTGGCCCTCCTCCTCGCCGCCGTGGCTTGCGTTGATCCCGGGGACAACACGCCCGCCGACACCACCACCACCGCTACGACGTCCGCGGCCTCGGGCGACTCGAGCACGGGCAGCACCGATGCGACCGCGCCGCTCGACAGCACCGGCGGCGACAGCACCGGCGCGTCGGGATCGACCGCTGTCCCCGATTGCAGCGAGCCAGCACCGGCGAAGAGCGTCGCCATCCAGCTCGCTACGCCCACCGGGAATCTGCACGGTACGTGGACCACGCCCGAAGGTTGCGATCCGTTTCCCACGGTACTGTTCCATGTCGGCTCTGGGCCCACGGATCGCGACGGGAACAGCGTCGGCGCCCCCGGCACGAACGACGGCCACCTCCAGCTTGCCGAGGAGCTGCAGGACCGCGGGATCGCATCGGTGCGCTATGACAAGCGGGGCGTGGCTGAGAGCGCCGATGCCCTCGGGCCCGTGAGGGAGGTTGTCGTCGACACCTACGTTGACGACCTGCGTGGCTTCGTCGACCTGATGCTCGAGCAACCGGACGCGTTTGGCCCAATCACCATCCTCGGGCACAGCGAGGGAGCGGTGTTCGCCACGCTCGTGGCCGGGGCGGCGGCCCCCGGAGAGATCGACGGGCTTCTGCTCGTGGCCGGCCCTGGACGCAACCTCGCCGACGTCTTGCGGACACAACTTGAGCAGAACATCGGCGATCCCGACCTCCTGGTCACCGCGTTGGCAGTCATCGACCAGCTGGAGATGGGTAACACCGTGGAGATGGTGCCAGCGGACCTGCTTTCCCTCTTCCATCCAAGCGTGCAGCCATACCTGATCTCGTTGTTCGCAGTCGATCCCGCGGCGTCTCTGTCGCAGGTCGAAGTGTCCACGGGCATCATCGCCGGCACTGACGACATCCAGGTCCCGCCGTCGGAGGCGGACGTGCTTCAGGCGGCGAAACCCGACGCGACGATCCACGTCATTGAGGGCATGACGCACACGCTCAAGGACGTTGGCCAGGGTCAGGACGCGGCGTACTTCGATCCCGCCGTGCCCCTTGCCGACGGGCTCGTGGATGCGGTGATCGAGCACGTTGCCATGGCCCGCTGACGAGGTCGCGGGCGAGCGGCCCCTTGTTCGGATTCGAGGGTCGGCGAGGCTGGGAGGATCGGCTAACCTCGCAAGCCGGTGAACGAGGAAGTTCGAGCTCGGATCTTGGCGAAGCTTGCGCGCGTGCGTGGGCAGCGGATCGAAACCTTCGGTTCAAAGAGCCACGGCTACGTGCTCGCGCCACCGCTCGATGAAGCGGCTGTGCGCGCGCACGAGCAGGCCCTCGGCGTCGAGCTTCCCCGGGCGTATCGCTGGTTTATCCGCAACGTGGGGGCGCGGCCGGGGCAGGGCCGTACTATGGCTTGTCGCAACCCGAACGGTGGGCCAGCGCCCTCGACGGCGACGTTGCCATGCCCGACTACGCGGTCCGACCGTGCTTGTTCGAGCCAGGCGTCCGCCGTACGGTCGAGTCTGTTCGCGAGTCGGCCGACGAGGCCTTCCAAGGCATGATCGCGATCGCATCGCAGGGGTGTTCGTACTACGCCGCCCTGGTGACCACCGGCCCTGCCCGGGGCCGCGTCGTCTACATCTCGATGGACGGCGGCGAGCCGTTCTTCGTCGAGGATGCTGACTTAGCGGCCTGGTATGAGCGATGGCTCGACGAGCTGCTGGCGGGCTTCAAACACTTCTGGTTCGGCCGGTACATGCCCGGCACCGAGGAGTCGTTCGCGGCCGCGGCCCGGCGGCCAGACTCGCCTCGCAGGTTCGATGCACTGCGTGCGATGGGCCAGCTGCCGGCGCTGGGCGACGACACGCGCGAGGTTGTCGCCTTGCGCGTGAACGATGACGACGCCAGCGTTCGAGGGGCCGCGCTGTGGTTGGTGAAGCAGTTTTCGCTCGCTCGTTCGATCGAGACGCACGTTCGTCACGCGCTCGGTGACCCGGATCCGGGGGTTCGCGAGACCGCGCTAGAAGCCCTTGCCGCGACCGATCTTCCCTGGGATCGCGACGCTCGTGCGGCACTCGCAGACACCGAATCTTCGGTCGTTACCGGAGCACTACGTCTTCTCGACAAAGCGGAACTACTCCAGGAACGTGATCTCCTGCCGTTGCTTGAGTCGTCGCAGCCGAGCATTCGCGCCGCCGCAAAATGGCCTGCTCGCAAGCTTCCATCCGTCAAGGCCTTCGACATCACGCTCGCTCAGTTGCGCTCCGCCGGGGACGATTCGCACCGATCCCATCTACAAACGCTGACGGCGCAGTGCCGCCACGGTGTCCTTGATGATGAACGATTGACGATGCTCTTCGAGCTTGCGCGCGAACGCATCGCCACCGGTGGAGATGAGCCCGAGACAGCTGCAGTCGCTGCGTTGGCTGCGCTCGCGCGGACGCGTGACGATGCGTTCGAGTCGCTTCTCGCGGTCACAAAGCACGTCGACCCGTTTCTTCGCTTCGAGGCTGCGCACGCGTTGGGCGAGCTCGGACGCGTCGAGGCGATGCCGGCGCTACGCGAACTCGCTGGAGATCCGGCGATGCCCCGGGCCAACTCGCGCTCCACCGCGTGGTCGGTTGGTGAGAACGCGCGCAAAGCTATCGCGAAGATCCAGGAGCGAAGCTGAGTCAGGTTCGCCCGCCGTCGCGGAATCCGATCCGCATCGCGGCCGGCGGCGTCGGCAGGCTACGGGAGCAGGCCGTCGACCAGATCTACAACCTCGCCCAGCGTTTCTTGCACCCCGCAGGCCCGGAGCGCGGTGTTGAGCACTGCCGTGGGATGTTTGCCGTCGGGTGCGATCACGTGGCCCCCGGCGGTCGTGCCGTGCAAACCGCCGGCGCGTCCCCCGATGAGCATCACCATGTTCTCGGTCGAGTGCGGACTGAGAAAGTTGCCGCTCTCGGGGTCGTAGCCCCAGCCGCCTTCGAATGCCAGGACCAGCGCGGTTTGATCGAGCATCGACGTCCCATCGAGGTCCTCGGTGTCGCGGAGCTTCTGCACCAGCCGCGCGTAGTGCTTGACGTGCCAGGCCGCGCAGTCGGCCAGGGCGTCCTGCATTTGGTCCTCGTTGTCGCCGATGCTGCCGTGGGTAACCTCGTGTAGGTCGCTCGGCATGTCGAGCAGCGTGTACATGTTCATGAAGCACTGGGCGTACGTGAGCATGAACGAGGCGACGCGCGAGATGTCGCAGACGAACGCCATGTGGATGAGATCGGTCATCACGGTCGCCCGCAGCTCCTCGTTGGAGTAGCCGTTGGCGTTCATGTAGTGGGCGTTGTAGTCCTCGCCGCCCGAGGGATCGATCGCGTCGCCGATCGGCGGATCGTCGCCGGGGTGATCGAACATCATGCAGGCCGGCGCGTCGGGCAGTTCGAGCTCGTTGAGGCGCGATTCGAGCGCGCGGAGCTCGTCGAAATGGCGCTGCATCCGGACCTGATCGGCTTTGCCGAGCCGAGCTTGCAGCGCGCTCGCGTCGTCGGCCACCAGATCGACCACGCTCTTGCGCATCGCGAGCAAACGCTTGGCCGCCAGGGCCTCGGCCGGATCGGGGGGGACGAACCCTGAGAAGAGCGATTCGAAGGCCAGCCGCGGGCTCGTGACCGGCACAACCTGCTCGAGTTCGCCGCTGCCGTTACGCCGGGCCGAGATGATCCCATCGGAGAAACCCGAAGAGTCCACGCGGTAAAAGGATGGCTGCGCGCGATAGGTCAGGACCGGTTGAGGCGTGTCACCGGCCAGGGTCGCGGCCGCGAGCCAGTCGGACGAGACCCCGGGCAACTCGCTGCCGGTGTAGCGCTGGCCGGTCGCCAGAACCTGGTGACTGCTCGAATGAAACGACGTGACGCGGCCGGCAGCGGGGGGATCGACGCCGGTCGGGATCGTCAGATTCGAGACCAGCGAGACCGCGTCCGCCACACCTGCGTCGAACAGTGGTTGCAAGGCGCGCGTCGGCGTCGGCCCCCACGGTCCGGCGACCGCCGGCGCGATGCGATCATTGCCGTACGCGCCGATCGAAAAGCCCGCGAACATGAACGCGTAGCGAAACGGCTTGGGAGCCCCGAACGCCCGCGCCGGCGCGAAGTACTCGAGAAAGGGCAGCGCCATGGCGGTGCCGCCCAGTCCGCGCAGGAACCGTCGGCGCGAGCGACTACGAAGGCCACCGGTCATGGTGTCTCCTCCCGACGGTGGCGGAACGCCTCGCTGGCGACGTAGTTTGCGACGAACCCGAATAGCTCGAACGAATCGCCGCCCTCGCTCACCAGCCGGTCGATCAGTGCGACGTCGTGCTCGTCGAGTTGGTTGCGGCCGATCGCGAAGCGATAGACTTGGCGGGCGACGCAGCTCTCGACCTTGCCCGAGTCCAAGAGCAAACCGGCGAGCTCCGCCGGGCCGTTGAACGTTCCGACGCCGACGACATCGCCGTCCCCGCTGATCGGGCAGTCGGGCCGACCAATGTCGGTCGCCCGGACGACGCCGGTGGCGTCATAGGCCTCGAGACCGAATCCGATCAGATCCATGAGCGCGTGACACGACGAGCACGCCTGCTCGGTCGACATGTAGTAGCGCTCGCGTTTGCACGCGTCGGGGTCGGCGCCCACCGGCGGCGTGTCGACGTCGACCATGAGATCCGGCGGCGGCTTGGGGATGTCCTCACAGAGGAATCGCGTCCGGACGAGCTTGCCGCGTTGGGTCGGGCTGGTGTCGCCGAACTTGGCACCCACCGACAAAAATGCACCATGCGAGAGCAGGCCCATGCGACCCGAGTCGCCGTAGTCGACCCACGCGGCGTTGCCCGCGGGTGCTGGCAGTCCGTAGTGGTCCGCCAAAGCAGGGGTCAAGAAGGTGTCGGTCGAGGTCAACATCTCGACCCACGGGCTGCGGTCGTCGAACACGACCAGATCAATGAGGGCTTCGGTCTCTTCGTGCATGTCGCCGAACACACCCGTTCGGCTGAGTGTGGAGTAGCTCAACCACAAAGCGTGGAATCGGCGGATGCGCGCGCGAGCGCGATCGTCCGCAAGCAGAGTCGAGGCCGCGGAGACGATGCCGTCGGCGTGGTCGAGATCGCCGGCTTGCGCCGCGTCAAGCAGCCAGTCGGGCGGCGTGGTCCCGAGCAGCAGATAGGACAGTCGGGTCGAGGTCTCGTAGGCGCCGAGTCGGAACAGGCCAGGCTCGCCGTCGACCGGAGTACCGATCTCGACGCGATACACGAACTCGGGATGCTGCAGGAACGCGCGCAGCACCGCGCTGACGGCGACCCAGATGTCGTCGCTATCGTCAGCGAAAGACTGCAGTGCGGCGAAGCGGTCGATCTCGTCGTCTGTGAGCGGGCGCCGCAGGGCCCGACGACCGAAGCTGGTCACGAACGAACGGAAGCATGCGGTGTCGTCGGTCCCGCTGAGCTCGCAGCCGGTCGCGGCGGTGCGCAAGGCTTCGTCGGCGACAACTGCCTCGGCGATGTCTCCTGCCACCAGCTCGAGACCCTTCACCAACGGCTCGGATGGCAGCTGCAGGGTGTAATCGTTGTCGAACGGCGCCAAGGTGTCGGGCGGCAGCAGGCTAACCGCATCGTCGATCGTCACTCCGAGCAGGTCCAAGACCGTCTGCCGGTACTCCGCGATCGACAACCGGCGCAGCCCGGAGATCGCGACCTCGTCGGCCTCGGATGGGCTCGGCCCGTCGCCCACCGTCGAACTTCCGTCGCCAGAGCTCGCCGTTTCGCCGCCGTCCGCCGCTGCGTCGCCACCAGCGGCTGAGCGGCCGGAGTAGCAACCACTCGACGCCAGGGCCGCGAGGAACGTCGTGCGTGCGAACGTTCGCAGCATTCCGAACAGGATCGAAGCGGTAGCTGCGGCTGTCAATCCCCGGCGAAGCGCTGCAGCACGGATCCGCGGCGAGCGCGTGGAGATCCAGTGGTCCCAAACACCGGCTCGGCGAAGTAGCCGCGCGATAGAGCGCGCGCCGCTGCGCCTTCTCGACCGAGATCACGTTGGGGTGCATCGTCCCCTCGACATGGGCGATGTAGCGAAGTCGACGCGCGCTTGGACTAGGACGGTGGTGACCCTCACTTTGGTCACTGCACGCACGGACGTGACGTACATGCTCGACGATCGTCAGGCGCTGCGAGATGCATGATGCGTGACGACGGGCGCGGCGTGCCATGGTGGGTCAGGTCGTCGAGCTCACGACACGACGGATGGGGCACATTCTCGCCTGGGCTTGCCTGGGTGAGGCAGCGCATGCGGCGATCGCTAAAGTGCATCGCGCGATTCTGTTAGGTTGTCTCCTTTCGGGCTGCTTTACGGAGCCGGAACCCAGGACAGTTGCGGACACGTCGACGACCGGGGGCACGCAGGTGTCATCCTCGGCAGCCACCACGGCTGGGTCGATGGGTGACACGAGCGGCGCGATCGCGCTGTCGACCGGCGGCGACGACACCACCAGCTCCAGTGAGACCACGGGGGGCGGAGACGCGTGCGCTCCCGTAGGCCCGACGGCGTGCGAAGACGGCCTGCCTGTCCTGGGTGAGCGGTGTTGGCTTGATGCGCCCGTCGTGCACAGTTTCGTGGTGAGAGAGCTCGGCGAGGGCATCGTTGTCGATGTCACCGCGGACGGGTACGCAGACGTGCTGGTGACCCAGCTCCAACCGGACACGCGTGGCAGCTCGATCGTCGCGTGGATCCTGCAGGGGAGTCCCAATGGGATCGGCGTGCCGAGCCCGCTGACGCAGACGGATACGCAGGGCCACGACTCCGCGCAGACGATCGACGCGGCGAATCTCGACGACGACGCCGAGCTCGAGGTTCTCGTCGGCGGAACGCGCGACGGGGTAGGAGTGGCTTACGCTTTTGACTGGGGCGCGGAGGGCTTCACGCTGATTCACGGGTTCGCGCTCGGCCCTTCCCCGCGCGTGACCGCACGGTTCGCCGACATCGCAGGACCGGGCGAGGTGCCATCGTGGGGGGCCGATGGTCGCATCGACGTCGTCCTCGCGCCCATCGACGTAGTTGGCGAGGTGATCACGTTTCCGAGCAACCTCGACGTTGGGGCCTACAACTTCGGTCCCGAGCTCTACGGCAACCTTGGGGGAGCGGTGGGCTTCGACATTCGTTTCGTGCCAACCGCGGGCCACTCTTACGCCGCGCTCGTGGGGGTCAACCCCGATGGGACCGTCTTCTGGGGGATCCCGGCGCCGGGGGGTGCGTGGAACCTTAACCTGCCGGTGAACGGCACGCTCGAGCAGCCGCAGGTGGCCGCGGGCCAGCTCGACGTCGACGACCAACCCGAGATACTCGTCACGGGACGCGCGGGCACCGACAGTCACGTCGCGATGTTCGATTTGGTCGCCGAAGACGCGCTTGCGGAGCTCGGGAGCCTCGCGCTTGGACCAGGCGAGTCTGTGACGGCTGCGATTGGCGACGTCGATCGCGACGGTGACGGCGACATTGCGGTGGCGGGCAATGGCGACGACCGCGTGACGGTGTACTGGAGTGCCAGCCTAAATCAGCCGACGGTTTTCGATGGCGCCGCGAGCCGACCGCGTCGGACGGGCATCGGTGATATTGACGGTGATTGTGTTCCCGACGTCGTCGCGTTCGGATCGACCGACATCGCGGTGTGGTTCAGCGTTCCGTGACCGACGTCGGTGGCGCCCTTGGCTTCCGCGTTGGCGCCGCGGTCCCAGCCCCAGTGGTTGCCTCGGGCGTTCGGGCCGCGCGCCGCAGTCAGTGCATGAACGAAGTGCATGGCAGCATGAGGCGCGTTGGTTGGACGCAACGGCGGTAGGCAAGCACTCTGGCTCAGATGGCGGGGCATCAGCCACGACCGCCCGACCCCGACACGCAGAAGGCGGGTGGAACGATCAGCGGTGGCGCCGGTGTTGGAGGAACAATGAACGATCCCTGTATGCCGGGTCGCCGGGCTTGGTGCCGTCACGCTGCAGCCGCTGTGATGGCGGCGCCCATGGCCGGGTGCGAATTACCCGACGGCGCAGGAGTGGCCTACGAGAGCTGGGCGGACTACCCGGATGCGAGCCTCTCGCCCGAGTTCCGCCTGGTCCAGGCGGCGATTCTCGCTGCAAGTCCGCACAACACCCAGCCATGGCGGTTCGTGGTGTCCGCAACCCAGATCGAGCTGTGGCGGGACTCGGATCGTAGCCTTGGAGCCGTGGATCCGCTCGGGCGCGAGCAGATCCTCGGGCTCGGTTGCGCCCTCGAGAACCTCGCGATCGCTGCCCCCGGCTTTGGCCGCTCCGCCAGCATCGCGCCGTGGCCGGAGCCGACCGAACCGCTGCTCGTCGCGCGCATCGGACTGGCGCCTGCGGAGCCCAGAGATCACGATTTGGCGGCAACGATCGTTGATCGGCACACGCAGCGAGGACGCTACGTTGACGCGCCTCTATCGCGTGAGGTCGAGCCTGCGCTAGCGGACTTGATCGGTGATCTCGAAACCGTATCGCTCGTGCTCCTGCAGTCGTCGCATGAGCGTGCGGCGTTCCGGGCTGGAACCATCGCGGCCACCAAGGCGATCGTCGATGACCGCGAAATGAGCGACGCCTCGCACGTCTGGTGGCGCCAGACCCAAGCGCAGATCGAGGAGCATCGCGACGGCATAAACATCATGAGCATGGGTTTTGGTGCCGGGCTGCGGGCGCTCGGCAAGCTAAGGGGCCCTCTGCCACAGAGGCGGGCAAGTATTGGATCCGCAATACCGAGGGCGCCCAGACCACAGCCTCGGCGTTTGGCGCCCTGGTGACCCCGGCGCTACAGGATCCGGCGGCGTTGCTCGCAACCGGTCGCGCATGGCAGCGGATCCACCTATGGATCGTCGCGAATGGGCTGGCCGCGCATCCACTCAACCAGATGTTCGAGCGCCGCGATCGTGAGTTGCAGCGCTCGCTGCCGACCGTCTTTGGCGATCGGCTCGCGGCGCTCGTTGGTGAGCATGCGCAGCTGGGTTTTCGCGTGGGCTACGCCTGGGATGCCGCCGGGCCAAGCCCCCGGCGTCCGGTGGACTGGGTGGTGGACACGTGAGCTTGCTTGCTGTGCTGCTCGCACTCGCGCCCGCGAGCGTGACACCGGAATCGTCGGCGCCGCGGGCGGAGGCCCTCGTTGGTGTAGCCGGCCAGCTCGGATTTCGTCGCGCGACGCTGGTGGTCGACAGCAATCGCCACAGCGCGCTGCGACCGATCGGGATCCCAATCGAGCTCGAGATCGGCGCGCAAATTTGGTATCGCCGGGGCGACCAGTTCGGCACCAACGGTTGGCGCGGAGTGTTCACGGCGATGACTGGTCCGTTGCTGCCCACGGGAGGATGGCCGCTTTCGTTCTTGCATATGAGCTTGCGCGAGGTGGGAAAACGCCCGCGAGTTCGGTTTGCCGCGGGCGTGGGAGCCCAGATCTCCGTCGACCTGCCGCACGCCCGCTGGCCCTGGATCGCCGTGGGTGTGCCGCTCGTGCTAGTCACGCGGCGCATGGTGCGTCCTGACGAACGACGGACGAGGAGCGCGTCAGCGCGACGAGGCC
>CADEGN010000242.1:0-3133 GCA_902826865.1 uncultured Myxococcales bacterium
AGCAGGTGTTTGCCGACTATTTCATCTCGCGCGGGCTCGACAGCGAGGAAGCCGCGTTCGACGGGCGCTCGGACTACGCCGCGTTCGTCGGGGCAGGCATCGCTGCCGGGGGCCTGTTTACCGGGGCGGAGGAAGTCAAGTCGGACGAGCAAGCCGAGCGAAACGGTGGCATCGGCGGGGAGCCGTTTGACGCCTGCTATCACGCCGAGTGTGACGACATCGCCAACATCAACGACGACATCCTTGCGGTGATGGGTGCCGCCATCGCCCACGTCGTTCAGCTGTACGCGATCGACTGATCCGCCGCGACCAACCGGAAACTGCGCGATCATGCGGCCGGGCTTCACACAGGGCGCGACCGTGATAGCCTGACAAGATGCGGGGCCTCTTTGCCTTCTGCTCACTCGGGTTGTGGTTTGCCTGCTATGGCGGCCCTGCGGCCGACGGCGGCGGTGCCACGGCGCCCGAGACGGGACAGCAGGGTTCGAGCATCAGCGATGGTGCAACCGGCGCAACTTCGGGCGCCACGGCGTCCGAGGGCGGCAGCGCAGCCGACAGCACCGCCGGGGTTGGGCCGGGCGGAACCACGGGCGACACGGACGTCGATCAGCCGCCGGGCGGCATGGTCGTCTTCGACACTGCGGTGTTTCACGTCATCGACATCACGACTCGACCAAGTCGCGTCGATCCTGCACAACACGCCCGATGTCGACGAGCGGACGCTCGGCGATATCGCACAGTTCGACGAGTACCTCCCAGCGGTCAAGGCCGCGGTCGCCGGACTCGCCGACTGAACGTCCCTGCTGCACCCGCCCCCGCTCGATCCAGCTTGCGCCGTTGGCGAGCCTCGTCGACCAGGAGCCGCTCACTGCTCCGCGGTCAGCCCTGAGCGCTCAGGTCGATGGGGGCGGATTCGCCCGTCCTCCATCTCGTAGAGCACGTCGAAGACCTCGAGCGCCCGGTGG
This sequence comes from uncultured Myxococcales bacterium, assembly GCA_902826865.1. Taxonomy (GTDB): domain Bacteria; phylum Myxococcota_A; class Polyangia; order Nannocystales; family Nannocystaceae; genus Xiheibacterium. The sequence goes on from CADEGN010000242.1 coordinate 966, forward strand.
TCATGGGTGACCACCAGGACGGCGGCCCCGCGGTCATGCGCGACCTTTCGGAAGAGCTCCATGACGCTTCGACTGCGAACGCTATCGAGTGCGGCCGTCGGTTCGTCCGCGAGGATCAGCGACGGTTCATTCGCCAAGGCTCGCGCGATGGCCACGCGCTGCTGCTCGCCTCCGCTGAGCATTTCGGGGTACGAATGCTCCCGGCCTGCGACATCGAGGTACTCGAGCAGCTCACGAGCACGCCTTCTGCCATCGCTCTTGCCACCGAACTCGCACGCGATCTCCACGTTCTCCCTCGCCGTGAGAAACGATGTGAGGTTCGCCTTCTGGAACACGAAGCCAAGGTGACGCCTACGCAGAGCGGCAAGGTCTGCCAGCGGTACGCCATGCTTCACGACGAGGCGCCCTTCGAAGAACACCTCGCCGGTATCGGCGGGCGAAACGAAGCCGAGCGCCTTGATGAGCGTGGACTTGCCAGAGCCACTGGGCCCAAGCAGAGCGGCGACCGTCCCGCGGGCGATCGTTAGCGTGACGTGGTCCAGGGCCTTCACAGCAGCCAGCCCTGTCCCGTACGTCTTGCTCAGGTCCACGGCGCGTACTGCGTCTTCCATCCTCAACCCTCCAGCGCGATCGACGGGTCGATGCGCATCACATGCGTGAGACCGAGGATGCTTGCGAGGGTGACGATGCCCATGGTCGCGACGGGCGCGACCAGCGAGATGGTCTCGGTGATGAGAACCCGACGAGGGAACATCGGGAAAGCCAGCTCGCCCATCGCGAAGGCAACCGCGTAGCCCATCGCACCCAGGAGCCAGGCTTGCTGCAGCACCAGGCCAAGGAGGCGCAGCCTCGGCGCACCCATGAGCTTGAGCACGGCGAGATCATGCGTCTTCTCGAGCGTAAGATTGTACATGACCATCATGATGATCACGGCAGCCGTGAGTGTGAGAATCACGGTGAAGAGCCCGATCTGCATCCGCGCCCGCTGGACGACGCCAACGAGGAGCAGCTCCTCCTCTTCGGCCTGCGAGTAGACGCTGACGTCGCCCCAGCTCCGCATGACCCCCCGCACTTCGGCGATTCGATGCGGGTCCGCTTCGACAAGCACCGCAGCCACCGGGGGCGAAGCAAGCGCGGGCGCACGCCAGCGGGGGTCCGTCGCGAGGTCCTCGAGCGCAGGCTGCCCGCGGCCGAGGTCTGTGCGTCGCAGGCGCTCCACGACGCGCTGACGTTCGAGCAGGGCAGCCTCCGGGGGTTGGTCGAAGGCGACGAGCTCTGCGTCGCCCACGGTCATGAAGGCCACGGAGTCACCCCCGGAGGTGAGCGCATTCCTCGTCAGCCCCACCACGCGGTACTGCTCGCCTGCGAGCACGAGCGGCTCTCCGATGCCAAGCCCGAGCGAGGCGTCGACGATCATCTCTCCATGCGGTTGCTGCAGCCGGCGCCCGCGCACCAGCGGCAACGAGCGCCCCGGATCGTCCGGCCAGCCGAGTCCGACGAGCGCAATACGCATCACGGCTCCGCGGTGCTCGCGTTGAATGAGCTGATAGGTGTAGGGACGCGCGGTGCGCACACCGGGCACAGCGGCTGCTCGTGCTTCTACGCTTGGGTCGAGCCGCGAGCCCTCCGCGAACGGTCCACGAGTGTCGCGCTGAACGAGCCAGAGGTCAGCATGCATCGCGCGGGTGAGGATGGTGGCGTCGTCGACCATCCCCGCGTAGATGCCCTGCATCGCGACGACGACGCTTAGAAGGAGCCCGAGGCCGGCGGCTGTGCCGACGAACCGGGCGAGATGCCTGCGAACGTCCCGGAGCGCCAAGTTCATGGCGCCACCCAGCGTCGCCCGAGTGGAAGCGTCGCGACCGCGCCGGGCGCCGACAAGACCGCGTCCCCCTCCGCAAGTCCCTCCAATACCTCCACATGGTCGCTACCCGTGAGTCCGAACGTCGGGCGGACCAGGGCGATTCTGCCATCGCGGTCGGCGTAGACGAAGGCTCCCATCTCGTCGTGAGGAACCATGCGGAGCGGAACTCGAAGCGCATGCTCTCGGCGCCCGACCTCGACACGCACATCGGCGCGCGGGCCGAGGGCAACGCGCCGCTCCAGACGTTCAGGCGTGACCTCAACGAGCAACTCGTGGGTCTGGCGGTCCGCCTCCCAGGAGATCC
>CADEGN010000242.1:3143-11500 GCA_902826865.1 uncultured Myxococcales bacterium
ATAGCGGCCCCCGATCGACACCGCAGAGGCGGTACCCGTGTGGCAGCAGGGCGGGCGGCCCAGGGCGGTTAGGGCATCGGGGTCGGCGTAGCTGATGGCTCCCATCTCGGCGTGATGCACCACGCAGAGCGGACCTCCGAGCGCATGCTCTCGGCGCCCGACCTCGGCGCTCACATCGGCCAGCGCGCCGATGTGCGTGACCTCAACGAGCAACTCGTGGGTCTGGCGGTCCGCCTCCCAGGAGATCCTCGTCACGCGACCCGTCAATGACGCGCCCGCGCCTGGAAAGAAGATGGCAGCTCGTTGATCCACCGCGAGCACCGGAAGCATCGTCTCGTCCATCGCGGCGTTGACGTACACGCGGGTGGTGTCGACGATTCGCAGCACGGTCGAGCCGATGGTGACTGTGTCGCCTGGCTCGCGCAGCCTGCGCGTGACGAGGCCATCGAAGGGCGCGAGCAACGTGGCGCGCACCATGGCGACCCGACGCTGCTCGGCACCCCCTGTCGCGACGTCGATGCCACGAGTCGCCTCGGAACGTTGGGCCAGGACGCGGTCGAGCTCGGCGCGCGCCACACGGAGGCGGTCGTTCGCATCATCGCGCTGCTGGCCAGGGACGGCCCCTGTGTCGGCCAGTGCCTCCGTCCGTACCGCCTCGCGCTCGGCAGTCGCGAGGAGCGCCCGCGAGCGCTCCTCCTCCGCGGCGAGTCGCCGCAAGGAGGCGCGCGCCGCACCGATGCCAGTCTGGGCAGAGTGCAGATCCGCTTGGGCCTGATTTGTCTCGAGGCGAGCAAGTTCCTGTCCAAGGGTGACGCGGGTTCCTTCGTCGACGAGAACCTCGCTGAGCCGTCCCCCCAGGTCGAAACCCACGGCAGCTTCGCGCTGGCTCTCGATGGTCCCGCGCCCGAACGCTTCCTGCGTGATGGTGCCGCGCTCGAGTCGAGCGACTTCTACCCGGACAGGCGACCAGACCCGGAACCACGCGACGAGCAGCACGACCGCGACGGGTACGACGACCCACAGGCTGCGGCGCACGATGCCCAGCGCTCGACGGAAGACGGTCGAAGCAGCCATGGACCTCACCGCGCCTCTCGCTGGAGCCAGCGCGAAGCAGCAGGGCGTGACCTCCGTCGCGTGACAGCTGCCGTGCTCATGTCGAAGCCCTCCCTTCGCCCCAGTGCTTCAGCGCGAGCGCGCCCGTGAGTACCACCGACGCTGTCATGGCCACTGCGCCGAGCAGCACGAAGATCGGCGACAGGCCGAGGTAAACCTCGGCGAGGATCCCGGCGGGCATGAGGAGCCCCGCGAGGCCGAGCGCCGCGGCGGCATTGCGCGCCCTGTCACTCGCCGATGCGAGACGTACGAGAACGAAGCCGAGCGCGAGGTTGAGCAGCGCGAAGAGGTTCCCGTGGACATGGGCGAGGCGCGCCTCGAAGTGCTTGCCAACCGAGTAGCTGGCGACCCAGGCTTCCTTGTCTGGCGCGAAGTCACGCAAGTAGATGAGGAGGAACCCGTAGAGCATGAAGCCCGCCATGACGAGCAGTCCCACGCCCACGTTGTAGCGACCGGTCTTCATTGGTGATGCTCCTCTCCGCGTCCGAGGTGATGAACGAGCAGCACGAGATCAGTCCCTGTGTCCGGCGCGACGGAGTGCGGAACGTTCGGCGCAAGGACGACCGCGTGCGTGGGGTCGAGGCGAATCCGTTCGCTCCCGGCCACCACCGTACCGCTGCCGTGAAGGGCCATGATCGTCACCGGTACCTGCGAGTGGTGTGTCGGCAGCACGGTGCCGCCCCGAAGCACGATGCTCGCGAGTTTCAACGCAGGCTCGTCGACGAGCACCCGAACTTCGCGCGGCTCGCCCGTGCTCGGCGTGCCGGGGAGCGCGACGACACGGCTCGGTGGGCCATCGAGCGTCGCCGCGTGGTGCTGTGCCGCGGACTGCGTGGCACAACCGCCGAGCGGCAGCGCAGCGACCGCGAAGGTGGTGGTGAGAATCAGACGCATCATGGGGAACTCCTTCTGCTCGACGTGGGGGCGACAGCGGGCGAACGGAGGAGCGCGAGCAGGCTACCCAGAACTGCGCGCGCTTCGGCAACTCGCTGCCGTGCCTTCGAGGGAGAGAGCGCCAGCATCTGCACCGTGCCCATGACAATCGGTGCGAGAGTCCCGGCGGGGAGATCTGAGCGCAGCTCTCCTGCGCGCTGACCATCGCGCAAGCACGCGAGCACGAACGCGCGAGTCTTCTGCACGCACGCGGCAAGGCGCGCCGAGCCACGCTCTGGCAGCGCGAGAAGGAACTGCTCCGAGAGAACGAGCCGCAGAATACCGAGCTGATTGCCCACGGCGGTGCTTCGAGCCTCGATGAAGCGCTCGAGGCGCTCGACGGGGGGAAGCGTCGACGGTGGGTACGTGGACTCGAGAACGGCTTCGACGCGCGCCACGACAGCGTCGAGCAGCGCTTCGAGCGAGGCGAAGTGCCTGAAGATCGCACCGGTCGAGAGCCCGACCTGCGCCGCGAGGCTGCGCGTGCTCAAGGCCGCGATGCCCTTGGTCGCGATGATGCGCAGCGCGGCGTCGGTCAGCTCGACCTGTCGATCCAAGGATGGGCGGCGAAGCTCTCCCATGCGCTGGATAGTAAGCACTTACTTACTTGCGCGCAAGGCCCCTTGATCGACGGCCTTGCCCGTTGCAAGACGCAAGACGGTGCTCGGCACTGACTTGGACCCGATCGAGACGATCCTGAGCGCGCGCTGCGGCGGGACCAGCTGCGACCTGGGCGACCCGCCCTACGCGCAGGGGGTCGACCCGCCCCGATCGGCGAATCGACGTTCGCGAGCGAGATGTCCCCAACGTGCTCGCAGTTGAGCTCGCTCGCCGCTCGATATCTGATCCGACCGCCGCGTTCAGAACTTCGGGGACGCCCGCGCGGGTCAATACTCGTACCCGCGCACGCCCACCCGCACTTCGACCAACGCCCCGAAGTTCGTCGACGCCTGATCCGGTGCCCGCCCGACGATGTACGCATCGATGTACGGCGCCGCTCCGATTCGGACGTTCGTCTTCGCCAAATCGAGGCCCTCCTGGCCGGTTGGATACCAGTAGAGCCACAGCTCACCCCGTAGCGTCTGGCCCGAGGCAAAGGGGTTGTAGGCATTCGTTCGGCCGGCGAAGGCGTACCGCACTACCGGCCCGAACCCGAGCTGCTGCAGGATCTTGCCGCCGCGCTGCAGCGAAAACAACACCGGGAGATTCACAGTTAGCACGGGCCTGGTCGTCGGCGGATTCGTCACGACGTCCTGCGTCGTCGCGGGTAGCGTCCCTTCGCTCGGATCGACCACGCCGATCGGCGGCGCGCCGGCCCAGTTGCGGTCGTAACGCACGACCAACTGCGGTGCGATGCGATGGCGCCGCGGCGCATGCACGTACCCGAGCACGCGCACGAGTCCCTTGATCGAGTGCTTCGTTCGCCGACGCGAACCGCTGGACAGTGGGTAGTAGCGGAACGTCTGCACGCCCCAATCGAGATCGAGGCCAACCTGCAGGAACTTCGCAGGCCCTGTGTCCCGGGTGATGTCGCGGATGTACTCACCGATTACGCCGACCCGCCAGCTCGACGTGAATCCGTTGAGCGCGTCCACAGCGGCCCGCTGGCCCCCCGTGGAGCTCTCCTGCGTAACGGGAAACCGCGTCTTGAAACCGACACGGCCGCCGTTGCACGCGCCCTTGTCGTTGCATCGCGGCTTGATGATCACATCACCACCGATCTCGATCGCGGAGGTCCTTCCATTCAGATCCGCGTCGACATTGGGCGCTCCGGTCACGCGATCCGACGACGGCGAACGCGGCGTTGGGTCGGGAGAACCCGGGCCCGGTTCGGGCTCCGGTTCGGGCTCGGGCTCCGGCTCCGGCGTAGGTCGAGGCTCGGGTGGCTCGGGCACCGGCTCGGGTGGCGGGTCAGGCTCGCGCGGATCGTCAGGTCGGCGATCGCTCGGCTGCGTCGATGCAGCCGACGCCTCGTTGTACAACCAAGCTGTCGGAGTCGACGCGACGATCATTGCGAGCGAGAGTATCGCAGCGATCATACGCGCATCTCCATCTCACCATAGCCGTCGTCGGTCCACAGTTCGAGCCGTTGATCGTCGACCACGCCGGGAAGGTCGATGATGAGGCGGTACTTCGCACGTCCGACCCCAAACACACGAACCTTGAGGTGGACCTCATCGTCGTCAACCATTCCGGTCCATGACGCGGGAGTCAGGCCGTCGGCGGCGATCCGCTTCTTGCAGCCGACGAACGCATAGAACCGTTCGACGGTCCCTGAGATGGTTTCGAGTCGCACGGTGAGCTTGCGGGCCATGGCGCGGGTCGGAGAATACCGCGACCGGAGTTCCGCAGGCGTTGGGCCATGCCGGATGAACTGGTCGGCCGTACCCCCGAGCGACGTGCGGGTGCAGGCCGAGGTGAGATGGTCACACGGCCATCGTTTGCGGAGCCGCGGGAACCCTCAGCTCACATCCTGTCTTGGCTTGGATCTCATCGGTACCCACGCCCGGTGCCAGCTCGACCAGCTCGAGCCCCCCAGGACCGACGCGAAAGTAGCCGAGCTCGGTGACGATCTCGTGGACCACGGCCTTGCCGGTGAGCGGCAGCGTGCACGCCTTGAGGATCTTTGGCGCGCCGTCCTTGCTGGTGTGCTCCATGGTGACGATGACCCGGCGCGCCCCCGCGACCAGATCCATCGCGCCGCCCATACCCTTGACCTTCTTGCCAGGGATCATCCAGTTGGCAAGATCACCGTGCTCGCTCACCTCCATCGCGCCGAGGACGCACAGATCGAGATGACCGCCACGGATCATCGCAAAGCTCTCGTGGCTGCCGAAGTAGGACGCACCTCGATTGGCCGTGACCGTCTGCTTTCCGGCGTTGATAAGGTCGGGGTCAACCTCGTCCTCGGTTGGGAACGGCCCCATCCCGAGCAGGCCGTTCTCGCTGTGCAACACGACCTCGACGCCGACGGGCACGTAGTTGGCGACCAGCGTCGGCATACCGATGCCCAAGTTGACGTAATCACCGTCGCGCAGCTCGCGAGCCACACGCTTGCAGATCTGTTCGCGGGACAGCGCCATATTGAATCTCCTCGGAATGAGCCTCGGTTCTCCACCAGCTAAATTTGGCTCGGACGCGTGGTGCGGAACTCGATCGGTTTGCGATAGTCACGGCCGAGCACGACGCGATCGACGTAGATGCCCGGGGTATGGATCTGATCCGGGTCGAGTTCGCCGGCCGGCACTAGCTCCTCGACCTCGGCGATGGTGATCGCCCCGGCCGTCGCGATTGCCTGGTTGAAGTTGTTGGCGGTCCGGCGATAAACAAGGTTGCCGTGGGTGTCACCGCGGTGCGCCTTGACGATCGAGAACGGGGCACGCAGCGGGAGCTCGAGCACGTACCAGCGCCCGTCGATTTGCCGGACTTCTTTGCCGTCGGCGACGGGCGTGCCGTAGCCGGTCGGGGTGTAGAAGCCGCCGATCCCCGCCCCGCCAGCGCGGATCCGTTCGGCCAACGTGCCCTGCGGCACGAGTTCGACCTCGAGCTCGCCCGAGAGGTAAAGCCGCTCGAACGTCTTGTTTTCGCCGACATACGACGAGGTCATCTTGCGAACCTGACCCGCATCAAGCAGCACGCCAAGACCCACACCATCGATCCCGCAGTTGTTCGAAATGATGTGCAGGTCCTTGATCTCCTTGCGTGCGATCGCCGTGATCAGATTCTCAGGATTGCCGCAAAGGCCGAAGCCCCCGGCCATCAGCGTGATGCCGTCGGTCATGTCGGCGATGGCCGCGTCGGCGGACGGGTAGGTCTTGTCCATGGGCGCTCGCGACTATCCCGCCGCCCGCGAGGCTCGGCAAGTCGCGCCGGTTCCGGCACGCCGCGACGAGCGCTGCGAGCCTCTCATGTCTGAACGCTCACGCCGCCTGCGACCCCACCGGGCTGGCGCCCGGGCTCCATGGCGCTATATTTCGGTCGTTCGCGAAATATCGAACATCCACCCACGCGGTGCAAGCTCGCCATGGCCATCGACGCCGTCTATAAGGCTCTGTCCGACCCCACGCGGCGTCAGATCCTCGCACTTCTGCGCGAGCGCGACATGACCGCCGGCGAGCTGGCAGATCGATTCGAGCTGGCAAAGCCAACGCTGTCGGGCCACTTCGCTGTGCTCAAGGCCGCCGGCCTCATCGACGGTGGGAGGAGCGGCACGACGATCACCTATCGCTTGAACGTCTCCGTGCTCGAGGAGTCGCTGCTTGGGCTCATGAACCTGTTTTCGGTCGCGATTCCGGGCCCGCGGGCTGCCAGCCCCGAGGCTCGCAACGGTTCGCGCCCCCGCGCGAAGAAGGCGACATCGTGAACATGGCATCCTTGCGCCCGACCTTCGCGCTCATCGCCGTGATGCTCGCCGCCTCGGCGGTCGCTTGGTGGTGGCTTCCGGCCGACGTGCGCGTCCCGATCCACTTCGACATCCACTTTCGTGCCGATGGCTGGGCCAGCAAGCCCGTCGGCCTGCTCGCGCTACCCGCCACCGCGGCCGCACTGCTCGTGAGCCTCGACGTCGCGCGCCGATTTGCCGCCCTTCGCAACCCCACGGACAGCCCAGGCGCGCCCCCGGCGAGCGCTGCGACCGGCATCGTCGGCGTGCTCGCGATGATCCACCTCGCGATCGTCGGCGAGTTGCTCGCGTTGCCGGTTTCTCCCGGCCGAGTGCTTCCGTTCGCGCTCGCCATCCTGCTCGTGTCACTCGGCAACGTGATGGGCAAGCTCCAGCGCAATCGGGTGATGGGCATTCGCACGCGTTGGTCACTGGCCGACGAAGGCATTTGGCGGCGAACCCAACGCTTCACCGGGCGCCTGTTCGTCGGTGTGGGCGTGATCGGCGGGCTCGCCAGCCTGTTCGTCTCGAGTTCGGCGGCAGGTCTCATTCTCGTCGGCGGGACCGTGGTCGCCTCGCTCGCCGGCGCATGGTTTTCCTGGCGGCTCGCCCGACGACGAAACAGGGGATCGAAAACCTCATGAGAAAATGGATGATCGCAACGACCCTCGCTGGGCTCGCCTGCGGCTCGAAGCCCGCGACGACGCAACCGCCAGCCGTGCCAGCTCCAACCGCCGCTCGACCGGCCGACGCGCCGCGCGAAATCACTCCCGTACAGCACTTCGCGGGTGAAGTCCTGGTGCCGGGTGTGGCGCTTGGATTCGCGGTTGAACTCCGTCATGACGGCGGCACCAACAGCGGCACGCTCGAGATCCCCATGCAGGGTGCGCACCGCCTCGCTCTCACCGACGTGGTCATCGCCGCCGACCGCCTGTCGTTTCGCCTCGCGCCAGCGGACGCGACGTGGACCATCACTCGCGACGCTACGACCGGCGAGACCATCTCGTGCGCCTTCGTCCAACGTGGGCATTCGCTGCCGTGCGAGGTTACCCCCATCGACGCTGATACGTTTGCGTCGTTCGGGCCGAGTAGGCGACCGCAGACGCCATCGCCTCCATTCCCGTACGACGCGATCGACGTCACGTTTGACAACCCCAGCGCACGGATCCGCCTGGCGGGAACGCTGACCTTGCCGAAGGGCGACGGACCGTTTCCCGCGGTGGTGCTCGCCAGTGGCTCAGGTGCACAGGATCGAGACGAGACACTTTTTGAGCACAAACCGTTTCTTGTCATCGCCGATCACTTCGCCCGCAACGGCATCGCCACGCTCCGCGTCGACGACCGAGGCGTCGGCGGGTCAACCGGTGATCCGAAAACCGCGACCACCGACGACTTCGTGGGCGACGCCCTCGCCGCGGTGGCGTTTCTAAGGACCCAAGGCCGCGTCAATCGCAAGCGGATCGGGGTGGCAGGGCACAGCGAGGGCGGGCTGATCGCGCCCGCGGCCGCGGCCAGGGACAAGTCCGTCGCGTTCGTGATCATGATCGCCGGTCCGGGCGTGAGCGGGCGTGAGCTGCTCCCCAAGCAGGTCGAGCGGATCATGGCGGCGGGCGGCGCCAGCGACGTCACGATCGCCCAAGCTGTCGCCGAACAGCGCGAGGTGCTCGAGATCGTCAGCAAAGGCGGCGCGAGCGAGGCCACCCGTCAGCGGGTGCGAGAGATCCTTGCCAAGCATGAAGGCGCGAGCGCCAAGGCCATCGAGTCCCAGATCGACGCCACGCTGACCCCGTGGTTTCTGTGGTTTCTCGCCTATGATCCGCGCCCGACCCTGCGTAAGGTCAAGGTCCCAGTCCTGGTGCTCTCCGGCCGCAAAGACGTGCAGGTGGACACCGACCAGAACGTTGGAGCGATCGAGGTCGCCCTACGCGAG
>CADEGN010000243.1 GCA_902826865.1 uncultured Myxococcales bacterium
GAACCCTCAGCGCCGCGTGCCGGAGCCTGCTTTGTGTACCTCGATGCGGAGTTTGGTCGCGACTGGCTGCGCGCCTTCGACGAAGCATCGACGTGGCGCGACGACTGGCCGGCGACTGCCAAGAAGTTCGAGTCGGTATTCTCCACGTCGTTCGACGACGTCGTCGACCAGCTCGTCGATGGCTATCCCCGGTGCTTGCAGACCTACTACCGCGAGAACGCGTTCGAGTGCGCCGCCGAAGCGATCCCGATCGACGGACCTCGCCTGGTCGAGGTCGACGTGTCGTGCGGGCAACCGGATGTCGTGGGTCCGCGGCGGGGCGACCAATGGGCGACGCGCGTTGTGGAGATCCGCGAGAGCCGCACCTACGACTTCCGTGCGCGGCGACTGGGCGGTAGCGACCCGGGACGGATCGAGTTCCGTCGCTGCGGGCAGACCTGTGCGGATCGATCTGTCTGGGTCCCGATCGATATGAAGATCCAACCGTTCACGGAGGTCGACCCGGTCCAATCGGCCATGACCATCTGCATCCCGCAGGGGCGGTACGTGTTCCGGTTCCTCACCGGCGAGGGCGACGGCGGCACAATCGAACTCGAGTTGACGCCAGTGGGCCCGATCGGCCAGTGCCCATCGCTGTGATTCGCGGGCTCCGCCTAGTGCACAGCCACACCACCTCCGTGCACAGCCGCGGATCTTACGCGCCGGGGCCCGGCGTCCCGGGGTCGGCGTTGGGACGGCCCCGCGCGCGCCAACAGCCACGCCCCGGGCACAGCCATCGCGATGGCCCCGGCGAGCTGCAGCGTAAGTGCTCGCCGTGGCCCGTGCGCCGGTTCGGCGACGACCGGCGCCGCGTAGTGGCTCTACGCCGGACGCGGGAAGGCCGTGCAGCGTCGACTTCTGGGCGCAGCCATTGTCCCGGCGATCCTACTCGGCGGCGGCCGTGTTGCTTCCGCCGCTCCCCGAGGACCCACGCGAGCGCGCAGAAGAGTTGCGCCTTCGTCGTCACGTCAGCGTCGTCGAACAGCTTGAAGCGCCGCCCGCGACTCTCGCACTGGGAAGCGAACTGCTCGAACAAGTCGACGAGGACGTCAACCCCAGCCTCGCCGCTCGAATCTATTTTTTGCATGCGCTGGGCAGACTGGCAGCTCGATGGCGGCATAAGCCGACCGGAATTTCATGTCCGCCACGCGTTGCACACCAGCGCCGCGGGCTCGGCCCCTCCCACTGGGTGCGGCGGCGTCAGCCCTGCCGACCTGGTGAGTCCCCAGTGAGTCCCCAGCCGAACACCGCCTTCGCTAACTACGCGCAAACCCCATCACATGGGGGAGCCGCTTGGCGGACTCGAACCGCCGACCTGCTGATTACGAATCAGCTGCTCTACCGACTGAGCTAAAGCGGCAACGAAGGGGCGGCGAATCTAGCGGCGGTCGGTCCGGGCGTCAACCGGGCCCGCGCCATGCGAGGCGCTAGGGCTTCCATTGAAAGCCGCGCGCGGCCGGGTCGAGGTCGGGTAGGGCGGACGGGTCGCCGGCCAGGCGGATGACCACTTCGCCGCGGACCGCGGACTCGGGCACGAAGCCGACGGCGCGCGAGTCACAGCACGCACCGTCGTCGCGGTTGTCGGCGAGCACAAGGTAACCAGGAGCCTCGACTTCGGTGCCGATCGGCACGAGCTCGCCGCCGGGCAAGCTTCCGCCGGGGCGCTCGAGGACGGCATAGCGGCGCTCGCCGCTCGACTCCCATGCGACACGCCGCGCAACTGGCTCGTGGGTGCCCGCCTCGCGCAAGCGAACGCGGAGCTCTCCACCGGGCTTGTGATCGATGGTCTGCCCGGCGATGCGCACCACGAAGCCACCCTCGTCGCGGTCGATCCGGATCGGGTCGCCGGGGGCCGCGAGGACGCGCCCCACACGGTAACTCGGACCGGCCAGCGCCCCCTCTGCGCGGGCCTGGATGTCCCGCCAGTTGTCCTCGAGTTCACGCCCGAATTCTTCCGGATCGACGACGGCCGTGTTGCGCAGGGAACGATCGGGTGGGCGGCGCGCGTCGGGGAATTCCCGGCCGTCGCGGTTGCGCGTGCGCGGCATGTCGCGCTCGCGTGCTGGCACCGGCTGATCGCCGGCGGGCAGCGGAGCCTGGGCGCGGTAGACGATCACGTCACCGCGGTCGATCGACCAGGTGCCGCGCACGAGCAGCACATGGTCGCCGTCCACGAGTGTCGGAGCCATGCCGTCGCCGTGGACGCGCACGACCGTGGCACAACACAGCCGTGCGACGACCAGTGCCGCGCCGCCGACGAGCACGGTCCACGCCAAGCGCGTCGACCATGAGTGGTCGCGCGGGCGGGCAGGGGCTTGGCTCGGATCAATCGGCGGGCGGGGCACGGGTTGCCGCCTCGAGGGCGCGGCAGAGCGCGGCGATATCTTGGGCGAGACGCGCCGGTTCACCAAAGAAGCTGCGGATCCCGGCGAGCCCGACCGCGCCGGCGCGCATGCACGCGGTGGCGTTGCGACCGTCGATCCCGCCAAGGGCCAACAGCCAGGCGCCCGGGGCGGCGCACGCCAGCGCAAGGGCGTCGAGACCGAGCGGCGCGGGGACCACGGCCTTCGCCGTGTACGGTGCGAAGACGGGGCCGAATACCCCATAGTCGCAGAGGTCGTGATCGCTCGCGGGGCGGTGACATGACCGACCGAGGAGCGCACCGTCGCCGAGGCGGTCGCGCGCTTCGAGCAGGGCCGCCCGGCCCGGATCCCCACGCAGATGGATCCCTGCGAGACCATGGGCGCGGACCGTTGCGACCGCCTCGGTCACGGCGTTGGGGCCGCAGCCGAGCACCGTCGTGATGCCGTGACGACGGGCCCGGCACAGAAGCGGTCCGAGTCGCCCGTTGGGGATCTCGGCCGGCGACGCCTCGGGATCGCGCAGCCACAGCACCAAGGTGCCCAGATCCAGCCCGGCCGCGATCCAGACGTCGACGCCGTCGGCCGGGACGGGCCCCGTCGGGGGCGTGCAAGCGACCAGACGTGGGCGCATCACTCGATGACGCCGACGCTCGGGCTGCTCGCAGCGGCGTGGGCACGGATCGGCATGCGACCGGCGAGATGGGCCAGCCGCCCCGCGACCGCACCGTAGCGCATGGCGGTCGCCATCTCGACGGGGCGCTTGGCCTCGGCAATCGCCGTGTTCAGCAGCACTGCGTCGCAACCGATCTCCATGGCCACGGCGACGTCGCTGGCGGTGCCGACGCCTGCGTCGACGATGACCGGCACGTTCACGCGCTCGAGGATCATCTTGAGGTTGTGCGGGTTGCGGATCCCCATGCCGCTGCCGATCGGTGCCGCAAGCGGCATCACTGCCGCGCATCCCATGTCAGACAACTTGCCGCACACGATCGGATCGTCGGACACGTACGGCAGCACCGTGAAGCCCTCGTCGAGCAGCGTGCGGGCGGCCAGCAGCGTCTGCTCGTTGTCGGGCAAAAGAGTTGTGCGATCGCCGATCACCTCGAGCTTCACGAGATCGGCGATCCCGAGCTCACGGGCGAGCCGCAGGGTGCGGACCGCCTCGTCCGCCGTGTAGCATCCCGCAGTGTTTGGCAGCAGCAGGTAGCGATCGCGGTCGATCCACGACAGAAGATTGTCCTTCGCCTTGAGGTCGACCCGCCGCAGTGCGACCGTGACGATCTCGGTGCCGCTCGCCGCAAGCGCGGCCTTCGTCTCCGCCGCGTCCTTGTACTTTCCAGTCCCGACGATCAGACGGGAGCGCAGGCATCGGCCGGCCAGCGTCCAGGTGTCCGCCTCTGTCGCCAATTCGATGGGGTCGTGCACGGGATCATCCTCCGCCGACGAATGTCACCACCTCGAGGCGGTCGCCGGGTTGCAATACGTGGGTGGCGTGGCGGGCACGCCCGACGATCTCGAGGTTGCATTCGACGGCGACCTGGCGCGCGTCGAGCTCGAGTTCGTGGAGCAACGCGGCCACGGTGAGTCCGTCGCGCCAGGGGCGCCGCTCGCCGTTGACGATCACGCTCGGATCCACGGGTGCTTCCATACCACGGCGTCGCGCGTCGCCTGGTGCGCTCACGTCATCTTCGCCATGGGCGCTGCAGCGAAAAGCCACGGTGTCCGCGGAAGCAGCCACTGACGTCCGGTTTCTGCAACAGCCGATCTCGGGGTGCCGCATGGGTAGTTGGCTACGTTTGCGCAGGTGATTTCTGCGGTCTTCCGATTCCGTGAACGGAGTGTGGCCCATGGCACGCCGCGTGCTCCTCCCCGGGGACATGCCCATGACCACCGACGCCCGCTGCTTCACGATTCCGCTCGAACGTTTGCCGAACGCGGAGGTTTTGGCCTGTGTCGAGCCCTTTGCGGGCGCCCGCCCTGCGGAAATCGAGGCCCTGGCCCTGGCGGCCACGCGGGTGCGAAAGCCGGCCGGCGCGCCGCTCGTCGACGACGGCGCCGCGCCCGATGGGATCTACATCGTCCTGCGCGGGCGGGTGAACCTGGTGCGCGGCGCGCAGGGAGGGCGCGATCTCATCCTGATGACGATGGGGCCGGGGGACGTCCTCGGGGAGACCTGCGCGTTCGATCGGAGCGGCACAGCGACCGCGGCGATCGCTGCCGTCCCCGTCGAGGCCCTGCGGATCGGTGCCGACGTCCTCGCCGCGCACTTGCGCCGCGAGCCCGAGACCATGACGCGCCTGATGCAACTGGTCGCCGAGAAGCTCCACGACCTTGAGAGCGTCGCGTCGTCGCTCGCGCTTCATGACGTCGAGGAGCGCCTGCGCCGCACGCTCGTGCGTCTCGCCCAGCGCCAGGGCCGGCGATCGCCGACGTCGAGCGGGTGGATCCTGGCGCCGGTCCCGACGCAGACCGAGCTCGCGCGCATGGTGGGCTCGTGCCGAGAAACCGTGTCGCGGACCCTATCCGCCATGGCGCGCGATGGTCTGGTGAGCTCGAGCGGTCGCCGGATGGTCCTCGACCCCCGCCTGGTGGGCGAAGCGGCCTGAGTGGGCGCGGATGGGCGGTCGCGCGCGTCGTCGCGCCGGCGGAAATGACTCGCGCCGGGCCCGCCGGGCCTGCGTTGCCACGGCGAAACACACCGTGCTACGACCCCTTTGGTTGGGCCGCGACGCCATCACCATCCGCGCCGCCAGTGTCCCGGCGACGCCTGCGCGGATGCGACCCACCTGGGCGGAGGTCGACACTGCGGCGCTCGCGAACAATCTCGCCGTCGCCCGCCGCCACGTCGGGCCCGCCTGCCGGGTGCTCGCGGTGGTCAAGGCCGATGGCTATGGTCACGGCGCCATCCGAGCTGCGCAGGCGTTGATCTCCGCCGGGGCGTGGGGATTTGCGGTCAGCCTCGTCGAAGAGGCCGTCGAACTCCGGGAAGCCGGGATCGTGGCCCCGATCGTGGTCCTCGGCGGCGTTCCGCTGGTCGCCGCGGACGTGATCGTCCATCGCGAGCTGCGCCCGGTCGTCTGGTCGGTGGACCACCTCGACATGCTTGCGTCCGCGGTTCGACGCGCGGGTGCTCGACCCGTGCGTGTCCACCTGAAGATCGACACCGGGATGTCGCGTTTGGGCGTGCTCCCGTCCGATCTCACCCCCGTACTCGACTGGCTAGTGGCCGACGCAGGCCGGACCGTGGAGCTCGAGGGTGCCATGACGCACCTCGCCTGCGCCGATGATCCTGCCGACGAGATTTCCAGCGCGCGCCAGCTCGACAGCTTCGACGACTGTCTTGGGACGATGACGGCCCGTGGGATCCAGCCTGCGCTCCGCCACGCGTGCAACAGCGCCGGCATGGCGCGCTTCCGGCCAGCCCACTACGACATGGTGCGGCCCGGCATCGCCTTGTATGGCGCCGCCTCGGCGCGCGACGTCGAGTTGGCGGGTCTTCAGCTGGCGATGTCGATGCACACCCAAGTCCACGGGGTCCGGGCGTTGCCCGCCGGCGCGCGTGTCTCGTACGGCGGGCGTGCCTGCCTCGAGCGCGACACCAAGCTGGCGATCATTCCAGTCGGGTATGGCGACGGGTACCCGCGGGCGATGTCCGGCCAGGCGCAGATGCTGCTCCGCGGCCACCGCTGCGCGGTGATCGGGAACATCACGATGGACATATGCATGCTCGACGTCACGGATTTGCCCGATGTGCGCGTGGGTGAGCGCGTGACCCTGCTCGGGCGCCAAGGGGCCGAGTCCATCGACGTGCATGAGCTCGCAGCCTGGGCCAACACCGTGCCGTACGAGATCACGTGCGGGATTTCTAAACGCGTGCCGCGGATCGACGGCGGCGACACGTAGCCCTCAGCTCGGTGGTGCGACCGGTGCGGGCGATGGGGTCGGGCCCGCTTCGGCGGGTAGTGGCGCGACGCAATCCTCCGCGCCGACGTAGTCCGGGTCGCACGGATCGGTGATGCTCTGGGCGTCCGCGCCCTCGCACTGCGCCTCGCCCACGTAGTCGGGGTGGCACGGATCGGTCGTCGGTTCGGGCTCCCCGCCAGCCACCGGCGCACGCGCGGCCGGCTTCCACGTGACCTCGATCTTGCGAAAGTTCATGCCGCGGACCGGGTCGTAGTCGCGCGACTCGCCGTCGAGCTTCGCGAGGTAGCCGCCGGTGGAGAACAATACCGTCGATTTCCCGGTGCTCTCGTTGTCCCGTGCCCCATCTTGGGTGGTCACGGTCTCCTTGCGCTCGTGGACGATGGCGAGGCGCACGACGTCCTCGCCGCGACCAGCATCCCGGAAGAGCCCTTCGACCAGGGTCTCAACCTTGCCTTCGACGTAGCGCCCGAGCTTGCCCTTGCGCCCACGTCGCTCGTTTTCCGTCCAGCGCTCACCGTCCTTCACCGCGTGCTTCGGAACCACCAAAAACGCATCTTCCAGCCCGCGCAGAACCTGATCCAGGAAGACGCTCAGCTCGACGGGGAGCCCTGGGGGCGGCACCGGCATGTAGATGATTTTCCCGCTCGGCAGCGCCGTGAACGTGACCTTCATGCCCTGAAGCTGGTTGGTCGCCGTGCGAACAAACTCCGCGGTCGAGATCCCGGCAGCCGGTGGGAGCGACCACTTGATGTCGATCTGCGAAAACGTCGCCTGCAGCCGGGCGCCGCCGCGCTGGCGATCATCGCCCAACACCACCATCCGGACGTTGCACTCGAGCGAGCGATTGAGACTGCCGACGCTCGGGATCTGCAGGGTATTGCCGATCCGGAGGTGACCGTCCAGCGCGGTGCCC
This sequence comes from uncultured Myxococcales bacterium, assembly GCA_902826865.1. Classification (GTDB taxonomy): domain Bacteria; phylum Myxococcota_A; class Polyangia; order Nannocystales; family Nannocystaceae; genus Xiheibacterium. Next base: position 7,240 of record CADEGN010000243.1, read on the forward strand.
GGGGCAAGGTCGTACGCGAGCCGGATTCCGGCGGCGGGGACCTCGAGCTTCTTCATGTCCTTGGGGCCACAGCCGCCGCTCGCCGCCACGAGGGCGAGGGCAAGCGCGAACGAACCGAATACGCGGCACAGCGAGCGCATGGTGCCCGGGAGCCTATGCGCTTCGGGGCGTGCGGCACAACCAACGTGGGGCGAGTGCCGCGTTCGACCGGATACGTTGGCGCGCTGGCGGCCGGTCGCCGGTCGCGGTAAAGGCAGCGTCCGTGGCCGAGGGGGTCATCGTCGTCGACAAGCCCGCCGGACCGACGTCCCACGACGTCGTCGCGTGGGCGCGTTGGGCCCTGCGCACGCGCCAGATCGGTCACTGTGGCACGCTCGACCCGCCCGCCACCGGGCTTCTCGTGCTTTGCTGCGGGGAGGCCACCAAGCTCGCGGCGATCCACGTCGACGCCGACAAGGTCTACCGCGCGCGGTTCGTCCTCGGCCGCGCCACCACCACCGGGGACGCGAGCGGCGAGGTAACCGCCACGGGCCCGACGCTGGCCGTACACCTCGCCCGCGCCCACGCTTGGCTGGAGACGACCCGCGGTTCTCTCGAGCTGCCACCGCCGGTGGTCTCGGCGATCCACGTCGATGGCCAGCGCGCCCACGCCCGCGTGCGCGCCGGCGAAGAGGTGGTGCTCGCCCCACGGACGATGACGATTCGCGCGGTCGACGACGTGGCGATGGACGAGGGCGGCGCGAGCGTGTGGGCCAAGCTCACCGTCAGCAAGGGCACGTACCTGCGCTCGATTGCCGTGGCCATCGGAGCCGCCGCTGGAACGCCCGCGCACCTGGGCGCGCTCCACCGATTGCGCGCCGGCGCGTTCGATCTCCGCCAGCCACCGGTGGTTGACGGACTCGGCTGCGTGTTCGACGCGGAGCGCGGCCGCCCCCGGGCGCGGATCGTCGTCCCCGGGGACCACCCACGGGAGGACGCGCGGGTCCGCTTGCTCGCCGCCCTGCGCCCGGTCGAAAGTGCGCTCCCCGCGGCCCCGCGGCTGGCGGTTGCGGCGGAGGAGCAGCAGCGCCTGCTCCACGGCCAGATCCGGCTGGCTGTGCAGCTCGGTGTCCCCGCCGGTCCGCCCGGCCCTGTCGTCGTCGAAGTGCCCGGGGGCTGGATCCTGGCCGAGCGCGATGCCGAGGGCTGCATCCGGCCGGGTCGTTTGGTCCGCGCAGGCCCGGCGGTCGCACCGTCGTCCGACCCCGAACCGTGAGAGTTTGCCGCCGGCGGGGGTCCTTGGCCAGCCATCGGATGGCTTGACAAAGCAAGACCCCACGAGGATTCTCCGCGCCAACAAACAGAAATCCAGGATTGAGACCGGCCCGGGCGGCTGGTCAGAGGGAACTACCCCGCCATGTCGCTCTCCACTGATCGCAAGGCCGAGACCATCGGCAAATTTCGCCGAGCCCCCAACGATTCGGGCTCGCCCGAGGTCCAGATCGCGCTGCTTAGCCAGCGGATCGGATATCTCACGGACCACTTCCGCACCCATCGCAAGGATTTCCACTCGCGTCGCGGGTTGCTCAAGCTGGTCGGTCAGCGTCGACGATTGCTCGACTACCTCCGGACGCAGGACCTCGACCGCTACCGCGCGGTGATCTCCGCGCTCAACATCCGCAAGTAACAGCCAGCAGGGGGCGCGACCAAAGTCGACGCCCCCTCGCTGCATTTCGTGCCCACGCGCGCGTTCGTCTGCGCAGCGCCGCCTCGCCGTGTTCGTCTGTACAACGCGGCCGCGTCGCCGACGGGCAGTTCATCCACCAACGACATCCCGGAGCTATTTCCCATGAAAACCATCATCGATTCCTGCAAGGTCGGCGAGATCGAGATCTCCGCCGAGACCGGTCGTATCGCCAAGCAGACCAACGCCGTGATCATGCGCTGCGGCGACACCGCGGTGCTTGTGTCGGCCCTGTCCGCGCCCGAACCGAAGGCGCTGCCGTTCTTGCCGCTCACCGTCGAATACCGCGAAAATGCCTTTGCCGGTGGCAAGATCCCGGGCGGGTACTTCAAGCGCGAAGGTCGGCCCACGGAAGCGGAAACCCTGACCTGCCGGGTGATTGACCGGCCGATCCGACCGTTGTTCCCAAAGGGCTACCGCTTCGACACCCAGGTCATCGGCCACGTTCTCTCCCACGACCGCCAAAACGAGCCAGACGTCCTTGCCATCACCGGCGCCTCCGCGGCCCTGATGATCTCCGAGGCACCGTGGGACGGTCCGATCGCCGGCATCCGCGTCGCCCGCATCGACGGCAAGTTCGTCGCGTTCCCCACGTTCGATAACCTCGCGCGGGCCGATATCCACCTGGTCGTCGGCGTGAGCACGAACGCGATCGTGATGGTCGAGGGTGGCGCCGCGCAAGCCACCGAGGCAGACATGATCGACGCTCTCATGTTCGCGCAGGCGTCGGCGAAGCCGCTGATCGAACTGCAGCTGCGTCTGCGCGAGCGGGCGGGCAAGCCGAAGCGTGCCTTCGCGCCACCCGCGGTCGACGAGGCATTCGTCGGCCAGGTCATGGCGTTCGCCGAGCCCAAGCTCAAGACGGCGATGGCGATCAAGGGCAAGCACGAGCGGCGCGACGCAATCGCGGCCGCGGAAAAGCAAACCCGCGAGAAGTTCCTCGCCGATCAGCCAACGCGCCTCGACGAGATCGACGCCGCCCTCGGCAAGCTGGAGAAGAAGATCGTGCGAAAGTCGGTGATCGACACCGGCAAGCGCATCGATGGCCGTGGTCTGCGCGACATTCGACCGCTGCACATCGAGGTCCATCCGTTCGAGCGCCCGCACGGGTCATGCCTGTTCCAGCGCGGTGAAACCCAGGCCTACGCCACCGCAACGCTGGGGACTGAGTATGACGCGCAGCGGCTCGACACCCTGCGTGGTGATGTCAAGCGGACGTTCATGCTTCACTACAACTTTCCCCCGTACTCGACGGGCGAGGTCAAGCCGATCCGCGGCAACTCTCGCCGGGAAATCGGCCACGGCGCGCTGGCCGAGCGCGCCCTGCGGTGGGTGATGCCGGACGCGAAGGAGTTCCCGTACACGATCCGCGTTGTCAGCGACACGATGGAGTCCAACGGATCCTCGTCGATGGCTTCGGTCTGCGGCGGCTGCCTGGCCCTGATGGACGCCGGCGTGCCGATCAAGGCTCCGGTGGCCGGGATCGCGATGGGCCTGATGCAGGAGGGCGAGAAGATCGCCGTCCTCACCGACATCCTCGGCGACGAGGATCATCTCGGGGACATGGACTTCAAGGTAACGGGGACTAAGGCCGGAATCACCGCCTTGCAGATGGACATCAAGGTTCAGGGCCTCACCCGCAAGGTCCTCGAAGATGCGCTCGATCAAGCCCGAGAAGCGCGGCTGTCTCTGCTCGACGCCATGCTCGAGGTTCTGCCTTCGCCGCGATCCGACATCAGCCGCTACGCTCCGCGGATCGTGACCATGCAGGTCAAAGTCGATCGGATCCGCGACATCATCGGCCCCGGCGGCAAGATGATCCGCGCGATCGTCGAGCAGAGCGGTGCGCAGATCAACATCGACGATCACGGCCTCGTCACGATCGCGTCGGAGAGCATGGAGTCGATCGCCAAGGCGCGGCGAATCATCGAGGGAATCACAGCCGAGGCCGAGATCGGTGCCTGCTATCAGGGCGTGGTGACACGGACCACGGATTTCGGCGCCTTCGTGGAGATCCTGCCCGGCACCGACGGCTTGGTGCACATCTCGGAGCTTGAGAACCGCCGCGTTCAACAGGTGAGCGACGTCTTGAAGGAGGGGGACGAGGTCGTGGTCAAGGTGCTCAACATCGATCCGACCGGGAAGATCCGCCTGTCGCGCAAGGCCGCCTTCGGCGTCGACCCGAGCGAAGTGCTCAACATGCGCGGGTGAAGCCCGCACGGCAAGGCGATGCCCCGCGTTCGATTCACACGGCTGGCGAAGGGCGCGGTCCCTCCCCAGCGCATGACGAAGGGCGCGGCCGGCTTCGACCTTGCCGCGTGCCTGCCAGACGGCCCGTGGACCTTCGCGCCGGGGCAACGTCGGGCGGTCCCGACCGGCCTGGCCGTGGCGATCGACACGGGCTTCGAAGGCCAGGTGCGGCCTCGTTCGGGGCTGGCCCTGCG
>CADEGN010000244.1 GCA_902826865.1 uncultured Myxococcales bacterium
CCATTCCTCGGAATACGCCCGGTATTCCTTCGTCTTGGCGCCTTGCCATGGTCGCGATGACGGCGTTCTGAGCATCACGGATCACTGACTCACCACACTAGCAACCCGTGGAGCTTCACCGCGGCTGCAAGCGGCCGGGCGATTGGATCGCGCCAGCCGTCTACCGTACGGCCTCGCCAAGTAGCACGACCCAGCTCGCACTCGGCTCCGGTCGTTCGTCGGTCACCGGCAGCGAACGTCGGGCGATGCCGACGTCGCGCCAGCGGCCGGGGAGCAGGGCCGCGCAATGGACGGGGCTCGCGCGCCAGATCCCCTCGACCAAGTCGGTGGGCGCGACTTCACCCGTCGCGATCAACTCGCTGGCGACAGCGGGCGAATAACCGAGTGCGTCGAGGAGATCCCACGGTGGACGGTCGTCGGCATCGGCGTGCCCGAACGCTTCGGGGTCCGCCAGCGCGAGGGCACGCAGGCGCGCGGCGCAGGTCAGGACGGGATCGATGGCGAGCGCTGGCGCGGGTGGGAACTGGGCGAGCTCGCCGCAGCGTCCGCCGCGGCTTCGCGTGGCGGCGATGGCTTCACCCAGCGCGTCCGCGGCGGCCACGTCATCGTCCGCCCAGGCGCGGGCTGGATCACAGGCGGGTGCGTCAGGCAGCGCGGATGCAAGCGTCGACGGCTCGGACCTCGGCGTGGGGTCGCACGCGGTCCACGCGAGCATGACGGCGAGAGGTGTGCGCCCCATCGGCGCTCTCGACGATACCGCGGTGGGCGCTCACGGGGTATCGGTCCAGCCCAGGGGGGCAAGTAGCCCAGCGATCAGCACGAGCGCGACGAGCACCACTGCGACCATGGCGGGCGCGCGCGGCAGGGCGCTGTCATCCGGTGTCGCGCGGGCGGGGTGTCCGGCGATGCGGGGCCACGGCACGGCGAAGAGAACGAGCAGCGCGACCGGCTCGAGATAGGGCATCGTGCACAGCAGCAGGATCGCGATGTGCAAGCTGATGAGGGCGCCGGCCCAGGCGAGGCGGAGACGCGGGCCGACGAGCAACAGCCACGCGCCGCCTTCGATCGCCAAGGTGGCGACGGCCGCGGCCGCGGCCGCGACATCGTGGTCGACGATCGATGCTCGCCACGCCGCCACCCAGCCCCACTCGACCGGCGGCAACTGTCGGAGGATCAACGCGCGCAGCTGCATCCCCTCCGCCCACTCGCTACCCGAGACGATCAACTTGCTCGCGCACGAGCCCACGTAGGCGGCGGCGATGCAGCCGAGCGCGCCGGCCTCACCGAGTCGTTCACGGAGCGGCCGGCTGGCAAGTGCCCGCTGCCCGGGGAGCAACCACCACGCCCATGCCTGGCCGAGGATCCAGCCGAGCAGCGCTGCCCCAGGAAAGAACGCATTGCGCGACGGCGATCCGACCAGGGCGGTTTGCCAGGCGGAGATCATCGCCCCGACCGCGAGCGTCAACGCGCCGCCGAGGATGGCCGCGCGATCCAACCCGAGCGCGACGAGGCCGCCCAGCGCCAGGGCGAGCAGGATCCAAGCCGCGCCCGGGATCTCGGCCAGACGAACCGCAATCGTCCCCGTGGCGCCGAAATGCGGATCGCCGGATTGCCAGGCGATCTGGCTGCACTCGGCCGCGAGTTCGATGCCGACGATCAACGCGAGCCCGATCCGCAGGGCCGCGCGATCGTGGCCGTCCCAGAACGATGCCGCACCGAGGTTGGTCACTGCGAGCCCCGTCGTGTGGCCGTGCACGTCGCGATTCGGCACACGTGCGTGCGCTCGCCAGGGCCGGTTGCGACCCGCTGTGCGCGCGAGATCAACTCGACCGGTTCCCCGGCGGGTGATGGGTCCCCATCATCGATCGCGACCTGGTCATCGCGAACGACGTAGTCGAGGGCGATGTGTCGGGCGCCGCAGGAGGCGAGCGCGGCCCGCAGATCGGTCGGGTCGGGGCATCGCCAGCCGACGAACGCGTCCACCCGGTGCAGTCGGCCGTCCGCGTCACGGGCGAACACGCGCGCCGCCCACTCCGGCGCCGGTCGGCTGTACATCTCGAAGGTCGAAAGCGGGTAGAGGTTGCCGACCAAGCGTGCGGCCACGAAATACGCGCAGAAGATCGCGAGGCCGACGACGAGCGGCAAGCTCGATCCACGGGCACGCGTGCGGGCCATGGCGTGATCGTAGCAGCGGCGCCGAGCGCACGCGGCCGCCGTCGGGATCAGACGATGCCGCGGGCGCGCAGATCGGCCAGCGCGGTGGCATCGATGCCGAGCTGGCCGTAGATCTCGGCGTTGTGGCTGCCCAGCGCCGCCCCGACGAAGCGTGTGGCGGCCGGAGTGCGCGAGAGCACGGGCGTGACGCGGGGCAGTGCCGTCTCGGCGCCGCTGGGCAGCGGCCAGCGCTCGAACATCCCGCGGGCCAAAAACTGAGGGTCGCGGGCGATGTCGGCGATCGAGTTGATCGGTCCGCATGGGATCTCTGCCGCGAGCAGATCCGCGAGCGCCTCGGCCTTCGTCCTGGTCGCACACCAAGCGGCGATCGCAGCGTCGACTTCACCGACGTGGGCCACGCGGCCGTCGTTGTGACAAAGCCGTGGATCGTCGGCGAGCTCGGGACGATCGATCGCTTTCATGAGGCGGACGAACAGGGCGTCGCCGTTGGCACCGATCACCAGCTCGCCGTCGCGGCAGTTGTACGTGTTCGAGGGGGCGATGCCCGGGACCGCGGCACCGCTGCGCGCGCGCACGATGCCCAGACGATCGAACTCGGGCAACGTGCTCTCTAGCACCGAAAACACCGCCTCGGTCAGGGCGCAGTCGATCACCTGGCCCAGGCCACTGCGCGAGCGCTCGTGCAATGCCGCGAGCACAGCAAAGGCGCCGTACAGACCCGCGAGTGTGTCGCCCAGGCTCAGGTTGCTGCGTACCGTCGCACCGTCGGGATCACCGGTCAGGTGACGCAAGCCAGCCACGGCCTCGGCCACGTTGGCGAAGCCGGGCCGAGCGGCGTATGGGCCGTCCTGCCCGTAGCCGCTGATCCGGAGCACCACGATCCGAGGATCGATCGCCCACAGATCGGCGGGGCCGAGGCCCCATGCCTCCATGCGGCCGGGCCGGAAGTTCTCGATCACCACGTCGACGCCGTTGGCGATCACCTTTCGCAGCAGGGCGCGCCCCTCGGCGACGCGCAGGTCGGCCGTTATGCAGCGCTTGTTGCGGGCGAGCGAGCGCCACCACAGCGACGTGTCGCCGTCGAGGCCGCGCCAGCGTCGGAGCGGATCTCCGCCATCGGGCGGTTCGACCTTGACGACGTCGGCGCCGAAGCCCGCGAGCAGCGCGCCCGCGTAGGGCCCGGCGAGCAATTGCCCAAGCTCGAGGACGCGAACGTCGTCGAGCGCACCGGAAGCTTCGCGATCGATCATCGCGCCGGAGAGGCTGCCATGGCCCGGGTCCGGCTGCTACTTTCGCCGGCGCGTCGGCCGTAACCTTGGCGGCGGCCGAGGCCTCCATCATGCAGAAGATCGTCATCCATCGCCGAGGCGGCTACGATCGCCTCCGGCTCGAACCCGCCGTGCTCCCCATGCTCGGCCCCGAGGATGTCCACGTCGAGGTGGCCGCCGCGGGTGTGAACTACGCCGACTGCGTGGTGCGGATGGGGCTCTACCGCTCGGCGCGAGAGTATGTCGGTTGGCCGATCACGCCCGGCTTCGAGGTCGCCGGCACCGTGCGACGCGTCGGGGACTCGGTCACCGACCTCGCGCCGGGCGCCGAAGTGGTCGCGGTGACGCGCTTCGGTGGCTACGCCAGCGACATCGTCGTGCCTCGCCGATTCGTGTTCGCCAAGCCCCGCGCGTTGACGATGGTCGAGGCGGCCGGGTTTCCCGCGGTTTTCCTCACCGCCCATCACGCCCTCGTCGAGCTCGGACGTCCGCGCGCGGGAGCCCAGGTGCTCGTGCATTCCGCCGCCGGTGGAGTCGGCGGCGCGGCGGTTCAGATCGCGCGGCTTTTGGGCGCCCACGTCGTCGGCGTGGTCGGCGGTACCGAAAAAGTGGAGATCGTGCGGCAGATGGGCGCCCACGCGGTCATCGATCGGGCGCGTGAGCGGCTGTGGCCGACCGCCGAGATCCACGCTCCCGTCGGCTACGACGTCATCCTCGATGCAAATGGGGTCGCCACGTTGCGCGCTAGCTTCGCCCACCTCGCGCCGATGGGCCGGCTGATCGTCTACGGTTTCCATTCGATGCTACCCCGCGCCGGCAAGCGCCTACGCTGGTGGCGGCTCCTCCTCGATTTCCTCCGTACGCCGCGATTTTCCCCCTTCGATCTCACGGATCGAAACCGCTCCGTCATGGGCTTCAACCTCAGCTACCTCTTTGATCATCAACGCGTGTTAGACACGGCGATGGCGCAGCTGTGTAGCTGGCTCGACGACGGCCTGCTTCGCCCGCCGCCGGTTCGCACGTTCCCGCTGGCCGAGGCCGCGGCGGCGCAGCGCTTTTTGGAGACCGGGGCCTCGGTCGGCAAGCTCGTGCTCGTCCCGGAGCGACCATGACGCCCGCGCACGTCCACGTGGTCGCCGAGGACGAGCACGGCCAGACCGTCGCCGCCATCGTCCGCACCGTCGTCGCTTGCCCTTGGTCGAAGGCCAAGGCCCAGTGTGCGCGCGGCCACGTCCACGTCGACGGCGTCTTAGTTCGCGATCCAGCGGTTCGTGTGGCGGCGGGGGCCCGGATCGAGGTCTTCGCCCGGGGTGTGGCCGAGATCCCGGCCACGCGCATCGATCCGGACCGCTTGCTCCACATCGACGCGGACGTCGTGGTGGTCGACAAGCCGGCGGGAATCTCGACGGTGCCGTTCGACGACGATGAACACGACACGCTGGTCCAGCGGGTGGCGCTGGCCCTGGCGCGGATCGAAGGTCGGCGTGTGCCGCCGTTGCGGGTGGTCTCACGGCTCGACAAGGAGACGTCCGGCGTCGTTGTGTTCGCGCGGACGCGCATGGCCGAACGGCACCTGGGCCAGCAGTTTCGCGCCCACGACGTGCACCGGCGCTACCTCGCGTGGGCCCACGGCGCGATCACGCCGATGGTGCGCGAGAGCTGGCTCATCGGCGATCGCGGCGACGGCCTGCGCGGGAGTTGGCGCGGGCACGGTCGACCCCCCGCGGGAGCGCGCCGCTCGGTCACGTTCGTCGAGCCATTGATCGTGTTTGCCGTGGACGCGCCCGCATTTGAGGACGGCCGCAGCTACTGGGTGTCGCAGATCCGATGCCGACTCGAAACGGGGCGCACCCACCAGATTCGGATCCACCTCGCCGAGTCGGGCCATCCCCTCGTCGGCGAACATGTCTACGATCGCGGCCGAGATGTGCCGCGATTGCGCCGAGCCGAGCGCAGCGATCGCGTCCTGTTGCACGCGGCAGAGCTGGCGTTTCGCCACCCGCAGGACGATCGAGAGCTGCGTTTCGCGGTGGAACCCCCGCCCGATTTCGCAGCCTGGTCCGCCCACTTCGCAGCCCTGAAAACCGAAGGCCCGGCACCCACCGGCGCCGGGGAGCCGAACCCGCCGATCCGCGTGACGGGTCCCGGGCCGGCGACCCGCCCCCGCGTGTCTGCCGCAAGGCGCGGCCCAGTGGGCAAGGGTGCGGGACGTCGGCGACGGGGCTGACCCCGCCAGGACCCGGCGGCTACTGCGCACTGGCCCCAACGATCCGCGAACGCAGGTACCCGAGAACCTTGACGTGGTGACTGAACAGATGATACTGAGGATTGTCCGTTCAGATCGAGCGTGACGATCCAATCGATGCTAGAGGATTCGTCAGGCTTCTCCCGCGCTCGGATCCTCCTTCAACGGGCAGGCAACGGTACTTCTGCTCAAGCCGGCGCGGGAGAAGCTGACGTTCCCTCCTCCACGGATCTCGAGGCCCTGGTCGGCGCCCTGCGAGCGCGACCCGAGCTCGAGGTCGTCGCGGAGCATCGCATCGCTGCAAGATGCGGGGCATTCGGGCACTGGTCGGATCGCCTGGATCCTCGACTGCTTGAGGCGCTCCGGCGACGAGATCTCCACGCCCCGTACCTGCATCAAGCGCGCGCACTCGAGGCCGCGCTCGACGGTCGCGATGTGGTCATCGCCACCGGGACCGCGTCGGGCAAGTCGCTGTGTTTCCACGTCCCGATCGCCCACGCGGCCCTGACCGATCCCACCGCGACCGCGCTTCTCTTGTTTCCGACCAAGGCGCTCGCGCGCGACCAGTGCGCGTCGCTGCGCGAGCTCGCCGGGGAGCTCGGGCCCGCCGCGCGCCTTGGCGTTGCCACGTTCGACGGCGACACCCCGCCCGATCAGCGACGGGCGGCGCGCACCCGCGCACGGGTGGTCGCGAGCAACCCCGACATGCTGCATCAGGGCGTGTTGCCCATGCACGAAGGGTGGGGTCGATTTTTCGCCGGCCTACGCTTCGTTGTCGTCGACGAGCTCCACACCTACCGCGGGCTTTTCGGTAGCCACGTCGGAAACGTGCTTCGCCGACTGTGGCGCGTGTGCGCCCTGTACGGGTCCGCGCCCCAGGTGATCGCCTGCTCGGCGACGATTGCCAACCCGGCCGAGTTGGCCGCGGTGCTCACGGGGCGCCCCGAGCCGGTCTGCGTGACCGAGGACCACGCGCCGGTCGGACCTCGCACGTACCTGGTGGTCAACCCCCGGATCGTCGATCCCGTCGTGGGGGTACGTCGCGACTACCTCAAGGTCACACGGGCGGTGGCCACCGAGATCCGACGCGCCGGCGTGCAAAGCCTGGTGTTTTGCCGCACCCGCAAGGCCGTGGAGCTCCTCACCCGCTACCTGCAGGACGACGAACGCGACGACGGTGGGCCGCTGCCCGGCCGCGCATCGCCAACCGCCACGATCCGAGGTTACCGCGGGGGATATCTGCCGGATCGTCGGCGCGATGTCGAAGCGGCCCTGCGTTCGGGCGAGGCCCGCATGATTGCCACCACCAACGCCCTCGAGCTCGGCATCGATGTCGGCGGCGTGGATGTGGTGGTGCTTTCTGGCTATCCCGGCTCCCGTGCGGCCACGTTGCAGCGACTCGGCCGCGCCGGGCGTCGCGGCCGCGCGTCGTTGGGGGTGGTGGTGCTCTCGTCGCTCCCGATCGATCAGTTTGTCGCGGCCGATCCTGGGTTCGTGTTTGGTCAGTCGGTCGAGCGCGCCGTGGCGGATCCCGACAACCCCGAGGTCCTGTGCGGGCACCTGCGCTGCGCTGCGCAAGAGCGTCCGCTCGAGCCCGGCGAACGCTGGGGGCAGCTGTCGCCCGCCGAGTTGTCAGGGGCAATCGCTGCGTTGATCGCGGGCGGCGCCCTGGTCCAGCGGGGCGATGGCGCGGACGAGGTGGTGCTCTCGGCCTCGGGCGCACCGGCGGCGGAGACGGTCGATCTACGCGGGCCCATCGCCGACAACTTCGAGGTCGTCGATGACACGGGTGAGATCCTCGCCGAGGTTGCCTTCGAAGACGGTCCTTTGTACCTCCACCCCGGGGCGATTCACGCCATCGAGGGCCGAACCTTCGAGGTTCGCACCCTCGATTGGGAGGGGCGTAAGGCCTACGTGCGGGCGGTCGCGGCCGATTACTACACCGAGGCGGTGCCCAAACTCCGGGTACGCGTGATCGATCCGGATGCACCGGCGCTCGCCGATAGACCGCCCCGCGCCGGCGTCGGCGAAGCCCACGTGGTTCGCAGCGTGCCCGGCTTCAAGAAGATCCGGTTCGACTCCCATGAGAACATTGGGTTCGGCCCGATCCAGCTCCCCGATCTCGAGCTCCACACCCGCGCCGCGTTCTGGCCGGTGCCGGGGGCGGCTCTCGCTGCGCTGCCGCCCCCACTGCGCGCGGCTGCGACCCTCGCCGCCGGTCATGCGCTCCACCACACCGCTGCGATGTTGCTCATGTGTGACGCGTCCGATCTGGGACACGCGATTACCCCCGGGCACCCAGCCAGCTTCGGGGGTGTGTTCGCGGGCGATCGAATCACGGCAGACGCCGTGCTCGCGACGACGGCCCAGCCCTACGTGGTGTTGTTCGATCGGTCCCCCGGTGGGGCGGGGCTGTCCGTCACGGCGGCGGCCATGGGGGCCGGTCTGATGCTGCGCGCCCATACGGCGGTTGGGGGCTGCCGCTGTGCCCGTGGGTGCCCTACGTGCATGGGTGAGGTCGCAGGCGACCTTGATCTCGCGCAAACCCTTGATCGCCGAGCTGTGCTCGGTTTGCTCGGGGCGATGGCGGCCATGCTCGAGGGACCGACGTGAGCGGGTACTTCGCCCGCACCGTGGTCGCCCCGTCGCTGGGGTCGTTGACCGCGCCGGCCTGTGATCGTCTTGCAGCTGCGGCGGCGCGGTTGGCAGGGCGTAGCCCGGCTGGCGCGCCCGCGATCTTCGATCTCGAGACGACCGGGCTCGGGGTCGCCGAAGCGGTCGCGTTCGTGGTCGGGATCGCGGCCTACGACGAAGACGGTCGGTTCGCGATCCATCAGTTCCGTCTCGATAGCGTCAGCGGCGAGGCAGCCATGTGGGACGACGTGGTGGCATTGCTCGCCCGGCTCGGGCGCCACGGCCTGGTTTCGTACAACGGCGCCAGCTTCGATCGGCATCTCGCAATGATCCGCATGCGACGGCTCGGGCGCTGGACGGCCGATTTGCACGACCTGTTCTTCGCTCGCATGATCGATCTTCTGCCCATTTGTCGCCGCGTGTTCGGGCACCGCTACCCCGATCGACGTCTGCTCGCGCTCGAGGGCAGCGAGCTCGGAGCGCCACCGCGGCAGGGCGATCGCAGCGGAATGGAGATCGCGGCGATCGGGCAGGCCTGGCTGGCGGGAGCTCGCTCGGCCGCCACCGCCGCCGACGTGGAGGCGGTGCTCCACCACAACGCGCTCGATCTCGTCGGGACGGCCGCATTGGTGGCGGCCTGCGATACGGCGTGCGAAGACAGCCATTGCCCCGCCGACGTGCTCGCGGCGAGTGGGCAGTTTCTCGCCAGCGGGCAGTCCGATCGTGCGCGTGTGCGGCTACGCGCCGCCCTCGCGCGCCACGGGGTGCGCCGTGGGGATCCGAGCAGCGTTGAGCTCGCCCTCCGGCTGGCCGAGCTCGATCGTCGCGCGGGGGATCGCGACGCGGCCGCGCGGACATGGCGGGCGATCGCAGCCAGCTGGCCCGGCCATCCGCGGGCATGCGAGGCGCTGGCCAAGGATTGCGAACACCGCCTCGCCGACCCGGTGCAAGCCCTCGTCTGGGCACTCGCGGGCGGCTGCGATCCGCGGCGGATCGAACGGTTGCGCAGCAAGGTGGCCCGTCGTGCTGGGGCGGGGTCGCGACCGGTCGACAGCGCGGGTGCCCAGTCCGCCGAGCCCCGGCGGCGCGAGCCCGGGAGCCCGATCGCCGTGGCGCGCCGTGGCGAGCCCGAGTGTGAGATCGCCGTGGCGCGCAGTGTCGAGCCCGGGAGCCCGATCGCCGTGGCGCCCAGCGGGATCGCCGTGGCGCACGCTGGGATCGCCGTGGCGCACGGTGGGATCGCTGCGGCGCCCGATGGCGAGCCCGGCGCGTTGGCGGTTTCGGCGACGCGCCGGGGTCCCACCCCACACCCGCGGCTTGGCACCCCGGGTTCGTGGCGGGTGTAAGGCCGCGGCGGCCTGTCCGTTCGCCCTGCCGTGATGACCCTCGTGCTAGGGTAGATGCCAGGCGTGACCGTCCGAGCCGCATGTCTCCGCAGCGCTGCCCTCATGACGGCGCTGACTCTTGGGCAAGGATGCATGGGGCTAACCCCCCAGCTTGCGCCGACGGATTTCGCCCGGCTCGAAGCGGTCGAATCGCGGGACGACCAGGGCGCCGAGCCCGGTCGTGAAACGCTCTACGCCGAGAACATGATCTACCGCCACCAGCTCCCCCAGGGCGTGCGGTACACCAAGGGCACCAACCCGTACGCCGAGAAGCGGAGCTGGCAGTCGCTCGATGTGGTTCTGCGCTCCGATGCCAGCTCGTCTGCGGCCTTGCCCCACCGCAAGTTGCGGCTCGCGCGAGTATTCACGGCGCTCACGGTCGTGTCTGCGATCGTCGGCGTCGCCGGGATCGCGGCCTCGGCCCGTGAGGGCCTCGACCTGCGCAATCTCAACGGAACGGGCGGAATCTTGCTCGGCGGCGGCCTGGCGGCGGTCGCCCTCGGCATCACTTCGGGCGTGCTTTATTCGCGCGCACGTCGGGACTACGACCGTGCGGTCGACATTTATAACGATAGCCTCGGAGTTCGCCTTGGGCTGTACGACGGCAAGGGCAAGTTCATCGCCCCGCGCGGTGCCCTCGTCGACAAGGACGGCTTTATCATCCTTGATGAGCCCGAAGCTGCCCCCGAAGCTGACCTTGATCAGCGCGAGGCGGGCCGCGAGCCCGGGCCCGACGCGACTGGACCGGCGGAGTCTGCCCCGGAGGAGCCGGCCGATCCCCCGGCCGAACCCGGCGTACCGGGCGACGCCGCGTCCCCAGCACCCGTCGAATCCGCACCTTCCGGGCCTGCGCCCGCGCCGTCCGCATCGTCGGGCATCGGCTCCGTGCCGCCCTCCCTGCGGATGCGCTGAGATCCATCGCGCGCGGCACGGCTGGAGCCCCCGCCGCGTGCGTGCTACTCGTGGGCCATGCTGCGGTCCGCCGTCGTGGGTGCGCTCGTAATTGCCGCTGCGTGCGGCGAGGCGACCGGTCCCGAGCGCGAGATCTCTGGCCAGCAATTGTACGAGCAGTACTGCGCCCGCTGTCACGGCGCCGACGGCCGTCCCACGCCCGAGCAGCCGCAGGCGCGCAACCTGGCCGATCGGCGGATCGTCGACGCTTTGAGCGACGAGGCCATCTTCATGATCGTGCAGCGTGGGCGCGAGCCGGGCATGCCGGCATTCGGCGATCAGTTCACTGAGGCGTCGCTCTCGGTCCTCGTGGCCTACGTGCGGAGCCTTTCCGGTTCGCGTGGATCACACGCGCGGGCGGACGAGCGGTGAGCCGGGCGCGCTCCGATGACGTCGAGGTCGTTTGGGCCGGGAAATACGACGCGCAGGGTAATCGCCGCGAGGCGACGCCGCGGCCCGTCGACCTCGTCGACTTGCACGGGCCAAGTGGGTGCTCCCCGGCGAACGAGCTCGTGTGGGGCGACAATCTCGATGTGCTGGCCGCCTGGCAGGCGCGCTTCGCTGGCGCCGTGGATCTCGTCTACATCGATCCTCCGTTTTGTACGAACGCCAGCTTCGACGTGATCCACCGCGAGGCGGACGGTGCGAGCCTTCGCGCGCCGGCCTATAGCGATCGTCATGTCGGCGGACTCGGAGGTTTCCTCGCCATGCTGGCGCCTCGGCTGCGAGCGCTCCATCGCCTTCTCC
>CADEGN010000245.1 GCA_902826865.1 uncultured Myxococcales bacterium
CGAAGCCTCGCCCGCCGAACTCCCCGCCGCCAGCGGTCCAAACCCGTACGGTTACCTAAATACGCCGAATGCTGAGCGGCGCCCAAAGGGCTGCCCACCCCGGGTGAATGTCGCGAATTGGCTCCGGCGATCGCAGGTCAAGTTTTCGCTGGTCGGCGTAGTCAATCGCGTGGACCAGCGCGACTCTCGACCGGGGACCTGCGGCGAGACCCGGTTCATCTTCCGCGCCGTGGAAAGACTTGAGAACGGTGATAGGCGCGGCGTGCCGATCGCGTTCAACGTGATCTATGCACAGCCCGACGATGGCAACGGATGCCGCGATGTCGCGCGGAGCTGGTACGTGCAAGAGGGCGCCGCCGTCGTAGAGGCCCTCGCGGCACAGGGTCCGCTGGACCCGACGCGGCTCGGCCGCAGCAACTTACTGGCCGTGGAAATGAACGCTCGCTCCGGCGAAGCTCAGTCGGGTGCCGCGTGCAACGAAATGCGAGCGTGGATCCCCGAGCCATCAAAGCAGGGATACAAAGAGACCTCGCTCGGGATCACGCCCGGATGGGGGCTGACCTACAGCGTGAACACTCGTCCGGTGTTAGCGCGATGGCTGACGCGCCCGGAGGTCGCCCAGTCGATCGTGCGCGGAACACCCCCGTCGACGCTCCCTTCGCCCTTCGGAAAGTCAGGACCTGGCTATACTGCGGTATGGTGGTTCTCTGTTGAGGGAACCGGTTCGCCGTTCGAGCCACCGCCGTATGGCTCGGTCGTCGGGCAAGGGGCCTCGGAGTACGACGTCGGTCCGTACTCCGGGTTGTTTCCTGCGTCGTTCTTTCGCGGACCGACGCTGCCGGAACCATACGCCAGGCCGGCGGCTTTTCGTCATCGGCTCGACGGCGTGACGTGCACGGGTTGTCATCGACAGCGGTCTGTCTCGGGATTTCATTTGCCGGGCCGTGGTGGTGAGAGCGCGCTGCTCGACGCAGCGAGTCCACACCTTCGCGCCGAGCTAGGTTGGCGCCGCGACTACCTGGAGGCTCTCGCCCAAGGGCGAGAACCGCAGGCAGTCCGCCGACTCCACAACTCCACCGACCTCTCGCAAGACGGATCGCATTGCAGTATTCCGGGATCGCCGATAGACGGGCTCAGGTGCGACGCCGGGCATGCCTGCCTTGAGACGCCCGGTTTCGCGTTCGGCACCTGCTGGTCGGATCCCGCCGCCACTGGATCGCCTTGCCGAAACGGCGACACTGGCTGCCGTGCGCCCAGTCCCTGGTTTCCCGGAGGCTACCTTGTACGCGCAAAGGATGGGACACCCGTGCGTGTCCCGCTCCAGTCTGACTTGGAGGCATGCGCTAACGCCGGCGACCCGTGGACTTGTGCGAGCGCACGCGCCCAGGAACTCCTATTGCGCTCGTGCAGCGATGGTGGCGGGTGCCGCGACGGCTATGCATGTGTTGATCCCGCCACGCCGGTGTGTTTCCCGGTGGCCGCGCTCGCTGAGTTCCGCGCGTGGCTTCGGTGATCGCCACGCACCGACACTCGGCGCCACGGCCATCGACAACGCGGTCTCGTAGATCGCTGCGTTGCGCAACTCCTGGTCGACGGCCCGCGCGCACGCTGCCTTTCTTCCCGGCGGCACCTTGATCTGCGTGGCGTCCCACAGCACCGGCGGAACGCCATGGCCACGGGCCGCGGACCGCTTGAGGAGGCGCTTGAGGTGTCGCCGCTTCTGTCGCAGTACACGAGGAAACGGGCGCAATTTCGGCTGCACGCGCAGCACCGCTTGGTACAGCGCGAGGGATCGCCGCACGTCATCGACGGCGGTCCACAACGTTCGCTTCTCCTCGTCGGTTCCCGCGACGTCGAGCAGGAGCGTCAAGGCAATCACCGATCCGAACATCGAGCGATCGTACGAGCTCGAGGGGGATCCGTCTACCGCTGGGCCGTCGCCGGCTCAGTTGCCCTCGCCACGTCGCCGAAACTCGCAAGCGCGTTCGTCGTCAATCCGAAGGCGCCGTCACCACGAACTCCCGAACGATGCCTCCGATTCACGATGGAGCGATGCTCGCTTCGATACCATCTCGCCGTTCGGCATTGCCACGGTAGAGATCCACGCGAGAAAATCCGGCCGACGCTCCCCGTTCTCCCGATCGAAGCGGACCATGTCGTACAAAGCAGCGACAGTCTCCACACCCGCAGGCGGCAGCTTGACGGCTGGGCCGATCGCTTCGCAGGGAAACCCGAGCATGCGCAGCGACACCAAGAATCGGGGCTCTGTTTCGAGGTAGTAGTAGCGGATATTGTTCCGGACGGCCCACTGATAGGCGCCCTTTAGCACCCCCAACATGACGCGAGTCGCGAAATTCCGATCCTTAATTTCGGGACTAACGGCGAGCCTGGTGATTTCAGCCGTGTCACTCTCCTTGCGGATGACGTGATGAGCGGGAAGCAACGACCGAAACTCGTTCTCCAACATGAATACACCCGAGCCGGGCAGCAGGCGCGCTGCTCCAAGCAGCGTCCCTTCGCCGCCAAACAGCCCAAGCGTAACACCCCACGCGTCATACATATCCGTTTCTTGACGTTGCGCGGTCTGTGGGACCCAACCAAGTCGCTCGGCAAAGACACGATGTCGCAGTTGATAGGCCTTCGTCAGGTCGACTTTCGTCTCGAGGGTCTTTACGAGGAAGTCCCCTTCGTGGAATTCAACGCTGCTTCTTCTATCCGGCACATCCAGCATTTCGCCCTCTCTTCGTGAATTCGACCCACGACGCCCCAAGTG
Source organism: uncultured Myxococcales bacterium (assembly GCA_902826865.1). Taxonomy (GTDB): domain Bacteria; phylum Myxococcota_A; class Polyangia; order Nannocystales; family Nannocystaceae; genus Xiheibacterium. The sequence goes on from CADEGN010000245.1 coordinate 2,774, forward strand.
CGCCCCACCGTCGGCACTACGTGTTTCTCAATCGACCAGCTGTGTTGCGTTCGAGGCCCGAGCTGTCGCTTTGCTGGCGGGTTGCATCCCGCGCGACGCCGGATCTCGCGACGGGGTCACGTGTCGAAGAGATCGCAGCGGCGCATGGTGATGCTGACGAAGACGACGGCCCGAAGGGTTGGATCACACAACCGCGCAGAAAATCCGAACCTGGTTCGCGCGCCACCGCCGTCGCTCGACGCTACGAGCGGTGCGTTCGGCGGTCGCCGGCTGCGTGCTCGGTGCGGAGTGTGGCCGCACCTCCGTCGAGAGAGCCACGGGCGGGCGCTCCGCGGTCGGACTCCAGCGAGTCGCTCGGACTGCTCGAACGGCGACGGAGGAGGCGGCCGGACCCAGCAGCTCGAGCTCCGCGCAGTCCCGCGTCGGGGACGTCGCGGCACACGGCTGGCGGGACGGCTGAGAGTCGGCCGTATTTGGCGTGGCGTTCGTTACGGGACGAGCCCTCTGCAGCGACTTCTGCACGCCTCTAGGGGGCTTCGCGCGTCACCCCCACGAAAAATACGCCGACCGATCGCCCCAGCCTTCCACCTTCTCGCGCTTGTCAAAGTCGCAGCGAAACCGCGGCGCCAGGCGGCGCCAGGCAGAGACGTCCGCGGCCGCCATCGGTCGCGCCACAACCTTCGCGTTGCCTGCCTTCGCTCGAGCTGCCTCGAGCCCGTTCAGCTTGGCTGTGACGATCCCTAGGTCGTGCTGGGCCAGCCGTCAGCCAGATCTCGTCGCCGGCCTGGTCGGTTGCGCGACGCTTTGCGTGTCGATCTACGGCTGCCGCTCGTGGGGGCCCGAGCACGCCGCGCGCGACCACCATCGCCTCATTCGCGACCAGAAATATCGATCGTCTCTCGTGTCACGCGAACTACCCCTTCACCACAGGATATCGGTCGCCGATGTGGCGCCCAGCACTTCAATGGCGCTCGTCGTCCATCGCTCCGCACTGCCTTGCGTGTCATTCGGGCTGGCTGTAGCTTCCGGCTGGCAGACGAGTCCCAGCGCAAGCCTGCCTGTCTCGTCTGTGGTGGAGAAACTACGATGCACTTTGTCCGACCTCTTCTCGCCTCTCTCTTCGCCCTTGCGACCGCCTGCCAGGCTGAGCACTCAGCGCCGACGCAGGACGACCCGTTGTTCGCTCCTGGCCCGGGCCCAGGCGCCGGAAAAGCAGACGTCGTGAACAGCTGCGATGCCGAAATCGGTCTGCAGGCGGCCTTCGGTGGCCTTCGGTTCACGCAGCCCACGGTGGTTCGACAGCATCCGACGCGTGATGTGTTCTTGGTGGTCGAGCGACGCGGCGTCATTTGGTGGGTTCCGACCGACGCAACGTCGCCAGACGACGTGACTCTCTTCGCCGATCTTCGTTCGCGAGTGAACTCGGGCCCCCAAGAAGCGGGAATGCTGGGCTTGGCCTTCGATCCTGCGTTCGACCAAAATGGCCGGGTCTACCTCTCTTATACGCGGCCGAACCCAGACAGCCCCGTGAATCTGTCCTCGCGAATCTCGCGGTTCACGGTCAACACGGCTGGATCCGCTCTCAACGTCAACAGCGAGCTACCGCTTATCGGCCAGCGGCAACCGTTCGAGAATCACAACGGCGGAGCCATCCAGTTCGGGCCCGATGGTTTCTTGTACATCGCGCTGGGCGATGGTGGTTCCTCGGGTGACCCGAACAACAACGCGCAGAACCTCAACTCGCTGCTCGGCAAGCTGCTTCGGATCGATGTGAGTGGAGACGATGGGTATCGCATCCCAGCCGACAACCCATTCGCATCCGGCGGCGGGCGCGGGGAGATCTTCGCGTACGGCCTGCGAAATCCTTGGCGCTTCACGTTCGACCGCGTGAGCGGGACGATCTTGGCCGGCGACGTGGGCCAAGATGCCGTCGAGGAGATCGACATCATTCAGTCCGGGCGCAACTATGGGTGGCGCATTCGTGAAGGCAACCAGTGCTTCAGTCCGGCACAGAACTGCCCGTCGGCTGGTCTTGCTGCCCCATTGGCAACGTACCCGCATCAAGAGGGCACGTCGGTCACCGGTGGCTACCTTTATCGCGGAGATGCCGTCCCCGGATTGCAGGGGCAGTACATTTTCGCCGACTTCGTCTCGGGTCGCGTTTGGGCCCTCGCCGGGGCACCGGGAGGCGGCATCGAGCGGCGTTTGATCGCGCGGACCGACAACAACATCGGCACGTTCGCCGAAGACCGCGATGGGAACCTGCTCGTCGCCGACCTCTTCGATGGTCGGGTGTTCGCGATCGTCGAGAATACCGATTGCGTCGATCCGACGCCGCCGGATCCGACGGGTGGTCCAATGCCAGGATCGACCGAGACGTTCGCCGAGATCTACGCCCAGATCATCGCGCCTAACTGCGGACCCTGCCACACGGCCGGCAGCCTTGGCGGTCTCTCGATGCCCGATGCGGAGACAGCCCACGACAACCTCGTCAACAACGACGCCTCGAGCCCAGCGTGTGGCGGTCGGATGCTGGTCGTGCCCGGCGACGCGCCGAACAGTGTCTTTTACCAGAAGGTGAGCGGCGAAAATCTGTGCGGGTCGACGATGCCGCCGGGGTCGCCCCTTGCGGACGCCGAGGTTGAAGCCATCGAGACATGGATCGCGGCGGGCGCGAAACCGTAGCGCTCCATCTTCAGGATTCCATGGACAGCGCACTGTGCCGCCGGCGCGAGCTCCGGCGGCACAGGTAGAGCCGGCACGGATTGAGCCAGCACGCGCGAAAACAGATCGCCGGCGGCGCCGGACGACGCCGGGTGCGAAGCCGCCTGGCCGGCGAACGCCACCGCGTGACGATTGCGTAAGGACGCCCTGCTGTCCCCGCCAAGCCGCCCGGACGGGCTGGTCTTTCATTGGTAAGATAGCGAGGCGCAGCAAGCCCATGCTCGCGACGATCGTCCACATTGCTGGGATCGGAGACGCCGATGCGCGTTAGTCTCGGCTTCGCTCCATGGGCGCGCTTGTTGCTGGGGATCGCGGCGCCGCTCGTCGCGGTGAACTGTTATCCCCTGGGCGTCTACACCTGCGACGGCGATCACAACTGCGTCGACGGAAAACGCCGGGGCAGATGCGAAGCGACCGGCTTTTGTGGATATCCCGACTCCACGTGCGCGAGCGAACGACGATATGACGACCTCGCGGGCGACGGGCTCGCCTGGACCTGCGTCGACGCCCCCGTGGCGACGGCCACCGGCGAAGAATCGAGCACGACTGAGCCGCCGAGCAGCTCGGGCGCAAGCGGCGAGTCCAGCGGCGGAATACCCACGTGCGACGACGGCGACGGCGATGGCTACGGTCAGGGCGACGGCTGCGAGGGGGTGGACTGCGACGATGACAATCCCACCGCCACGAACGACTGCCTCTACATCAGCCCGATCGGCGACGACGCGAACGCCGGGACCCGCGATGCTCCGTTCTTGACGTTTGCCCACGCTCTCGGGGCGCTGCAACCGGGCGCTAGTCTCGTCGCGCTCTCGGGGACGTACATCGCCGATGTGCACGGCATGTTCGTCGCGGACTGTGGCAATGGAGACACCCTCAACGGAACGCCCGAGGCGCCGATCTTCGTGCGCGCGGAAGAAGAACGGCGCGCCCATTTGCGAACTGGCGGCCTGCTTGCTGGGATCGTGATCAAGGAATGTTCGTACTGGCGCGTGCGTGGCTTGCAAGTCTCGGGCAAGGATATCGGCGAGGGAACGGCTCGCCAGATGTACATCTACTCGAGCAACGAAATCGAACTACGTCGCCTGCTGCTGCACACCGGCAATCGCTATCGGGGCAGCGCCGAGCTGGTGTACCTACCCGGGAGCCAGGATGTGTTGTTCGAGGAGATCGAAGTCTACGCGTTTCCCGGAAAGGCGTTCTACGCGGTTACCGGTCCGAACATCACGTTCCGCCGCGTGTACATCAACGGGCGCGGCGTCGCCGATCTGCCGGACTGCAGCGCCGACATGGAGCCGCTTTGCTCGGCGCAGTACACCGACCCCGACGGCGCAGACAATGGCATCGTCATGGGTAACGAAGGGTTGGTGGAAAACTGCGTGATCGAAAACACCGCAGCTGGCGTCGCAGGCGCAGGAGTCGACAACGCCTCCGTGCTTGGCACCGCTACGATCGGCGCACAACATGGCGTGGTGTTTGCGGGCGCCGGCAGCTCACGCACCCCGTTTACGACGGGGCTCCAGCTCGAGAACATCGTCGGCTCGCAGAACGAATACCAAGCGGTGTACCTGCGGACACCGGTGGAGAACAGCGTCCGCCACGTCACCGGGGTGGGCTGCGGTGCGCTGCGCGGGGATCACGACGCTGTCTTGTGCCCGCCCGAGGGTTGCGAGCTCGTCGGAAGCAACTTGCTCGCCGTGAACTCGCCAAGCCATGGCATCAGCTTGTTCGATATCGATCCCAGCTTCGTTACGCATAGCAACGTGTTCGACAGCGGCAATGCCCCCTTCTACCCCGTCGAACCGATCGACGATGATGACGGCTTGTGGCGGCGGTGCTTGAACGAGCCTGACGAGCGCATGGGCCCCGAACCCCACCAATGCATCGCCTACATTCCGCGCGACTCGATGATGGCGGGCGCCGGCCAGAACGGCGAGGACATCGGTGCGAACATCCTCTACCGCTATCACGACGGCGTCTTGACGGACGAGCCCCTGTGGGATCCGGCAACCGGGGCATTCCCGTGCGGTGCCGTGATCCCAGGCATCAACGATGACCCCTTGACCTCATGCATCGGGGTTCACGAGCGGCTAAACGTGGCCACGGCGGGGTGCCCCCTGCCTGACGACTATCCATAGCGACCGCCTTTGGCGAGGTTATTCGGCCAGGCTAGGCGGCGCGCCGCCCGTCATGGACGAGTGCGCGGGCCGTCGGTAATACGAGCGCCGTGATCGCCTCGTTTGCGATCACACGCCCGTCATCGTCGGGCACGATACCGTGCGCACGCAACGCGGCCCCATCGGGATCCGTCGTGCCACCCGCGGGGCCGATCGCGGCCTCGGCGAATGCCATCTCGATCGTCTCGCGCAGCTCAGGGTGCTCGCGCAGCGCCCAGGCGACGAACCGCCACGCCAGCGCGGCGTGCCGTGTCTCGTCGCGCGCGATCACCGATAGCACCCGTCGCACGGCAGAGTCGGTCGCCCCGAGCAGCGCACGCTCAGCGCGCGCCGCCGAGATGGTCTCACCGATGCAGCCCTCAACGATCGCGTCCCTCACGATCTCCGCGAGTCCGCGTGCGCCCGCCGTGGGGCCAGGGGCCAGGGGGCCAGGGCCGACGGGCACACCGAGGTATGCGCTCGCGAGACCGAACGCGAGTCGGGCGTGGGTGACCTCGTCCGCGAGCGCACCGTGGGCAGAGGCCACCAGCTCCACAGGGGCGCCGAGCGCGAGCAAGTCGAGCACGAAGCGCGAAAACGCGGCAATCGAGGCGTGCTCGCCGAGTGCGGCCTGCTGCCAACGCGCGCCGATGCGACGGCGTTGCGCGTCCGACAGCTGAGCCGTAGCCGGCACCGCGCTCGCACCCCAATCGCCGCGCTCGATCGCATCGGCGACCACCGCATGCCCGTCGATCCGATACGGCCGGCCTTCACAACCATAGTCGTAGACGAACGCGACGTAGCAGCATTGTCCGGCGGACAGCTCGGGGCCGCACACCAGGTGCTCGTACTCGGGTGTGCACCCGCCCGAGGCCAACTCGGCTTCCTGCTGGCACCCGGCGTCGCTGCAGTCGCTGCAAGTGCCATCGGGCCCGAGCCCGATGCAGAACTCGGTCTCCTCCCAGACCTCCGGGTTAGCCTGGCACGACGGCGGCGGTGGTCCTTCGGTCCCGCTTGTGGCCGTCGTCGGGTCGGTCGTGCCGATACTCGTGCTCGTGGTGTCGGTCGTGGCCGTCGCAGTCGAAGCGGTCGTCGCCGTTGTACCGCTTGTTCCCACTTCGTCTGAGCTACCGTCGGACCCTTCCGCGCGACCGGTCTCAGCACCACCGTCGTCGACGAGCGGCCCACACGCAGTCGCCCCGATCGCAATCCAGAGCGCACGCCTCAACTCTTCCCAACCCAACGTCCAGCCCATGGCGAGAGTATGACAGCCGCGGCGCAGGTTGGCCACGGGACAAGTTTTGCGGGGCGCACCGCCTTGGCGCAGATCCGCGGGCTGTGGAGGTTCTTTCCGGGAATGTAGGTCATGTCACTCGGCGATCGCCGAGCTCACTTTCCTCGGCGTGATTGCCGACCCCACGGTGGGCCGCATGTTCGGCGCAAAAGCGAACCCGGGGCGCCCCCCATCCCACAGTATCGGCCGCAGAGGAGTTGAGCGATTGCGCGGCTGCCCGCGACGTCGGGCGATCGGACTCGGGTGGGATACGAGCGAGCGAGTTTTCTCCTTCGCCCGCGTGCCGTGAAGAGCCACGTGATGCGCGCATTCTCGCGATTGCGGCGCTGCTCGCGAGCCTCGATCTCCCAGATCAGCATCGCCCTCGTCGGGGCGGGGGTAGAGGGGCTGGGACACATCGCCCCGATCTCGATCTCCACCATGTTAGCCAGCTTGCGTGCTTCGGCGTGGAGTCCCCGCGCTCCAACGCCAGGCGATCAAACCCCTGCGGCGCGGCTCTACACGGCGACGATGCGACGGATCGCGGTTGAACCGCGCGCCCCGAGCGATGCGTGAACTCCGGGCGCGTGCATGACCTTGGCCCCCACGGCGCGAGGGTGCCATGCCAGGATCGACGCGCAGCTTGTGGACCTCGCGGCATGCAGGCAATCTTGTCTGCGATGGGAACCGCGTCGCGCGAATCGTTCCGAGCGGCTGCCTCGGCGGCTGCGATGGGCGTCGTAGTGTGGATCCAAGCGTGCTTCAGCGAACCGACGACCCCCATCGGCAACGTCGACGCAGGGGCCGATACGGCGCCGACGTCGACGGCGGAAGCAACGGGGGCATCCTCCACGGGAGGCACCGGTACAGTCGCCGACAGCGGCACCGACGCAACCGGCGAGCAAACCGCCGATGGCACGGGATCCAGCTCTGCTGCAAGCACGACCACGTCGAGCCCGCCGACGTGCGGCGATGGCGTGCTCGACCCCGCCGAGTGCGAGACCGCATCCGGCGATCCGGACCGCGTCGCGTGCCCACTCGATTGCGCGATGTCCTGCGGGAACCGCTCAGTCGAGGCGTGGGAGCAGTGCGACGATGGGAACGACGACGACACCGATTCGTGCGTCGACTGCCGCAACGCGTTCTGCGGCGATCTCCACGTCTTCAGCGGAAGGGAACAGTGCGACGACGGCAATCGTGACAACTCCGACGACTGCCCCGCCTGCCAGCGCGCCTACTGCGGCGACGGACATGTCAACAACGGGCGTGGAGGCCAAGAGGAGTGCGATGATGGCAATCAAACCGACGACGACAGATGCTCGAACAACTGCACAACCAACGTCGGGTAGCCCGGGGGGATTTTCGCGTGCGAGGCTCGATGGCCGCGGCTCGCCGGGTGGGCGTACGAAGCATGCCATCGCCGTGCGTCCTCAGGCGGCACGACCATTGATCGGAATCGGTTCGGTCTGCGTGCCCGCATTCACCCGGCGCGAGGACTCGGCTACCACACCGCGTAGATATAGCTCCCGCGACCGCCGAGTTGGAACATCGAGTCGTTCAGCAATACGCCGCCTGGATGGGCGCGCGCGAGCTCGGCCAAGCTCGTCGTGCGCAGCGACGTTTCCGAGGCGGCCTTGCCCAAGTACCCGGCATCGGACGCGACCGACCGCGTAAGAGAGGAGAGACCAACGTCATCGACCACGAACAAAGCGCGAATCGTGGCGCCCTCTGGGACCTGGTGTCCGTGGCGCAGCAACAACTGGCGCCCGACGAAGGGCGACTCGTGCGGCACGAGAGCCGGGCGAGTGGTGCGCTCGTAGCGATACAACTGGAGCGTCCCGGTTTTCACATCGGTTACGGCCGAGTCCCACACCCGCGAGGTTCGCGTGACGGGGAACCGCAGGAACGCGCCGCTGCGGACCAGCGCAGCCACCTCCACCCCCACCACGGTGGCCCAGATCGCGAGCGTCTGGAAAAAGTGAGCGTCCGGGCTCTCCCGCCACCAATACTTGAACCGATCCCAGTAGTACTGCGCGGGGGCAATGCTGCGGATCTCACCGCCTTGGTGCAGGGAGAGCTCGACGAGCCGCATGGATTGCCGCGCTGAGTCACTTGGTGAGACGCTGGACACCGGATTGCCTCCATTGGGACGCCAGGACCAAGCTGGTCGGATCCCGCCCGCTGTACGGGCGACATCGCGAGCTGGATCGGACCGAGCGCTCTCCGGCGCCCGCCGGGTCTCTTTGGCGGGCCCTCAATCAGGGGCATCAAATCGCGCGCATGGCAGGTTCGCATGGGTGGTCAGTAGTGGGGCAGGTTCGGCGCAAGAGTGAACCGGCGGGCGCCAACATCAGACTAGACAGGAGGAGCGAACACAGTGATCCTATCCGTGTCATCCGCGTCCCGACGTTTTCTGTGCGGCGCCGCCCTGGCGGCGCTCACCGCCGCGTGTGGCTCGAGTCCTGGCGACGGGTCCGACG
>CADEGN010000246.1 GCA_902826865.1 uncultured Myxococcales bacterium
CCTCGTCACGCGCCGCGCGCCCCTCACGCGCTCGGGGCTGCGCGCAGCGGTGGTCGACCGGGAGGAGTGGCTGCACACGCGCGCGGAGTCGTCCGCGGCACCGCCGAGTAGGCTTCGCCGAGACCACGACGTATGATCGGGCGACCACAGTACCCACGTTTGCCCCCGGCCGCGAGGGCGGTGCTACGCACCCGTGTCAACTCCGCGGACAATCACCAGTAGGCGCCCACCGCATTTCTCTCACCACCCTCGAACCCGTGGTGGCGGCCGTGTCGACCGTTCGCTCACCGGTCGTGGACGGACGGCAGCCCCGCTGAGTAACCTTGAATAGCGCGAGCTGAGCCCATGTCGATTCTCAGTGTCATCGTCGCCGTCGCGATCCTCTGGTACTTTGCAACCCGCGATCGACAGGCACGCGCGGAGCTTGAGAGTGCTGGGGCCGTCGAGCATCACATGCAGATCCAGGCCGCGCGACTCGACGAACGTGCGAAGGCGGAGGAGGAGAATCGTCTGGCGACGATGCGCGCTAACGCTGAGCTGGCTACTGCGTTTCAAGCCCGGCTAGCTTGCGATGAGAACTTCAAGGCCAAGGTGAGGCGCGAGAGCACCGCACGAGAGGACGAGGATTCTGATCTCGCGGAAGGCCGCCGCGTCGCTCTCCAAAAGCAGGCGCTTGCGTGGTTCGGCGCGCTGCCGGAACACGAACGCCGAGATCTGAGGGCACGGCTATTGGCAGAAAGGCGGGCGGCGGCGCTTACTCGTCTCACCGCCGACAGAGCTCAGGAGCGCGACGAGCGTAAGATGGCACTGCTCGCGCGCGAGGTGATGGACGCGGGCTATCGCGAGAAGGCCGCAGAGCGGCTCCAGGTCGCGCGCGAAGGTCCCCTCGACGAACGTCTCGCACGGGCAGAAGCCGCGAAGGATGAAGCGATGGCGTGGTTCAGACGCCAGACCGAAGATGAGCAAGCCAACCTCCGGGTTCGGTTCACGCCAAAGACGCGCGCGCAGCAGACGACGGCCTTCTACGCCGGAAAGGGCCTTCCTTCAGGTCTTACCGAAGAACGTCTTGCTGCCTTCCTCACCCGCGCTCGCGACGCGATCCAGTACACATGCGTAGAGCGCTATGCGGGGCTGGCGGACGAGCACGATCTGCTCGACCGCCTTGACTACTTGATGGCCCAGAGATGGGAGGGCATTGGAGAGCGGACCGCGCTCGAACACCTCTGCGAGTCTGGGGGCGAGGATCGCCTCCTACAGTGGCTCCTTGCCGAACTCGACCGCCGTGCGGAATCGGCGCGCGCATTCGGCGTCTGAAGCCCGAAGGAGCGATCCTGTGGTGCTGCGGTGACTCGACCTGTCGCAATCGCGGCGCTTTCGATCGTTGGGGCGAGCCTGGCGAGCGCCCGGTGCCGACCTGCCGTCCCGGGATGATCGCGAGGTGGCGATCGCGGTCGTGCCTGCCACCGGGGCGGAGCTTGGCCGCCGCGGTGCGCCTATGGTGCGTCACGTAGATCGCTCGCTAGGCCCGCGGCGAACGACCACGCGGCGAGTCGCTGTCCGTCGCTGGCGCGTAGGATCTCGACGTCCTTGAACGCGTCGGCGTGATCGAGCTTGCAGATCGCCCCGTACTCGACCATCCGCGTCATGCTTTGGAGGTCGAGCGCAGCCCACTTGGCGACGTTGACGAGCACGCGCGGGTTGGCGCCGGCCTCGACGCCGGTGATCACACCGAGCGCGTCGACCTGCGCGGACAGGGTGCACGCCTCCGCCTTCACCGTCGAACGCTTCGCCGCCATGTCGGCGGCCATTTTCTTCCGCATGCGCTCGTTCTCCTCCATCGCGTCCAGGATTCCGCAGCCAAAGGTGAGGCCGATCAGGGTCGTGAAGAGAGGTCGGGTGCGCATCATGACCCGAATTCTACAGCGACTAACTGTAGTTAGTCGCTGCGCCAGCGCACCTCCCCTACCGTGGCGCGGTGAGCCCGCAGGAGCTGCGCCAGGTCGTCGCGGAGAACATCCGCGCCGCCGCCGAGCGGCGGGGCGTCAGCCTGAACTCGCTCGCAGACTTCGCCGGCCTTAGCCGAGCGGGGCTGCACTTCATCGTGACGGGCAAGAAGGCCGCGACTCTGGATAGCCTCGCGCAGATCGCCGAAGCGCTCGACGTCGAGCCCGCGGATCTGTTGCGCCCTACACTGTGAGAGGCAGCGGCTTCGCTGGGCGGCTATCATGCGTCGCGTGGATCACATCGACCCGCCCGATCGCGCAGCCTGGGAAGCACGGCGCATCTGGTTCGAAACGGCAGGCGAGCCGCATCCCCACGCGAACTGCATGCTGAGCGAGCAGGCATGCGCGCTTAGGGCGAACGTACAGTCCGCCTTCTGCACGCGCGCATAACGGATCAGCCGACGAGGCTCGACGCAGCTGCTGTGGCCTGGCCTTCCGGAGAGCGCGGATTCGGGCAAGGTCGGCCGGTGGATCGTGGTGCTGAGGCGGGCGCCCGCAGCGGCGCTGAGCCTGTTGGCAGAGGGGGGTGGTGGCGGAGCGGCGATGGGATGCCTGGCGCCCGCTGGGCTGCTCAGGCTGGCGGCGGGCTAACGGTCCAGCAACGGCATCACGTTCACCACGCTCCAGTCCTCTGTTGGCCCGACGTGTCCCGCGACGAGGATGGCAGGGCGGCCTGGGTGTTCGACCCCCGACGTCGGTTGCCACCACGCCAACGCGATGAGCTCGTAGGGCACTTCGACCCGGTACGGAAGCCGGCCATAATCAGCAGTCGCCATGGTCAGGGTCGCCCCCCACTCTCCCACCTTCATGAGCATGCAGCTGCCCCACTGCCACTCAACTGGCAGCAGGTTCTGGTGCTTCGAGCTGGGCTCCTTGGCGAAACGACCATGGTAGAGCCGTAGCGGAATCTCTGTGCCGCTCTGGTGGCCGGCGTAGGTCGAGTCGAGGAACTCCTGCATCCGGATCCGCATCGACCGTGCAGAGTAGCTGTTCATCCTGCGTTCCACTTCGTCGACTCCCATGTAGTAGTTGCCGTGGCTGTTGCGACCCACGAAGACGAGCCCTTCCCGCTTCTCCGCGACGGCCTTAACCACGACGAGCCGAGGGCTGGGGCGGACGTGCACGAGCAGGATGCTGTGCCCGTTGGTCAGCAGTGGGAACATCTCAGGACGCACCTCGACGCCCACCAGCCATCGATCGATCGCCGCCTCGATATCTCTCTTCGTAGTGTCGACGTCGATTGGGTGAAGACCCGACGCGACCTTGTAGCCATCGGGCCCCTCAGCCTCCTTCACACCGTAGACGAGCGTGCCGCCGTCCGCGTTGGCGAACGCTGCGACGTCGAGTGCGGCGTCACGCTGGTCGCCGAGCTCCTGCTTGAACTCGAGCCTCAGACCTTCGTGGCCAGGGCCCGGAGTTCCGGGCCAGATGACTCGCTGGAAATCGTCCGCGGTCCCGATGCGCATCGCATCGGCAGGGTGGCATGCGAAGGTGTCCCGTGCCACCGTCGCTGCCGTCGCGAACTACCTGCTCGATGGCGCACCGAGCGGTGGGTCGGATGCCAGCCGGGCCTATTCCGACGCGGGGTCGTCGGGGATGACCTGCACGATCTGCAGGTCGGTCTCCCTCAGAAACGTGCCGACATCGTCGCCGTAGAGCTCGCCGAGCGCGAGCTCGACCTGCCAATCGCGACGCTTCCTGCCCGTGAACTTGTCGACGTCCTTCGGCGAGCCGACGCGCCGCAGGTGCTTCTCCGCCAAGAGCCGCGCCTCGGTGTCATCGGGCGCCATCCATGCCTTGTCCTCATCGAGCCACTGCCGCGCATCGCATCGGTGGTCGGCGGAGCGCACGAGCAGCGACGAGCGGACCCGAGAGATTCGGTCTTCGTCGGTCCACGGGTTCACCACCGCCTCCACCTTGTCGTTCACGCGTTGGATCATCACGACGTCGACGATGCTGCCGAACTGAGGCGGATACACCGCAAAAACGGGCCGGAGCTTCCGTCGGAAGTAGATCTGGCGATAGCCCAGCAACCCACAGATGAGCTGCGAGGGGTCGATTCGCATACCGATGCGATCGCTGACGACGAGCCAGACCGCCCCGAGCTCGCCCCGTTCTAGCGTCGCCTCGATCTGCTTCTCCCCCTTTTGAAAGGCGTCGAGCGCGAGCCGCCTCGCCGGATGGTCCTTCTCGTCCTGGGGATGCTTTGCGACCTCCACCATCTTGCCGGCTTGTGCGATCTCCGTCTCGAGCCGGTAGTCGGCCTCGCGCGCCTTCACATCCATCACCCACGACTCGCCGGGTGCGGTGAGGCGAAAGTCCGCGGTCTTCACTCCTTCCCGACGCGGCAGCGGGTCGACCTTGAAGCCCCAGCCGCGAAGGCGTTCGGCCGTCGCGTTCTCTGCGTCTTCCGAGCTCATGCCGGCAGGGTAGCGTGCCCGCGCGCCCTATTGCACCGTCGCGGCGATGGCCTCCCGCTCCGCGAGCGCGATGCTCGGTAGGTCGCCGACGGCCAGCATGCAGCGCAGCCGGCCGGCCGACCCGACGAGGTCCGCCGCCTCGTCGGGATCCAGCGTCGAGACAACCAGCGTCGACTCGTCCCGTACGGCCTCGAAGACGCACTATCCGTCGGTTCACGCCCATCAGCGCCGCGCTCCGCCCAGACGATGATGTCGAGCCCGGCCTCGGGAGCTTCGAACGCGACGCCACCTGCAGCCCAGGTCGAACAGTTGCCATATCGAGGATCGGGCGGCTTACCGTAGTACCACGCCGCGCCCGACGATCCGGCACTGTCGACGCTCAGCACGTCGGCGGCGACGGCGATCTACTGGGGACGTTGACTGGCTGCCGAACTTCACGAACGTCCTGATCCCGGCCCGCAAAGGCGCAGTTCATCTTCTCGGCCAGCTCCGACGCGGCGTGCGACGGTGTGATCGGCGTGAACGAGACGCAGATCCAGATCCAGAGGGTCCAGAACACGTACTGGTCGTCGCCTTCGTTCACCATCTTGCACACCGATGGCGACAACGAGTCGTGGGAGCTCGTCGTCATGCCGTTACGCTGGCGATGATTACATGCGACGCCTTGCGAGTCGTTCGCACACACGTGGAGGTCGGGGGCTCGGGCCGTGCCTGTGCCTCCTCGTCGGCGCCGGTTGCAGCGACTCCCAGGACGTTCCGCTACCCGAGATCAAGTGGCAAGGAGAGCATCTCCGGGCTGGCGGCGATCTCGACACTGCATGCGAAGGCAACCTCCCGTACATGGATGCGCTGATCGGCGAGCTGCAACATCGGCTCGGCACACCGGGCGAGGGCATCGTTGACTTCTACTACGTCGCGGCTCAGACCGACGGGACTCCGCTCAGGGACTACTGCGAGTCCGCTGACAGTGGGGGGCTGCTCGCATGCACCAACGACCGCCAGGAGGTCTTCAGCCGCGCGATCCCTCACGAGCACGAACTCGTGCACGCGGTGGACGCGGAGGTCGGCTTCTCGCAGACATTTCTCGAAGAGGGGCTTGCCGAGTTCCTCGGGGACGATGGACGCATGGCCGGGCGCGGAGAGCCGACGGGGTCGGTCGCCGACGCGATCGCATCCGTGACGCGGGGGAATCTGCCACTTGGCTACTACGGGGTCGCAGGGCACTTCGTGTCATTCCTCGAGGGTCGGCTCGGTACCGGTGAGTTGATCGAACGGATCGACGCGGTCGACTTCGAGGCTTCGGCCGACGACGTCGAGGCTGCCCTCGCGATGGGTGTCAGGGGTGGCTTCCCGGCGCTCGAGCAGCAATACGAGGCCACTCCGAAATGCGCTCGAGCATCCTACCGCGACGCCGAATCGATGTGCAACGTCGCTGCGCCGCTCTTCGATCGCTGCTCGCCGGACGAAGACACGATCGTCGACGTCGCGATCGATCGTGCAAGCGAAGACGTGCTCGGACCGCGCGAAGAGGAGATCTGGGCCTATCGGACGTTCGAGATCGTGAACAGCGGCGTCTACCGCGTGCTCGCTGTGAGGGGTGGCGCTGTGTACCTGCCCGAGGGGCTCGAGATCAAGCCATGCGGGGGTGGCTGCGACTCGCCTCCGATCAGTATCGAGGTCTTCGACGAACAGGAATTATTCGCGAGTGATACCGACGTCGACCTGGAGACGGGCCGGTACCTCATGCGCGTCACTCGACCCGTCTCCGATCCGGCATCCGTCCGGATCCAGTTCCGCGGCGACGGGTGCGAGTAGCCGGAAACCACCATGATCGTGTTGCAGCTGGCGATCCCACCGATCCAGCCGGGCGCCACCGTGGCGGTGAAGATCGATCCCACCGATCCACGCAAGGTCGCGATCGTGCTTTGAAACCGGGGGGGTCGCGCAATCACACACGAATCGCTCGGCTCAAATTCCTAGCACGGTGCGAACGCATTGCTCGAGACCGCCTGTACAGCCTCCGTCAACGCAAGCCACGACCATTTCCCGCGTTGCGGCTAGCAGACCGTCGAGCAGTGCGTGACAGGTCGCGGGATCGTCGTCTGGCGTACATCGCAGCGTCGCGGCTTCGCAAGCTGCGTCAGCGGCGGGGTCGGGGCACGCCGTGCCAAGAGCTTCGATGATGCAACTCGGGCCGTCGCTGCAAGAACTGGCCGTCGGATTAGGGAGCGTCATCAGGCACTCGATGGCGCTCTCGGCAAGACCCGGGTCCAGGTTGGCCAACGCCGCATCGCAGTATGGCGTGCAGCTGGAGAAAAACGAACACTCGGGGGCGCCGGCCAGGTCATCGCATAGCGCTCCGGTGCTCGAGCCGGAGGACGAACCTCCGGACTCGCCGCCCGAGCCCTGGGAACTGTCGACCAAGCCCGTCGACGCGGGCCCCGTTGTGCTGGTTGATGCCGACTCCGTGACTCCAGTCGCGACGGCGCCGGAGCTGGACGACTCCGCCGAGTCCGGCGTCCCGGTTGATTCTCCGCAACCGAAAATGAGGAACGCGGAGCAGACGCACGCCCCGACGGATGAAACGCTCCAAGTCGCCAAGCTCATCGCGCTCTTCTAGCACGGCTCCCAGCATGTGGCTGGGAGACTCGCCTGCCCGAGGTGCTCCGGATCACAAGGAACCATTGTATCTCGTTGTCCGCGCCTCGACGACAAGCGTCATGAAGGCTTCACGCGGTTAGGGGTCTGTACCTCAACGGGGCGAGCGTGGTCGGCGTCGTCGAGCCGGTCACAGCAGTCGATGGCGTGCACGTGCAGGTCGCCATCCGCGGTACCCGCGGCTTTAGTCGCTGGTACCGCTGCGATGCGTCCACGCCGATCGGTGAACTGATGAAGCGATTGTCTTCGATGCGCGCGACGATCTCGTTCGACGACGAACCGACGTCGGCGAAGCCGCCGGTGCGGAGCCTGCACACGCGCTTCGAGCTGACGCTCGGCGCGGCCGAGGGGTGAGGACCTACTTCTCGCCCTTCTCGCCCATGAACTTCAGCGCAAACTCGCGCAGCCGGAGCACGCTCGGTACCCCATCCCCGCTCGCGAAGTTGAGCTCCGCCGCGAACTTCACGTACTGCGCGGCCTCCCACGCGACGAACGCCCGGCCCGCCGCCGTCGCGAGCAACGCGTTGCGCTTCGCATCGAACTCACCCCGCACCTTCGCGACCATGGCGTCCGCCTCGGCTTGCAAGCGCGCGTTCACGCCGTCTGCCTCCGCGCGGATCTGTTGATCGTACTGCAGCGTCTCGGCCTGCACGTTCTGCACGCCCATTAGATACGCGTCGTCGATCTTCTCCGCCTCCTCGGGGTTCATCTGTAGATCCGTCGTCGCGGCCGCGATCAACGCGGTGCGCTCCTCCGGTGTCATCTTCTCGAGCTTCTTGCGCGCGCCGCCCGGTGTCGCATCGTCGCCCATGTCGAGCACGCCGACCTGGTACGCGCGCTCGAGCTTCGCGCGGCGCTCGATCCACTTCTGCTCACGCGAAGACGCGAGCGCGTTGGTGCCCTGGGTATAGTTGTCGAGCTTCTGCTGCTCGTTCGCGACCGTCTGCGCCGCGGCATCGAGCAGCTTCTTCTGCTCGTTGAGCTGGATCTGCTGGAGCTGCTTCTCGTACTCCGGCCGAAACTTGACCGCCCGGATGAGCACGGCCGACGCCTCGAGATGCAGCTCCGCGAGCTTCTCGTTCAGGATCTCGAGCGTGTGCGACGAGACCTGGAGACGACGATCGGTCGAGTAGAAGTCCGACGAGGTCAGCTCCGCGAGACGTTCGCGTAGCACGCTGACGGTCGTCTCCTCGGCGAGTCGCTGGAAGCGGAAGCGTTCGTTCGCGTCGAGCTGATGGTTGCCGGTTTGCACGAGCTGCCATGCCTCGCCGGGCCGAATGCGGTACGGCACTGACACGTCGAGCAGCACGATGTTGTTGTCCTTGGTGCGGATCTGCAGCGGCTGGTGACCCCCCTCGTCGGTGTAGTCGAGGTACTCGTAGCGGCGCGGCAAGCTGATGATGTTGTGCACACCGGGGATCGCGAGGGCCCAGCCGGGCTCGAGGTCTGCCTCGCCGACGCCGGACACGTTGCTCTGGCGCACGCCGATACGGTCGGGTCCGACCGTGCTCGTGCACGTCAGCGGGCCGATCCACAGCACGAACACGCCGATCGCGAGACCCCGCGCGAACTTGAGGATGGGACTGGTCATCGTTCACCTCCGATCTGCTCGAGCTGGATTCTCGATGGCGCACCATCGCGTGCGTAGGGCTGGATACCGATCGTCACGCCCGATAGCTTGGTGCCGAGACGCTCCATCACCCGCTCGACGGGCTGGTTCGCGAACGCCTCGATCGATGCGCGCTGCGCCTCGAGATCAGCGGCGAGCTGACCGCGCAGCTCGAGCGCGCGGGTCTCGGCCGACGCCAACGCGGCCTGGCCCTTCGCGACCGTGTCGATGCGATAGCCGTCCGCGAGCCGCGTCGTCTCCGCCTGTGCTGCCACCGCGGTCGCGAGCGCGGCCTCGAGCTCGGCGCGCTTCTCTTGGATCACGCGGTTCTGATCGCGGTCGACCTCGGCGAGCCGGCGCGAGCGATCCGTGCCGGCACGCGCGAGATCCGAGCCGATGACGACCAGCTGGTTGTCGGCCTCGTTGCGGGCCTCGATCAGGTTCTCGTAGTCGTCGGAGAAACGCGGGCGCGGCGTGACGATCTGCGTGACGACGATGCCGTGGGGCTCGAGCAATTCGTTGAGCCGCATGCGCGCGCGCTCGGTCGCCGCGCCGAAGTTCGCCGGGTTCGACACCGAGATCGTCGACTCGCGACCGAACTCGTCGCGGAGGATCGAGCGGGCGTAGGGCGGCAGCCACCGACGGAACGCCGCCGCGGGCCCTGCGTCGCGCACGGTGTCCTCGGCCCGATCACCGAGCACCTGGAAGATGATGGTCGTGTCGTTGAATAGGAAGTTCGAGCCATCGCTCGCGCGCACGGTCAGCTCGGCGACGTGGAGGTCGTCTTTGTTCTTCGTGCCGCTCATCACGAACGTCTGCGGGCTCGCATCGACGACGTAGATCGAGTGCAGACGGAACGGTGCGCGCAGCACCAAGCCCGGCTGCACGATCGTGTCGCGCTTGCCGGTCAGGTTGTTGATCCGTACCGCGACCTCCCCGGGCTCGATGACGACGAACGACGTTGAGAACGTGATCACGAGCAGGAGCAGCGCGAGACCGATCCAGCCGAGCGTGCCGAGGCCGCGCTGGCGTAGCCGCGCGATGAAGCTCGCGGCGTTTCCGCGGAACCGAGTGACTGTGGCCATCGGGGGCGATGGTAGCGGAGTGACCACCGCCGTGCCGGGCAAGCTACGGGCACATGCGAGCATGACCGAGGGGTCTCGACGCTCGCGATCGCACGAGCTCGAGCGAGAAAAGCCAGCGATCGGCAACGCAGGGGCTGGGGTCGCCACGGCAGGTTTGCGTTCGCGACGAGCTGGCATCGCCACAGGCGCTCCGCACATCGAGGCCGACCGGCGGCCTCGACCGACGGGGCCAGAAGCGACCCCACCCGGGGTCGCGGCCCCCGACGGTCCCTCGTCCGCTCGCCGATCTCCCGCCCGCCGGACGACCAACCCGCGCGATCTCGACGACACGATCTGCGGCGGCACGTCATCGCCGGACGCGTGCTGCATCCGAGCCACAATGGCATCTATGCGCAGGCCGCGACGATCGCGATCACCTTGGATCCTTGCACCGCGCCGTCCGTCTGGGCGCATGGCCACGATCAGGATACGACGAGCTCGGTCACCGCGGACGCGACGTGGGAACGCCGCCTGCGTCCCGCCGAGCAAGGCCGAGACTCGCCGCGAACCGCTGCGGCGAGAGCCTCGATCCCGATCGCGACTTTGACGCGGCGTGGAGCGACCTCGCCGACACGCTCGCAGCGTCGCTCGAGTTCTCAGCGCGGCATGGGCCGATGCCGGCGCCCGATTGTCAGCGACCGAACAGGCGCAGCGTCACATGCGCGAACAGGAGTGCCGTGACGCCCAGGTTTCGCGGCAGCGCTGCGATCCAGCGCTGTGGTGGCGGCGGACGTCCGCTGAACAGGGCGGTCGCGAGGTCCCACAGCGTTGCCGTCGAGACCGGCCAGTCTCGCACGCCCGCGATCCAATCCGGTGGCAACCCGCTGGCGCCATGACGCGCGCCAAGCAGCCCGCCGACGATCGCTGCCGTCGTATCAGTGTCACCGCCGAGGCGAATGGCGCGCTCGAAAGCAGAGCGCACGCCAGCGGACGTTTGCAGCGCGCAGAAGATCGCCGCGGGAACCGTGTGCACGATGAAGCCCGACACACCGTTGTCATAGCCAGCGCTGGCGCGGTACTCGTCGAAACCCCCGTACTCGCCCGTCCACGCATGACGCACACGCGCGCGAAAGTCGTCGTCGCGGATCTCGTCGATGATGCTCGGATCGAGCCTCGTGGAGGCGAGCTGACGGGCGAGGCGAGCGACCACGATTGCTCCGTCCTCGGCACGTGGATCGCTGTGGGTGATTCGCGTCGAGGCCCGAACGAGATCGACCAGGTGGTCGTCGCTTTTCGCACAGACACCGACGATGGCGGCACGCATCGCCGGTCCATTACCCGCCGACGGCACGCCGCTTTGCCCAGGTCGAACGCCGAAGAGCAAGCGTAGCGCGCCGCGAAGCGTAGCGAACCCGATCCCTGGGGGCAGCCCAACGACCCAGCGTTTGAGCTGGCGTGCGAAGGACCGTGTGAATCGCTCCACGTCGCCGCCAGACTCGCTCAAGGCCCTCGCGATCATCGCGGTGTGCTCCGTATCGTCGCTGAGCAAGCCGCGCCCCGGGAGCAGGCAGTGTTGCAACGGTCGGCTGCGGAGCCGTCGTGCGATTCGCTCGGGCCCCAGACCTTCGGGGGGCCGACCGAGCGCG
>CADEGN010000247.1 GCA_902826865.1 uncultured Myxococcales bacterium
AGCGTGAACGGCAGGGTGGCTACGCCCAGTGCCATTACCACCGGAAGGAAAATCAGATGCTGCGACCAGGCGTTTGCAACCGCGCGTGCCTGAACGTACTCGATAATCGATTTTGCGTACATGCAAAACCTCCTTAGTGTGGTCCCGTTGCGGAATCCGAACGGCGCGTTACCTCGCTTGGGTAACTTTCATCCTTTGTGGTCTTACAGTCCAATAACCACTATTAGTAGTGTTTGATGACTTTGGAATCCCAATGCGCGGGCAATTCTATTGTTCGCTGAGCCGCCGCGCAAGCCGGAAGTGCCGAACCTCGATGCCAGAGGGACGGTGCTGCCCGACGATTGTACGCGCGGTACCGGACGAAATGCCGAGGGCAAGTGCGTGCCGCTGTCGACGCGCAACCATGCGTTCGGTCAGCTGGTGCAGCTCCCGGCTGCTCACCGCTTCATCATTGGAGACGTTCCGCAGGCCTACGATGCCAGCAAGACGCGCGGTGCACCTGCGCTGCAGTGGCCCGGACAACCGCCGCGCGACGCGACCACCGCGAGTTTCTGGATCGACGTCACGGAAGTCACGCGCGAGGCCTATGCGGCGTGTCAAGCGGCCGGTCGCTGCACCGCGCCAGCGTGCGATCCGTCGGTCGGTCTCGAGAACAAGCTCGGCGCGGAGACGGTACCCAAGTTGCCGCAAACCTGTGTGAGCCACGAGCAAGCCGCGGCCTACTGCAAGTTCGCCGGCCTGCGCCTGCCCACCGAGGTCGAATGGGAGTACGCCGCCCGCGGGATGGACGTGCGCCTGTATCCGTGGGGCAACGAAACCCGCGACGAGCTTCTTGCCGGGCTAGTGCCCATCACTTCCCCGGTGTCCGATGCGAGTTACTTCGGTGTGAAGGGCATGGGCACGAGCGCGTCGGAGTGGGTCGCGGATGCCTATGATCCTGAGGCGCCGCTCGCTGGCTACGCGCCGAAGGGGTTCCGCCGGCCCGACGGTCCCCTTGCGCGCACGCACAAGTCCGGGGCGGCCGCGAGTTGGGTCGTGAAACACACGCGCGTGGGCGATCGCCGGTCGGCGAGCGAACCCGACGCGACGATCGGCTTCCGTTGCGCGGCCGACCTCGGGGATGCGCCGAGTATCGATGTCCCGGCTGGCGCCCCGGATCTCCCGATCGTGAAGCAGGCCGGCCGCCTCTACCTCTTTGGCGGCGTGGCCGAGGCGGTGGATCGCGACGAGGCCGCCGCGTTCTGCGACGGTCTCGAGGTCGAGGCGCTCGGTCGCAAGTGGAGCGAATGGCGATTGCCGACATTGACCGAGATCGAGGGTATTGCCGACGTGTTCCGCGGTCCCGGTCCGTTCTGGACGAAGGAGGGGGCGACGGTGCAGCGCGGTAGCGAGGCTCGTCCGCGTCCCGGCGATCCGTGGGTCGCTGAGACCGCCGCGCCAAACGAGGCACTCGCGGCTCGCTGTGTCCACGACTGAGCCGCGCGCGCGATCTCGACGCGGAGACTCGGAGGGCCGTGTACGACGATGGCCTACGCGGCCCTGGGCTGGCCATGGAGTGGACGCGACCCGGCGTGCACGTTAGCTTAGAAGATAGGATGCCTCTGCGTGGTTTCAGCGACGCGACGCCCTTCGGGTGGTCGGTCGCTTGCGCCGGGTTGAAGCGCAATCAAGTCCGGGACGAGGTGCGTAACCTCGTGGAGCGAGCGACCGAGACGTTCTCGTCGTATTTTCCGAGCGGCAGTGGCTATCAAGTCGAGGCCGTCTCGCCGGCGGGCCCCAGCAACGGCGTGCAGCTAACGGTGCGCCGCGGCGATTTTCACGCCCAGGTCTCGATCGAGAACCTCCGTGATGGACCGCGCAAAGGAATGGCCGTGCGGATGTGCGGTCGCGCCGGATCGGCGGCGATGGGCGAGGCCGAGCAAGCGGTCGCCACGCTGGTTGCACGCGGTCGCGCGATCGGGATCGCGAGCGGCCTCGTTGTGTTCGCCGCCCTGTGCTGGTGGTCGATCGGCGTGCGCAATCCGGCCTACCTCCTCGGTGGCCTTCTCATGGTGGTCGCGGGGCTGATCTGCACGACAGCCCTGGGGGCTTTGGGCGCGTGGATCGGTGAACGGGCGGGGGAGCAGGCACGCTGGCGAGCAAGCCTTGAGAGCGGCGCCGACCTCAGTCTCCGCGACGACCTGAAACGCTGGCGCGCTTTGGTGCGGGTGCTAAGCGCCCAACGGACGGCGATCACTGGGCAGGCTGGGGGCGCGCCGTTTCGTGCCCTGCAACCGGGGCCCAGCGAGGCGCGGGTGAAGACCGGCGGTCGCCCCAAGGTCGCGGTTGCGTAGGCCGCGTGGGCCGGCGCAAGCACGGCGACGCGGCTACTTCTTGCGCGCCTTCTTGCGCCGGTCTTTCTCGAACTTCTTAGCGTGCGCAACGTTGCGATTGGCCGGGCGGGCGACCCCGCCGTCCTGCTGCATCCGTACAGGAGCCTCGCCGACCTCGTTGAACGGCTGACCCTCGTTGAGCTGGACCAGCTGCGGCACTGCGGCGATCAGAAACGGCGCCAACTCAAGGCCCAGGCGCTTGTCCAGCTGACTCATCGTCGCCTGCCCGCGTACGGGCAGGCGCAGGTTCTTCGCCTTCACCCCCTTGGGGTATTGCGCGTGGTTCGGCATCGACCACTCCGGTGCCGTGATCGGGTGATGCATGCGGCAGGCGATCGGGCGATGCTCCCAGATCCGACATCGTCCGGCGGACTCGTCGAGCATCGGACACGGATGAAGCTGCTTCGCGAATGCGAGTCGGCCCTGCTGCACGGCCTTGCCGCCGAAGCGGATCTTCTCGGCGTCCTTTCCGGTGGCGCTGCCCTGGATGAGCTTGTACTGCTCTTGGGCGAGCTCAACGAGCTTCTTGAGCAGGTCGGGGAAGTCGCGCCACGGCCGCGTTGCCCGATAGATGTTGAGCGATTCGATCGCCGACACGCCGACAGGCGGCGTGTAGCAGGCGGCTGTTCCACCCGGTTCGCCAGGGCGCTTAACATCGAGGCCCATGCTTTGACGTAGGGTGTCGTGGTAGGCGTCGACGTGATGCAAGAGCTCCTTCATCAGGCTGCCAAAGCCGCGTGGCAGCCGCTTGCTCTGCTTCAAGTCGGCGATCCCAGGCAGCCCAGAGATCTTGTCGAGCGTGGCCTGAATCGCAGCCGCGTGAGGCGCAGCCGCCTTTTTCGCCGCACCGGGGATGCGGGTGACCTGATCGCCGGGCAGGCGCAGGCGAGGTCCGAACAATGCGGCCAGAAACTCGAGGGCCATGGCGGACCGGGATTACCACACGCCCCGGCCGTGCGCCCAGCCGACTTGCCTCGGGGCGGCGGGCGCGGGTAGCGTGCCGTCATGCTGCGCCCCCGCCTCGCCCTCGTCGGTCTCGCGCTGTGTGTCGCCAGCGTCGCGTCGTGCAGCAAGCGGCGCACGAGCACGACCCCAGGCGGCGATCAGAGCGCGACCACCTTGGTCGGGGACGTGCTCCTTGTCTACGCCGACAAGCCGCTCAAGCTCAAACAGATCGGTCAGTTCGATGTCGATACCACTGGCGGCGGCCAGTTCGGGCAGTTGGCGATCGCGTTTTCGGCGGGGCTCGAGTTTTCGCCGCAGGGCGACAAGCGCAAGGTTGTGT
The DNA here is from genome assembly GCA_902826865.1 of uncultured Myxococcales bacterium. Taxonomy (GTDB): domain Bacteria; phylum Myxococcota_A; class Polyangia; order Nannocystales; family Nannocystaceae; genus Xiheibacterium. Next base: position 3,658 of record CADEGN010000247.1, read on the forward strand.
GGTCGCTGTCAGGCGTCGACAAGCTCGACCTCAAGGGGATGTTCGCCGGCGAAGCCGGTGAGGATCCCAAGCCGATGCTTGTCGAGCTCGGCAAGGGGGCGTTCATGATGGACGCCCACGGCGAAATCGACGAGGAGGCGGCCAAGTCGCTGGCCGAGAACCGTGCCCGCCGCGAGAAGTTCGACGCGCTGACAAAGGACGCCGAGGCTGCCTTCAAGGCCGGCAAGCAGGTCAAGCCGCCGGCGGCCGCGCAGGTACTAGGGATGGCGGACGCGATGCTCAGGCTGCCCGGTCTGCCGAGCAAGGGGTTGGCGGTTGGCAAGACCACCGTTATCGAAGAAAAGGACGAGGCCGTACTCGGCGGAATGAAGCTGCCGACCGAGTCGGAGACGAAGTACACGCTGGTGAAGATCGACGACGCCGGCGGTAAGCACATCGCCGAGATCCAAGTCGAAGCGGTGACAAGTGGTGCGGTTGAGACCCAGGGTCAGCTGGTTACAATCGAGATGAGCAACGAGGGCACGCTGCTGTTCGACATGGATGCGGGCGTTCCGGTGAGCTACCAGTTCACCACGTCGCAAACACTCGCAGCCGGCGAGCAGACGTTCGAGACCACGATCATCAGCAAGGGCACCTACGAACCGGCTTGACGCGTCGCTTGCCCCGCGGGCGCCCCCAGCACCCGGCCAAGAATCGCGGCGCCGTCGGCCACCATTTGCGTCGCGCACGAAAACGAGAACCGCATGGCGTCGATGCAGCTGTGCCCAAATGCGTCCCCTGGGGTGTTGCCTACGCCCTCGGCACAGAGCAGTTCGGAGATCGCCTCGGCGTCGGCCACCCCGAGGCGCTGATACAGCGTCGGTGCGAATTCAACCCAGGCGAAGAACGTGCCGCGAGGCTCGAACACGCGTACGTCCGGGACCGCCGCGAGGGCACCGACCAGCAGATCGCGGCGTCGTTGGTACTCGGCGAGCATGACTGCCTGATGGCTGTTGCCGCCCTGCAAGGCGGCGAGAGCTCCCCACTGCGCCAGGCTGTTCACCCCGTTGATGCTGCAACGCAGGACTTTCTGGAGGCGCGTGCACAGCGGTTAGCCGTGGGCGACGAGCGCCCCGATTCGCAGGCCGGCCATGGCGTGGCTCTTGGAGAAGCTAAAGACGCTGAGCACACGTTCGGCCCAGTCCGCGGCGCGGCTTGCGATCGAGTGGTGCTGATGCGGCACGTAGACGACGTGTTCGTAGGCCTCGTCGGAGACGATCCAGAGGTCGTTGCGGCGCGCGAGGGCAACGATCGCGTCGAGCGTGGTGCGTGAGAGCACGGCGCCAGTGGGGTTGTGTGGCGTGTTGATGAAGATTGCCTTGGTCCTCGGGCTGATCCGCCGCGCAATCTCATCTGGATCGTACTCGTAGTTCTGGGCCGCGGAGAGCGGCACCGGGACCGGAACGCCACGGGCCAACCGGATGTTCTCGACCACTTCGGTCCACATCGGGTCGGGCACGATGACCTCGTCCCCGGCGTCGAGCAAGACGTGAAAGGCGGAGAACAGAGCGTGCATAGCCCCGTGGGTGATGAAGACGTTCTCGTCGCTGGCAACCGGGATCCCGTTGTCTTGCTGGGCCTTGCTTCGCATTGCCTTGCGGAGTTCCGGGATCCCGGCGTTGGGCACGTAATGCGTGCGTCCCTCGCGGGCGGCGTGGACGATCGCGTCGATCACGTGGGCCGGTGGCTCGAAGCTCGGATCTCCGGACTCGAGACGGTAGACCGGTTTGCCGAGTGCTGCGGCGCGAAAGAGGCGTTCGCGGATCTGGACGATCTTGCCCAGCGAGAGCGTGTCGACGATGTGAGCGGCCAAGGCTGCGAGCTCCGACTCGGCGGTGGCAAAGCCGAGGCGGGCGAAGTCTATCGGGGAGCTCTCGCACCAAGCAAGCTGAGCCCACGGGCACTCGGCGTGGGCCAATCTCGGCGTTTGTCAGGTCCTCGCCGGACCGTGGCCAGATCGCGGCCAATGACGGAGCGGCTCGATGATCGCCAACGTGTAGTTGCGATCATCGGCCGGAATATTGGTGCGCACGCCGAAGTGGAGCAGGAGCGGGAGGATGTGTCGCGTGAGTAGGAGCGTGAGCCGGGGCGTGCGCGCTCCGGACCTTCCCACTTCGGCATGGCAACGTCAAGCAAGCACTGCCGTCTTGATCCGGTTTTCGCGTCCGACTCAGCTTGCCGGCACGTCGACCGATGACGGTGATGGATCGACGACGTGCGCACCGTCGATCGTTCCATCGCGCTCGGGTATGCCGCGCTCTGCTCGGCAGCGCGCACACATGCGATCGGGTGGTTGGTCGCCGTCGTCGCAAGGGGCGATGCGCATGCCGGGGCTGTAGTGCCACGCACCGTCGCAACCCGTGATCACGCAGGGCATGACCTCGACGCCGTCGGGGACGTCCCTCTCCTCGACCGCCCCCATTCCGCCACGCATGCAGCTCTCGCACAGTCGGATCGGGTCCTCGAAGCGGCCGGCGAGGAATGCCTGGAGTTGCGCCCCGGTCTTGTACGTCCAATTCTCATCGCAACCGGGGCGTCCACACGCAACCTCGCGGTCGGGATGAAGCCGGCAGAACTCGCGGCAAACCTCGCACATCCGCTTGGGCAGCGGTGCCTCGGCGTCCACGTCCGTGGTGCGGAGCGAGGCCCATGTGCGCAGCTGCCACTCTCGATCGATCGTGACGGTGCGGGTGCAGCCGTGGACCTTGCAGGTGGCTTCGCGATCGACGAGCCGGGCTTGGCGTTGCCGACACGGTTCGCACATTCGCGGGGGTGGACCCTCAAGAGCGCGTCCACGGCCGCGGCGACGACCGCGTCGGCGACCCCCCTCTTCGCCGGCGGGCGACTCCTGGGCCGGCCGGTTCTCGTTGTGATGACGAAGCCATGCACGATGACGGAGCTGAGCGTCGCGCGACCAGGTCCATGTGCGCGCGCAGCCATCCACCCGGCAGGTAACCTCGGTGTCGCCGAGTTCGCGTTCCTCGCGGACACACGCATCGCACACGCGTGAGGGCGGTTCGATGTTGCCGGCCTTGCCGCGGGCCGTGGCAAGTTGGGCCTGCCGGGTCCACGTCCACGTTCGCTGGCACCACGGATTGGAACACTCGAGCTCGCGATCTGCGATGGCGCCCGCCTGTTCTTGGTGGGCGATACACATGCGTCGTGGAGCGGGGTGGCCAAAGGCTTGGATCTGCTCGGCCGCTGTCCAAGTCCAGGTCTTTTTGCAGCCGTCAACCCTGCACGGCATCTCGCGATCGTCGATGTGGCTAAACAGGCCGGCGGTGAGTGAGGCGAAGGCCGGATCGAATGGCGGCGGCGCCGGGTCGCGGCGTGGAGCCTCGCGTGCGCTTGGCTCATTCGACGGCGTCGGATGACGATCGGGCGGCGCATTCCCTTGGCTGGACCGCGCGGATCCGTTGCTGACGGCGGACATATCCTGTGGGCTCGTCGCTGCCGTCGCGGCACCGCCACGACCCCGCCGGCGTCGCCGCCGTCGGCGCTTGCGCGGCGCCGCGCCCTCGAATCCGCCGGCGGTCGTGTGATTCGGATCCTCCCCAGCGTCGCCGGTGGTCTCTTCCTCGTCGCTCTCGTCGCCCTCGTCCTCGACCGGCGCCGCAGCTGCGGGATCGTCGCCCCGGGGCATGGGAGGCCTCGTGCGTGGGTCTGTGGTGTCCTCGGGCTCGCTCAAGGCCGGCGAGTATGGCTGCCCGAACCGTCGGCGTCCACACGGCGTTCGTGCGGGCGTGGCAATTGCCGAAACAAAACTTCGCCTATACTGGTCCCCCACCAGCGATGGTTGGAGGCGACCCATGCTGATCCTCGGTCTTATCGTGGGCGGTTTTGCGGCCGCCGGTACGTACATGTTCGCAAAGAAGAAGCGGGCCTCGGGTGGGACGTCCGCGGCGGCCGCGGCGATCACCGGCGTGGGCGCATACGGCGTCACGTGGGCAACGCTCGCGGTGGTTGCGACGTTTTGGCCGGTGTTCGTCCTCGGGGGCGCGGCTGCTGGTGGTTACTACTACGCCAAGCGCAAGAACATGAAGGCGTTGCCCCCCTCGGCCGGGGCCTGAACCACTCGCGCCGGCGCACGAACCGAGAGCGATCCGGCGCGCGCTGGACGTCGATGCCGTCACGCCACGAATACGAGATAGTAGTAGATGACCGGCGAGACGAAGAGCAGGGCGTCGATCCGATCGAGCATGCCGCCGTGGCCGGGCAAGAGGTTGCCGGAGTCCTTGACGCCGAAGGTTCGTTTGACCATCGATTCGACCAGGTCACCCGCCTGACCCACCACGCTGGCAGCGACGCCGAGGGCGACGGCGTGCCCGATCGGCAGGCTTGGGATTGTCCACAGCGAGCCGACGCCGACGGTGGCGAGGATCGATCCAAGAATGCCGCCGACGCTGCCCTCGATGGTCTTCTTCGGGCTCACGGCGGGATACAGCTTGTGCTTGCCAAACGCGCGGCCAAAAAAGTACGCGACCGTGTCGGCGAAAAACGCCGTGCATAGCGCGACGATGAGCCACTGTGGCTTCCCCGCGATCTTCAGCAGGGGTAGATGAGCCATGAGCATCGGCACGTAGATCAGCGCGGCCAGGCACGCCGCCAGGTGGCGCCCGGCGCTCTCGAGTTGCTGGGCGCGGCCGAGCACGGCGAACGCGAGCATCAGGGTCGATACGGCCAATATTGGCGGCATCGCGATTCCGATCGTCCAGGCCGCAGGCGCGAAGACCGTGATGACGGCGACGACTGCCGCGAGTCCTCGCAGCCCCGCCGCGCGATCGAGCGGCGTAACCGGCAGGCTCATGCGCAGAAATTCGTCTTGAGCGACTGCTGCAACGCCGGCGGCAAACGCAACCACGCTCCAAGGTGTTGGGTCGATCAGGATCGCCACCAGTAGCGCGGGCACGAGGACCGCGGCGGTACCAACCCGCTTGGCCAGATCGCCCACGTCAGTCGAGGTCCGACGGTGCCGAGCCGCCCGCGACGTCACCGGTCGTGGCTTGGGTGCGTACCTGATCGCCGGTCATTCCGAACCGACGCTCGCGGCGTGCGAAGTCTGCAAGGGCGGCCATCAGATCGTCGCGATCGAACTCGGGCCATTGCTTGTCGGTGAAATACAACTCCGCGTAGGCCGTCTCCCACAGGAAGAAGTTGGAGATCCGGTGTTCGCCACTGGTGCGGATGAGTAGGTCGAGCGGCGGCAGCAACCGGGCTGACTCGAGGTAGGTCTCGACGGTGGCGACCTCGACGCTCTCTGGATCGAGCCGGCCGGCTGCAACAGCGCGGCACATCTCGCGCACTGCCTTGGTCAACATCTCTCGCCCGCCATAGGAGAGGGCTAGGCACAGGATCATGTCGCGGTTGTGGGCCGATGCCGCCATCAGCTCGCCCAGTGGGTCGCGAACAAGGGGCGGCAAGCGCTCGGCCTCGCCCACGGTCACTAGACGGATGCCGTTGTCGAGGATTTCCGCGCGCTCCTGCACCAGGTAGCGGCGGAGCAACTCCATGAGGTGGAACACCTCTTCAGGAGGGCGATCCCAGTTTTGGCTCGAGAACGCGAACAGGGTGAGCGCCTCGATCCCGACTTTCCGCGCCGCGCGGACGACGGTACGCACGGAGTCGGCGCCCCTGTCGTGACCATCCTCGCGCGGCAACCCGCGGGCCCGCGCCCAGCGCCCGTTGCCGTCCATGATGATGCCCACGTGGCGCGGCAGTCGTTCGCGTGGCGGCGCTTCGAGCACGACGGCCAGATACCACGCCGGCAGCAGTGACGAAAGGGCATCACCGCCGCGGTTGGGCCCTGCGGTCGGTGCGGGCAGGTGATCGGCAGATCGCCGCGTGCGAGCCGCTGCGAGAGCATTGGGGATCGGCGTACACCGTCCTGTAAACCCCCGCGGCGCGGTGCGCTCGGCCGGAAATGTTGGGCATCACGCCCGGGTTGCCCAGAACCGACGCGCGGGCCGCATGCCGACCTCCCACCATCGCCCGCGGGTTCGGTCCCCGGGGTCCGGCGCCACTGCCCCGCCGATTCCCCTGGGCTTGTTCGGGGGCGGCGTTGCGGTCCCCGAGTCCGACCGAAGTGCTCGACGCGCTATGCTTGGAGTCTCGCGTGTGTGGGGCGCACGCGCTGCCTCCGCGCATGGTCCTCCCGGCCCCCACAGGGCCGCCGCCCAACCCTCCGCCCCAAGGGAGCGCTGATCCATGGCCAGTACCGACGAACTCGACTCATACTTCATCAAGATGGGTCTTCCCTACGAGCAGGTCGGGGACGGCACATGGGTCGTCCACCCCGACAGCACGATCCACGTACCGATCGGCGTGCAGATCGAGGACCCGATCGTCCTTTTCTCGATTGCGATGTTCGAGCTTCCACCCGACGCAACCGACCGAGAGCGCCTGTTCCGCACGCTCCTGGAGCTCAACGGCGAACTGCTCCACAGCAGTTACGCGCTCCAAGGCGATCGCGTGATCCTCTCCGGGGCCCAGCAGCTCGAGAACCTCGACTTCAACGAGTTCCAGGCGATGGTGGACGACATGTGCATCGCCCTCGACAACCATATGGAAAAGATCGCACCGTGGATGCATCACGGAGACCAACGTCCGGCCATCGCCGCCGAGGGGAGCACTTGAACGATGGGTTTGTTCTCGAGACTGGGCACGCTGATCCGCTCGAACATCAATGAGCTGATCAACAAGGCCGAAGACCCGGAGAAAATGCTCAACCAGGTGCTGGTCGATATGAAGACCCAGCTGGTGGAGGCGAAGAAGCAGGTCGCAGTAGCGATCGCGGATGAGAAGCGCCTCAAGAAGCAATACGAGATCGAGGCCGCCAAGGCGATGGAGTGGGAGAAGAAGGCGATGCTGGCGATCAAAGCCGGCGACGACAATCTCGCCCGCGCCGCGCTGCAGCGGAAGAGCGAGCATGAAGAGGTTGCTGAGACGCTTCGGCAGCAGTGGGAGGCCCAAAAGGCATCGGTCGAGCAGCTCAAGTCAGCCTTGCGCGGCCTCGATGCCAAGATCGAGGAAGCCAAGCGCAAGCGCAACATCCTCGTCTCCCGCCAAAAGCGGGCCGAGGCTCAGCGCACGATCAACGAGACGCTCACCAACATCAATTCGACTTCCGCGTTCGATACCTTCGAGCGGATGTCGGATCGTGTGACGCAGATCGAGGCTGAGGCCGAGGCGACGGCCGAAATCGGCGGGGCCTTGCCGGAGGCATCGCTCGAGTCGCAGTTCAAAGCGCTAGCCGCCTCGAGCGTCGATGACGAGCTCGCCGCCCTGAAGAAGAAGATGGCGTTGGCGGCCGCCAACGACGAGCGCAAGGCCATCGGTGGCAGTGTGGATGCAGACAAAGCCGCGGCGAATTCTAGCCCCCCGGGTGGCGCTGACGACGAGGTGCTCGACGATACCAAGGCCGCCGAGATCGACGCCCAGCTCGAGGAACTCAAGAAGAAGCTGTCAGCGACCTGAGCCTGTCACTTCAGGTATGTCCGGGCGCCGCCACCCCGGTTGCGGCGTCCGGTTGGTCCCTCGCGGCTGTTCGCCGGCTAGGAGCGTGACCCCGTAAGGGGTCACGCTCCTCCGTGCCCGTGCCCGTGC
>CADEGN010000248.1 GCA_902826865.1 uncultured Myxococcales bacterium
AGGTCGAGCGCCCGTTCGATCGCGGTGCGGACCTGGGTGGGATCTGTCAGCAGGGCAACCCCGAGGCCGTGGGCGGCCCGGCGTGGTTTGAGCACGCACGGCCAACCGAGCAACGCAAGGGCCCGCTCGGGGGTCCGCATGTCGCGGCCGATGGCCACCGCTGGAAGCACCGGGACGTTGTGGTAAGCGAGCATCTGCCGGGCGCGAACCTTGTCGAACGCCAAACCGGCCGCCGCCGCCGACGGCCCGACGTAGGGGATCTGCCGCGCCGCCAGCAGGGCCTGGATGTCCCCGGTGCCGCCCGCGCGACCATGCAGCGCCAACAGGCACGCGTCGACTTGGGTCTGCCGCAGTGTGATATCGATGTCCCCGTCCACCGCCACGAGCTCCGCGGCGTGGCCCAGACGGCGCAGGGCGCCCACCAGGTCACTGGCGCTGGCCACGTCGATCGCCGACTCGAGGGCTTGGTCGGCCCGCCGGAGATCCGGCAAAAGGGGGGCCGGGTCCGCGGTGAATCGGGCCGGTCCAACTGAACAAAGGACGCCGAAGGTGAGCGGACGCATCGCCCTAGGCGCCTAGCAGGCCTTGCCAATCCGGGGCAACTTTTCGGACACTCGGCGGCGAGCGCCGGCCCCCACGGGGTGCCGGCGAAAAAAACCGGATGACCTTTCTCGAGGCTGCGATCGAAATCCTTCGCCACGCCGACGAGCCGCTGCACTTCTCCGACGTGTCGCGGCGGGCCGTGGACGCCAACTTGCTTTCCCACGTCGGTCGCGATCCCGAGGCGGCGATGCGAAGTTGCCTGAACTCGGCTTCGCGGGTCGGGCGCGACGGACAGCCGCCACTCATCGTGCGTGACAAGCCGGGCTTCTACGTTCTGCGGCCCGGGGCGGAGTTGCCGAGCTCGCCAGAACGCAGCGGCTCGCCAGAGCGTAGCGGCCCAACGAGCACTGAGGACGACCCCGGCGAGACCATCACGCCGGCGCGAGTCGAGGCGATCGAACCAAGGAAAATAATTAGGAGTTCCGAGCCTATGGAAGTGAAATCGAAACCAAGGTCTCGCAGTAGCGGGCGACGCGAGGCGGCCGAGACCGAGGTGATCGACGCACCGCCGCGCGCGCCTAAGCCATCTGTCAAAGAGGTAGAGTTCATGGCACCCGAGGGTTCCGGACTCGACGGTGTCACCGACGTGGCACTGGTCATGGCGAACGCCATGTCCCGCCTGGTGGAGGAGCGACCCGAGCTGCGCTCGGAGCTCGACGCGATGCAGCAGGTAGCGAGCAGCCCCGCTCCGGAGATGGCTCCGCGCCCGTCGCTTGGGCGCGGGGAGGATCGAGATCGTCTGGTCGGTCCGGGGGCCGACGACCGTGGCGGCCGACGTCGACGTCGACGGCGACGGCGTGGGCGGAAGCTCGAGTGGTCGGGGGCCGGCCCGGATCCGCGGCCGGCCGCGGGCGGCGATCGCCTCCTGGACGAGGTCGCCGCCGTGCTCGAGGGTGCGGGCCCGCGCTCGCTCCACATCCGCCAGATCGCCGAACAACTCGCCGCGCGCAACATCCTCGGGGGCGAGATCTCCGAGATCGAGCGGGCCGTGACGGCCGATGTCCTCATGGACCTCCGTCAACACGGACGCGGTTCCAGGTTCGTCGCCCGGGGTGACGCCCGCTACCAGCTTCAGGGCAGCCGACTGCCCGAGCGAGCCGGCAAGGCGGAGGGCAACGTCCGCGACGCAGTCCGTGACCTCGACCGCGAAGTGAGCACCCAATTATTGCAGTGGTTGCAGACGCTTGGGACGCGAGGGCTCGAGTCTTTGGTGAGGGTTTGGCTGCGTCGAGAGGGGCACCCCCTCGTCTCCACCCTGGCACCGAACCGGGGCGTTGGCCGCCTGATCGCAGAGGACGGCGACGCCGAGGACGATGAGTCGCGGCAACTGATCGTCGTGGTGCCTCGGCGTACGCCCTGGGATCCGAAGGCGTGGGAGGGGGAACCGGAGCGGCATGGTTGCCAGAGCACCGTCGTGTTCGCCATGGGCGAGGTGGGGGACGATGCCGCGGGAGATGCCCGCGTCATCGGGGCGGCGGAGCTGGTTGCTTGGTTGCGGGACCAGGGAATCGGCGTGACCCGGTGGACCTTCGACGTCACCGTTCTCGATGCGACCGTGATCGAGTCGGTCGCCGGACTCGACAGTTGACCGACCGGGGCCCGGACCTGGGCCCGGATCTGGGCCCGGGCGGGGGCACCGGTCTTACCGGCCGCTGGCTGGGCCGCCGTGCCTTCGCCGAGGTGCTCGACGAGCAGCTCGCCCTCCGGGAGGCCGTTCTGGCCAAAACTGCGGATCCGGCGGTGCTCATCGTCGAGCACCCCCCGACCTTGACCCTCGGCCGACGCGCGCGTCGGCAGGACATCCTGTGGACCGACGAGCAACTGGCCGCCTTCGGCGTCGCCATCTGCGAAACCCCAAGGGGCGGACAGGTCACGTTGCACGCGCCCGGCCAGTTGGTCGCCTACCCGGTGGTGCCGATCGGGATCCAGATCCGCAAACACGTCACCCACCTGGCCGGCGCCGCCATCGAACTCCTCGCGGAGCTGGGGGTCGGAGGCGCGGAGCTGCGAACAGACCCCCTCGGGGTGTGGACACCCGCGGGCAAGATCGCATCCATCGGAGTCCACGTTCGTGGGGGGATCACCGTGCAGGGAATCGCCATCAACCTCGACGTCGACCCGCGGCTGTTCTTCGCCCTGGTCTCCTGCGGCATGGCGGGCCAGCCCATGGTCAACGCGCGGGCGCTTGGGGCACGCCCCATCGAAATGGCCGCTGCCGCGCGCCGCTATGCCGAGGCGTTTGCGCGCCGGCGTGGCGTGGGCCTGCGATGGTGCACGCACGCGGGCGGGACCGGCGGACCGTGGTAGGCTTATTCGTTCCGTGGAACGCTGCGTGATCCTCGGGGCCTGCCTGGTGACCGGCGCATTGGGGTGTGCGCCGGACGCGGGACCGCCTCGGTACTTCGAGCTCCAGCTCGAGGGCGTCGAGGCGGTGAACGTCGGGGGCGAAGCTGTGGAGGCCGAGGTGATCACGGCCGCCGCGGCGCGCGCGGTCGAGGTCGCCCGCACCTTTGTGGACCCGCGCCGCCGCGAGGCCCCGGCCGTCCGCGCCCGGATCGGCATCGCCGACATCGAAGGGACCCCCGGCGATCACATCTTGCGCGTGGAGCTGGCGGGAGAGCTGCCGAGCGAGGCCGTGGGGCAGCTCGGGCCCGCCCTGGAGGCGACCGTGGAGCTTTCGCATGCCGACGGCCAGCTGAGCGGCGCAGTCGATGTGGCCGACGCGGTCGCGCGGGCGGTCGCCGCACTCGATGCCCGGATGCTGCTCGGGGTGGGGACCGTCCACGATGTGGCGGGGCTGCTCGACGAGCCGGATCCTCGGTTGGTCGAGCTTGCCCTCACGCACGTGGCGCGCCAGCGGATCCGCGAGCTCGCCGGCCAGGTTGCGCGCTTGGTGAACCACAGCGACCCGGCCGCCGCCGCCGCTGCCGTCGAGTGTTTGGGCGTGGTCGGCGGGGCAGAACACGCGGACGTGCTGATCCGTCGGGCCCACGGCGATGACCGGGCCATGGCCCAGCGGGTGTATGAAGCGTTGGGTCGGCTGGGTGGGGACGAAGCGATCGGCTTCCTCGAGTTCGCGTCCCGCAACGAGGAAGATCCGATGCTCGCCAACGTCGCGGCCTCCGCCCTTCGTGATGCCCAGGCACCGCGGCCCGTGGAGCCGCCCGCCCTCGCGCGCCTGCGTGGCCACCGACCATGACCAACGGCTGGTTTGGGTTCTTTGTCGCCCTCGCGGCGGGAGGGCGGCCTCTGCAGGTGCCCACCGAGGTTACTTGGCCCTCGGACGCCGACGACGCGTCGGCACAGGTTCAAGCGATGCCGCTCCCAGGGCAGGCCCCCGCGGATGCCCCCGGCCTGGGTGCGCTTGGGGATCTCGCGGGGCCGCCCTTGCCGGGGCCTCCGCCTGACGCCAACCCCGCCAAGATCCGATCGGGGCCATGGTTCGGACGCGGATGGCTGGGGTTCGCGGTGGGCGGCACGATCTCGCCCATCGACCGGCGGGCCGGCCGGGCCTTGGCGGCCGGGGCCTTCGTGGAGGGTGGGCTTCGGCTGCACCGCTACCTGGGTCTTGCAACGCGGCTTGGTACCTACGTGGGGTCCGTCGCCCGGGCAGACGGCTACGACGCCAACGGCGAGCGGGTTGCCGTGACCGCTGCAGGCCGGGTGAGCACCTGGGATCCGATCCGTGTCCGGGTGCTTGTGCCCGTCCGCCGCCGCCTTGAGCCGTGGCTCGAGGTGGCCGGCGGCCTTGCGGTGGAGCGGCCACCGTTCGCCCGGGAACGACGCACGTGGGGGGCTTTCGCGGCGGCACTGGGGCTCGGGATCTGGGTCGCGCCTCGACTGAGCCTGCAGCTCGCGCTCGAGCACCGGCTGCTCGCGCGTCCGGGCGCGCGGCGGCAATCGCTCGCAGCTTGGTTGGCGCTCCACGTGCACTTCTGAGGGATGTCCGGGGGCGCGAGCTTTCTGCACGGGCGATCGCCAACAGAAGTGCGATAGTGTTGGCGAGGGGCTGGCGGTCCCGCTCTCTAGGCTCGCGAATGCGCAATCAAGTTGGCAGTCCCGTTGCGCGCTACGTCGAGCTCACCCCCCTGGGGGACGGTGCGGAAGGGGGCGCTTTCTCCGCCCGTGATCGGCTTAGTGGCGCGCGCGTGGTGGTCAAGCGGGTGCCGGCCGAACGGCTCGACACGGCCCGCCGATCGGTGGCGATCCTGCGCCAGGTTGGATCCCCGCACTTGCCGGGCCTGCGCGAGTTGGCGCCCGATCCGGACGGTGGTGCGTGGCTCGTCACCGACTGGGTCGACGGCGTTTCGCTCGAACCCGGTCCGGCGGCGTGGGCCGACGCCCTCGCCGACGCCCTCGCGCTCGCCCATGCCCTTGCGGCGATCCACCGCGCCGGGAGCCACCACGGCGATGTGAGCCTCGCCAATGCCGTGCGCTCCCCGACCGGCGGTGTCCTGCTCGTCGATTTGGCGGGGCTCGGTCGCTCGGGCGTGGGGACCCCCGGCTTCGTCGCGCCCGAGGTGCTCGCCGGGGCCGGGGGAGCGGCCGCCGACCGCTTCTCCCTCGGGGCAGTCCTGTTTGCCCGTCGCTTCGGCGTCGCGCCGTGGCCCCGGCCCGAGTCCCTGCTGGCGGTCCAAGGGCGTGCCGACGTCCGCGCTCGGATCGCCGCGGCAGCCCGGCCTGACGAATCTCCGCCGCGCCTGCTCGAACTGCTGGTCGGGTTGCTCGATCCAGACCCGACCACGCGCTGGTCGGACGACGAGGCGATTATCGGTCGCCTGGTCGAGCTGCATGCCGCCGCCCGGGCCGGCCGGAGCGCCATGCCGGCGCCGATCCGATGGTGGTTGCCCGCGCGTTGGCCTTACCGCGGCGTCGACCCTGCGCCGACGGTGGCAGCGATCGCCGGGGCGACAGGCCCGCGCCTCGTCGCGATCGCGGGCCCTGGCGGGAGTGGACGCGGGCGCTTCGTCGAGGACGTCGTCTTGCGCCTGCAGTCCGAGGCCTCGAATGTGACCGCCGTGCTCGCGGACCCGGACCGGCTCGCGGCCGCGATCGATCGCACCGGGGGTTGGTTCGAGGCTTGGCTCGACGCCCCGCCAAGATGGGTGTTGGGGCTGCGAGAGCCGCCTCCACCGCCCGTGCCCCTGCCCAAGGAAGCCGCGCGCGCGCTGGTTGCCGCCGCCGAGCTGGCCCGGGCTTGCGTGATCCTGCCGGTCGACGAGGCGCTCGGTCGCGCGCTGGCGGATCAGGCCTCGCCGCAGGTGCGCGTGGTCGTGACGCGCGCGTGGTCGCGGCCGGAGATCGAAGCGGCGTTGCGCGACGCGGGTGAGGGCGACCGGGCCGCGTGGGTCGACGCCCTGGCACGGATCACCGGCGGGTGGTCGGGCCGTGCGGTACGGACGATCGGCGCGTGGGCCCGGGCCGAGCTCGTCGATCCCGAGGCCGCCGACGCACCCGAGATCCTCGCCGACGCCGACGCCGATCCTGAGATCGATCGCGAGACCGCACGGGCAGTGATGCGCGCACACTGGTCGTCCGCTTCCCCGACAGGCGTTGGCCTGCCCGCGCATCTGCACGATGGGCGGCGACCCCACGAGGCGGTGGTCGCGAGCGCGCGGGCACGGCTCGAGGGCGAGCTCGTCGATCTGGCGCGCGCCCAGCTCGCTGAAGATACCGGCGCTCCGTTGCGCCTTGCCGTCGATGCCGACGATCCCACGGCGATCGCTGCGGCGCTCGCAACGACGCCGGCGGACGCGGATCTGAGGGCCTGGCTGGGGTGGATGACGAACAACGCCGATCGTCTGTCTGCGCGCGAGCGCGAGCTTGCTGCCCGCGCGCAGCTGGCCGCGGGTGCGCCCGAGGCCGCGCTCGCAGTCCTCGGGGAGATCGCCGGGCCCTCGGCCGCGATCGAGCGCGGCCGTGCTCTCCAGCGACTCGGCCGGTTCACCGAGGCGTTGGGCGTATTGGCTGAAATCGCGGACACCACGACCGCGCTCGCTTGGCAGGCCCGTGGCCTGCGGATCCGCATCTTGATCGATCTTGGCGATTTGGCCCGGGCCCAGGCGGAAGGACAACGCGAGCCGCCTGGGGACGGTGGCGTGTCCATTGCGACCTATCGGCTCTGGCGGTCCTTCGCCGCCATGGCGACGGGAGGCGCCGCTGGGGCCGAAGCCGATCTTGCGCGGGCGATCGCCGATGTCGCCGCCCTCGACGATCGCGATGCCCACGGCGTGCGTGCGCGTGCGATCCAGCTGCTCGGGAATCTCGCCCACGACGCTGGCGATCTCGAGACGGCGCTGCGTCGCTGGGCGGACGCCATCGATGCTTTCGCCGCCGCGGGTGAGCCGATCGGCCAGATGCTGGTGCGCGGTAGCTTGGCTGCCGTCGCCGTGGTGGGATTCGACCGCGTGCGGGGGCTTGCGGCCGCGCGCGCGGTGGTCTCGGGGATGCTCGCGCGCGGCCAAACCGATGCGCTCGTTACCGGCGCCCTGGCCCTTACGCAGCTACAGGTCCGAAGCGGTGCGATGGCCGAGGCGAGGGCCGTGGCCCAGCTGTGCGATGCTGCGCTCGCGAACCTGCAGGTGCCCCCGGCGACGGCGGCCCGACGTGCACGAATCGAGGCTGAACTCGCCCACGCCCCGCGCGAGCTCCCAGGTCTGGATCGCGCGGCCTGGCTCGTGCGGCGGGCCGGCTTCGATCGCGCCGGCCGAGCCCTCGGCGCCACGGGCCTGGGCCGCGAGAGCGCCGAGGCCCACGTGCGAGCCGCCGGCTGTGCACGCATGGCCGCCCGCCTCGATCTCGCCGCCGCGGACATCGCCGCCGCCTCCGCCAATCGCGAGGCCGACCCGATCCCGATCGCCTGCGAGCGCGTCGAGGTCGCGGTCGCAGCTGGGGTCGGTCCGGCGATCGAACGCGCGTTGATCGACCTCGACGCGGCCGTACCGTGCCGCCGCGGCGACCTCGACACCGCGTGGGCGCGTGCGCGCGCGGGTTGGTCCGCGGTCCGTCGCCTCCATCCCGCTGCTCACCCCCTACGCATCCATGCCGCTTCGCAACTCGAAGCGATCGCCGAGGAGATCATGAACAAAACCCCGCCCCAAGAGCGCTCGTCGGTGCGTGCTGCCCTCTGGTCCGACGGCGATCGTGACAGCCTGCGCGAGTGGATCGACGAGCTGGGCGGCGAGAACCCGCGCCCAACGCCATCCCCTCCCGCGCGAGCGGGACGTGGATCAGTGCCGGCACCGGCGGCCGATCGCACGCCCGAGCTGCTACGGATCTACCGCCGGCTCGCCCGCGAAGACCGCCTGGAGCCGCTGCTGGCCCAGGTCGTCGACGCGGTGATGGAGCTGACGGACGCCGAGCGCGGTGCGATGGTCGTGATGGCCGCCGACGGTAGCCGCCGGGAGGTCACGCGCGAGCTCGACGGACAGCAGGGAAGCCAGCTGTCGCGTTCGATCATCGATCGCGTGCTCGCCGAAGGAGAGCCGGTGCTCAGCGTTGACGCGATCGCCGACGAACGCTTCGATGGATCACGCAGCATCAGCCACCTCAACCTGCGCTCGGTGTTGGCGGTTCCGCTGCGATTTCGCGGAGAGACCCTCGGGGCGGTCTACGTCGACCATCGTTTGCGTCGCGGCAACTTCGACGAGCAGGACCTCGCCGAGGTCGAGCGCTTTGCCGAACTCGCCGCGCTGGCCGTGGCCCATGCCCGCGCCCTGGCCGATGTCCACCGTCAGCGCGAGGAGCTTGCGGCGCAGCATGCCAAGTTGGCCGAACTGTTGGCCGCGCGCGAGGCCGAAGTCGTCGACTTGCGCGCGCGTGTGGCCGCCGATGGTCACGGGCCCGAAGGTATGATCGGCACGACGACGGCGATGCAGAAGGTCTTCCGCTTGGTTCAGCGGCTGGGCGACGCCGACGTACCGGTGGTGATCTTCGGCGAGAGCGGGACTGGCAAGGAGCTCGTGGCTCGGGCAATCCACGACGCTGGCGCACGGCGGCATGGGGCGTTTGTCGCCGAAAACTGCGGCGCGATCCCAGAGACGTTGCTCGAGAGCGTGTTGTTCGGTCACGCCCGCGGCGCGTTTACCGGGGCAGACAAGGCCAAGCCCGGGCTCTTCGAGGCCGCGAGCGGCGGAACGATTTTCCTCGACGAGGTCGCGGAGATGAGCGCGGGCATGCAGACGAAGCTGCTGCGCGTGTTGCAGGAAGGCGAAGTGCGCAGGGTGGGGGAGAACGCTTCGCGTGCGGTCGACGTGCGCGTGATTGCAGCGAGCAACCGCGATCTCGATCAGTTGGTCGAGCGCGGCCAGTTTCGCCGCGACCTCTACTACCGCATCAACGTGGTGCGCGTCGAACTGCCGCCGCTGCGCGAGCGTGACGGCGACATCGCGGCATTGCTGCGGTTCTTCCTAACCCGCCATGGCGGGGAGGGCCTCGCGATCACTGCAGCTGCCATCCGCGCGCTACAGGCCTACCGCTGGCCGGGCAACGTACGCGAGCTCGAGAACGAGGTTCAGCGGTGGGTCGCGCTCTGCGAGCGCACCGTCGACGTCGCGGACTTGTCCCCGGCGATTCGCGGCGTTGAGGTGGGGCCGGCGCCCGATGACTTGCGGATCCGGCCGCGCGTGGATCGGCTGGAGCGAGACCTCATCGCGCGCGCGCTCGAGCGATCGAACAACAATCAGACCCGCGCCGCGGAGCTGCTCGGCCTCAGCCGATTCGGTCTGCAGAAGAAGCTCCGCAAACTCGAGACCGGGACAGACGACGAGTAGGCTCCGCGGCCGCCGGCCTGATAGCCCGCGGGCGCCAACCCGGTTGGCGCAGCCGCCAGTCCAGTTGGCAAGGCGAGGGGGGCCGCCGTTCCCTGGGACGCGGGCCTTGGGGGGCATCAGCTCAGAATTGCTGCAGGACACACAACCCCCGCGTCCCTGGCCGGCTTTCTGCACCTCACCTTGATCGGAGGGTAGACTGCCACCGTGACCGTCCTGTCTCGGATCCTCGTCGGTCTGCTCGTGGTGGCGGCATGTTCGCCCCATGAGGCGCGGTCGGCCTTCCGTCGCAGCCTCAGCATTGACGATCGCGGAATCTCGGTGCCGCTGCCGCCGCCGAGTCTGCTCGACGCACCCAAGCAGGACGTCGACATCTCAGGCAGTAGCGACGGCCCTGACGCCCTTGTCGCCGGCACGGTGGTCCACGTGGAGGACGCCGAGGGGGCGGGGCACGCCGAGCTTAAGCTCGCCGCGGATCAGCGTAGTTTCGTGATCGAGGGCATCGCGGTCGACCTGCGCGCCAACTGCCTCGAGCTCTGGCTTGTCACGCCCGACGGCCGGGAGTCGGAGCACACGTTTGTGAGTGCTGCGATCGCCGGGCCCCAGGAGGTCGCGACCTCCGTCGGTTGCAACGACGCGTAGCAGCTCAAACGCCCGTGAGCGGGCGTTGAGCTGCGGCGAGCGCAGAGGCGGGTGGCCTACTTGCTGCGCTTGGCCTTGAACGGCATGTAAAACGTCGCGCCGAGCTGGAACGTGACGTTGTGGAAGATATCGCGATCGTTCTTGTCCACGCGCGGCGGGATGTCGCCGATCGTGTTGTTAAGACCGGCAAGGTTGACCCGGGTGACGATGTCCTGGACCTCGAGGTTCAACGACGCCCAGCGCCCGAGGAAGAGGTTGAGCCCGGCGCCGAAGCTACCGCCGACCTTCACCCCTGTGTCCGCCTTGACAGGGTGAAGCTGGCACTCCCCATCGGGATCGCCGGTGTTGGTGACGCAGTCGCTGCCGAGGCCCTTGAGCTGCGCGGTGCTCCGCTGGCCCTTGTAGTGCTTGTTGTACCCGACGAGACCGAGGCCGCCGAACAGGTAGATGTCGTACTCGGTGAAGATCGCGGAAAACAGACCGAGCTTGCCGGCAAAGGGGGTGAATACGGCGTCGACGCTCGCCTGCCACTGGGCCCGCGTAAGGCCCGCGCGGAAGTCGTGTCGCAGCGGAGCGGGGTTGTCCGCGTCCCCGACCGGGCGGCACGGGGCGCCCGCGTTCTCCGGGCACGTGGTATTCGCTGCGCTCGGGTCGACGGCGCCCGGATTGATCCCGCGCGGCAATCCGCCGCTGCTGTTGGCGGCCTTGAGTAGCTTGGTGTCGAGGTTGATGACGCCGTAGCCGAAGCCGGCCCGGATGCCGATCCAGTCCGCGAAGTGGGTTCCGACCCGCGCGCCGACGTAGCCCATGTGCACGAACGGCTGCGATAGGCTCATCCCGACGAACGGCGTCAGTTGGAAGCGGAACTTGCGAAGCTGCATCTTCTTGCGGACGATCGGCTCACCCTTGAGCACGCTCTCTTTGCGTGCCTGGGCGTCCTTGGGCGCCATCAGCCCATAGGCCGGTCCGAACACAGCGAAGGCAGCGACGATGGGAAGGATCTTGCGAGTCTTCATGGGTCGACGGTGGCCTTCTCAGTTCGGGGTGCTGTACTGGAACTTCGTCGGCAGGAAGAAGCTGACGCCCAGGTAGAAGACAACGTTGAACGCGACCTTGAATTTTGCGGCATCCTTCGCCTTCGCGGGATCGTCGAGTTCAGGGCTGTCCGTGCCCCCAGGACCGGCCGGTCCGCGATTGAACGGCTCCAGCTTGTCGGGGAAGATCCACGTGCGCACGCCGGCGTTGACGGAGAGCCAATCGATC
>CADEGN010000249.1 GCA_902826865.1 uncultured Myxococcales bacterium
CCGACTTCCTCAGTCACGACGGCGGCTTACGTGTTTCTGGCCGGGGTGTAGCTAGCTAGCCCAGGCCGAGGGCAGCAACCAGTAGGCGCGCCAGCTCGTCGAGATCGCCGCGCTGTTCTCGGAGCACTCGGTACACGATCTCGGGATCGACCCGATCGTAGAGGTGGACGATCCGGTTGCGGAACCCAAAGATGGGCGCGAATCGCTGTGTCGAACCGGGCGGCAGATGTCCGGCGGCCTCGAGCTTCTCGAGGGCATCGAAGCTGGTCTTCGGCGGGCCGAGGGCGTGCTCCGCCGTCGCGATGCTCGCGAGATCGATGAGCGTCTGGATGCTGGTCTGCAGGCGGTGCAGTGCGCTGTCGAGAGTTCGGAAGTCCGCCGAGAACGTCTGAAACGAGTCCTGCGGCAGCTTGGCGAGCTTGTCGAGATTGTCTCGCAGTACCGCCAGCTTCGACTGGACTTGTTCGACGTTCATGGCCTGGATCCGAACGCGGCACGCAGCGCCGTCATCGATGCCGCGCTCGCCGCTCGGTGAACGGGCAGCCAGTCGAAGTAGCGCACGTAGGTGTCTGCTTCGAACGCGACTCGGCGGTCGCGATCGGCGTCGTGCACCAGGCGACCCTCGGAGAGCACCCGGTGGCAGAACACCGGGCCCTGGGGTTCGAGCAGCACGAGGTCGACGAGACGCCCCGGGGCGACCGACTCCAGGCGGACGGCGATCGTTGCCAGCTCGCGGAACGCCTCGCGAGCCGTCGTCTTGCGGTCCTCGAGGAGCAGCCCGATGTCGATGTCGCTGTCGGGACTGGCGTCGCCGCGGGCCTCGGAGCCGAACAGCCAGGCGGCGGCCACCGTCGGGAAGTCGCGGAGGACTGCCCCGATCGCGGAATCGATCACCTGGGACGGTGCGGTGCCCACCGTGCTCAGGATAGCACGTCAGCCACGGGCGCCGTCGGTCACAGCGCCGCCACATCCGCGAGGATGCTGGCGACGCTGTGCTCCCGGCTCTCGGGGGCCGACGTGGCGTGCCGTCAAGCCGGTGGGCACGCGGGCACGATCGTGCATGTGCCCTGACACATCGCCTCGACCTCCTGCGCGCATGCCTCGGACTCGATGCACCAGCAGTTGGTCGCATAGGCCTTCTGCTCGACGTAGCAGCACCCATGGGGCGCGCACACGTCGACGGGTGGTGGAGCATCGGCGCACCCGCGGCCCGAGGTCGAGTACGTCACGCACCAGCAGCGCGAGCCGTACTCCTGGCAGTCGAAGTCGCACGGAAACGCGGGCTCCTCGGCTCCGTCCGTGCCCGGGGAGCCGCCATCGGCGTCGCCCGTGGACCCGTCGGTCGACGATGCCGTCACGGTCGTGGGGGTGGCGGTCGATCCGTCTGCGTCGGACGACCCCTCGCCGCTCGTCGACGCACTTGCGCCGGGACTGCTCGGCGATGTGGCCGTGGTGGCGGTGTCGTCGTCGCCGGTGGTCGCGCCAGGGCAGCCGAGGGCGGCGGCGAGGGGGACGAGGAGGCCGACGCGGTGCATCACCGACCATAGACGGACACGGCTGGTCGGGAGCGCAGGTTTTCTCGGGGCGACGAGCTGATCGATGGTCGCGTGGCTCAGGGGTTCGGGACGAACCGCGGGCTGTTGGCCATGATGTGTCGGCGCAGGCACGGGTCGCTAGCCCGGTGCGGCGGGCGGTTGAGCATTTCGAGCGGTTAAGCATGTTGATGTGCGAACGGGGTGAGCCCAGCTGGAGGCGGTCGGAGAGACTGGCGCCCTGGACGTAAGGGACGCAACGCGAATGTCGATCGAACGCGCGGTTAAGCATCTTGCGTGGGGCAAGAGTCTCGGACGCAGCGCGTGATGAATGGCGAACACGTCACACTGCCGAACTTGGTGCTGGCCCGGCGGAGGGACGAGACCGACGAGACGCGCGACAAAGCGATGGGGCTCGAGCACGACATGGGTCGCGCCGGTGCGGCTCGGGCGAAGGCGAGCCGGACTGAGGGACATGACGGAAGACGGAATAAGAGATGCTGGCGGCGAGCATGCTATTCTCCGCCGCCCATGCTTCACGTCCGTTTCTTGCCTGTCGTGGTCGCGCTCGTGGCCGGTTGCGACTCCCGCCCGGCGCCGACCACCGCCAAAGCCGAGGAGAAGAAGGCGGATGACGACCTGGACAAGCGCCTCGCGGAGCGCAAGGCCAAGCGCGAGGCTGCTGAGAAGGCCAAGGTGGAAGCCGAAGCCAAGAAGGCCGCTGATGTCGACGCGCTGTGCGTCCTGCCCGCGAAGCTGCCCAAGAAGCTCGACAAGGGCTGTGCCGATGTCGCCGCTGCCCACGACCGCTTCATGAACCGCAGCTTCGAGGGTGAAGTGCGTGAGAAGTGGAATGCGGCCAAGGGCACCCAGATGCCGATGACGATCATGCAGTGCACGAATACGGGAAGCCTCCAGGTGGCTGGGTGCCAGGCTGCCGCGCTCGACAAGGCCCCTCCAGAGATGGCGAGTGAGTTGCCGACGATCCTCAAGCGCTGCATCGACAAGTTTGCCAATGCCACCGGTCGCGGGGCCGGCGCGGCGCCGACGCTGCCCAAGAAACCCCGCTAGGACTTCCGCATTTGGCCGGCCGCGCCGGCGAGGCGGGCCACCTTCGCGCGGGCGCTGCCGGACGCCGCGCGATCGCAGTCACGCGATTTGCGCTGCGGAGGTCACCGACGGTCGACGTATCGCGCCATGACCGCTCGCAAACGGGGAACCATGGCCATGATCATGCCCGAGGCCACGGCCGCACCGGCGAAGTCGATCAGAAACACAACCGAGCGGTGCTCGAACGCATCGAGAAGACCAGAGAGGATCCCCGAGAGCTTGTTGCCGATCGAGGTTGCGAGGAACCACCCTCCCATCATCACCGCCGTCAATCGCGGCGGGCTGAGCTTCGAAACCAGGGAAAGCCCCATTGGGGACAGGCACAGCTCGCCAAACGTGATCACAGCGTACGTCGCGCAGAGCCAAAACCACGAGGCCTTTTCCGCGCCGTTGTGGGTGACGTAGGTCGCGGCGACCATCACCAACGTCGACAGCGCCGTAATGAAGAGACCCAGCGAAATCTTCGCAGGCGTCGAGGGTTCGCGGCCTCGCCGAGACGCCCAGGCCCAGACACCCACGACGAGCGGTGTGAATGCAACCACGAAGAACCCATTGATCGACTGGAACAGCTCCGTCGAAAAAAGGGCGATTGAGTCGGGCGGCCACTCGGATTCGGGGATGTTGTTGAAGTAGGGATCGGGCCCGACCGTCTCCACTGGTTTGCCATTTTCGACCACGCGCACGCCATGGGCATCGACCAGCGGGACCTTGCGTGGGCTCGTATCGACCCGCTCGACGAGGTCAAACGTGGCGGCGACGCTCTCGACCGAAGCCGGCATCTCGCGCGCGGTGAAGCGATCGGCCCAGACCGTCAGCGCTGACCCGTTTTGGTGAAAAATGGCCCAGAAAACCACAACCACCCCGAAGATCGGTAGCAGGCTACCGATTCGTTCGCGGTCCTCGCCGTGGGCTCGCCGCCACAGCGATGCGTAAAACCACACCACGGGCACAGACGCGAACAGGAACGCATCGTTGCTGTGGGACCCAAATAGAGTGCCGCCGCCGCCGATCACGAGCGGCACGCCAAACCAACCGACGAGCGCGAATGCGGCTGCCGGTCCGAAGACTCCGCCGAGAATGCGGCCAACCGGTTGATCGCCCGGCTTCACCGGCTTGATCTCGTCGGCTTCGGCGACGTGGCGCTGACCCGCCAAGAACCATCCGACTCCGATGAACATGCCGATGCCCGCCGACAAAAAAGCAGCCCACCACCCGATATTGTTGCGGGCGATCGCGGCCACGAAGTTGCACACGAAGGCGCCGATATTGATCCCCATGTAGAAGATGTTGTAGCCGGCCTCCTTACGCGGCTTGAACTGCACCTGCTTGTCGTAGAGGTTGCCCACCAGCGTCGAAATGTTGGGCTTGAAGAAACCGTTGCCGATGATGACAAGCAGTAGGGATAGCCAGAAGCTTGGACCGGCGCCGGGGATCGCGAGGCCGCAGTAGCCGAGACCCATCAGTACGCCGCCGATCACAATCGCCTTGCGACACCCGAGGATGCGATCGGCAAGCAGTCCACCGGCGAACGGCGTGAGGTAGACCAGGGCGATGTACGTGCCGTAGATATCTGCCGCTTTGGCGTCGGAAAACCCGAGACCACCCATTTCCGGATGCGCTTCGTCGGGTGGCTTCTGCATGTAGAGCGAGAAGATCCCAAGGAGCAGGTAGAAGCCGAACCGCTCCCACATCTCCGTGAAGAACAGGACCGGCAAACCTCGAGGATGGTTCTTGAACATCGCCACCTTAGCCGCGAATCGCCCGGCCATGGTGTCACCTGCGGTCCGAGTGAGGCAAGCACGTCGGCGCCAGGCGGTCTTTGCCGCCCCACCGGTCGTACGCATCACATCCGAGTCGCGGACTGCTACGATGCGCGGCGCGATGCCTCCCGCCGACCGACAGAGGGCGGTCCGATGAGCTCGGGCCACCGAGCCGTCGAGCACACCGCCGATCTGGCGATCGAACTCTGGGCCGCGGATTTCGCCGGCTTGATCCGCGAAGGCGCTCTCGCAGTCATGGCGATCCTCACCGATGGCGCCGTCATTTCTGGCTCCGATGTCCGGGAGGTTGCGATCGAGGGCGTCGACGACGAGGAGCGTCTCGTTCGATTCCTCAATGAGATCATTTGGCTGGCGAGCGGGACGGGCTTTCTTGTCGCCGATGCGGAGATTGTCGTCACCGCGACAGGTGTTCGTGCACGGCTGCATGGGTCAGCGGACGCTGGAGATAGCGTGCGAACAGAGATAAAGAGCGTAACTTTCCACCAGCTCGCGATTGTCCGCGACGCCGCTGGCGTCCGCACTCGCCTAGTCCTAGACGTGTGAGCACCATGGCCATTGAGTTCGAGCGCATCGATCCCTACCGCGTGCGCATCCCAATGCAGGGCGGTATGCGCGTGCCGGGGCTGATCTATGCCGACGAACAGATGCTAGCGGTCATCGCCACGGACGACAGCCCCAAACAGGTGATGAACGTCGCCCACTTGCCCGGCATCGTCGGGCACTCGCTGGCAATGCCGGATATGCACTGGGGCTATGGGTTCCCGATCGGCGGAGTCGCGGCATTCGATGCCGAAGCCGGCGTGCTATCGCCGGGCGGCGTCGGCTACGACATCAACTGCGGCGTACGCCTGTTGCATACCGCGTTGCATCGTGACGATGTGCGGCCGCGGCTCGAGCCGCTGTCACTGGCGCTGTATCAGGCGATCCCCTGCGGCGTCGGTTCGCGCAGCCAACTCGACATGCGCAAGGCGGATCTTTGCGATGTGCTTGAGGGTGGAGCGCACTGGGCAGTGGCCAACGGCTTCGGGACCGCGGCCGACCTCGACGTTATCGAGGAGGGTGGGCGCATGGGCGGCGCCGACCCGGGTAAGGTGTCGGATCGGGCCAAGGATCGAGGTCGACCGCAACTCGGCTCCCTGGGATCGGGCAACCACTTCTTCGAGTTGGGGTACGTGGCGGAGATCTACGATCCGGAGGCCGCCGCGACCTATGGCCTCGAACTCGACCACGTAACCCTGCTGATCCACTCCGGATCGCGGGGCCTCGGGCATCAAGTCTGCGACGACGCCCTGCACACCACCCTTGCCGCCGCCAAGAAGTACGGAATCGAGTTGCCCGATCGTCAGCTCTGCGCGGTGCCGCTCGGCAGCCCCGAAGCCGACGACTACTTCGCGGCCATGGCGTGTGCGGTGAACTTCGCGTTCGCCAATCGCCAAGTCATGACGGGATTCGCTCGCGCCGCGCTTGAAAAATTCTTTGCCTGTGACGCAGCAGGGATCGCAGCGCGCCTCGTCTACGACGTGTGTCACAACATTGCCAAGTGGGAGGAACACCAGGTCGACGGCCGCGCGCGGCGCGTGTGTGTGCATCGCAAGGGCGCTACTCGGGCGTTCCCAGCCGGCCACTGTGATGTGCCGGGCCGCTACCGTCACGTTGGTCAGCCGGTGCTGGTGCCGGGCGACATGGGGCGCTACTCGTTCGTGCTTGCGGGCAGCGAGGGTGCAATGCGCGAGAGCTTCGGTTCAAGTTGCCACGGCGCCGGCAGGCGACTATCACGGGTCAAGGCGCGCAAACTCGCCGAGCGGCGTCCCATCTTTCAAGAGTTGCGGCAGCGCGGTGTATTCGTCCGCGCCGACAGCAAGGCGACCGTGGCCGAAGAGATCCCCGAGGCCTACAAAGATGTGGCCGACGTGGTCGATGTGGTCCACGGAGCGGGGCTTGCACGCAAGGTTGCGAAGCTCGTCCCCATGTGTGTGGTCAAGGGTTGAGCTCGTTGAGCTCTGGCGCAAGATCCGTCGTCGGCTGGGCCGGGGCTTCGGCCTGGGCGGCGGCACACGCCGGCGGTTCGGCCCCATGATCGGTGATCGTCATGATCGACCCCGGGGCATCCGCGGTCGGATCGACGACGACGAGCCACCACGTCTCCGCGCCGATGAACAGCCACGCCGCGGTGTCTTCCCCGAGCATGAATCGGCCGCTGGCGACTGGCAGGTGGGTCAGCGCTGCTTCGCTTTGCACGTAGGTAGCCACGCGTTGTGTGTCCTCGTCCTCCGCGCACGCGTCGGCGCGCCAGCTCAGTGAGCTCGGCACTTGCGTGGACAACAGTCCAAGAGGAGCCCAACTCGTCCCGGCGCATCCGACCAGCGTCCGCAGTACTTCGATCACGCGGCCAAATGCGTCACGTTGCGCGGCTAATGGTGCATCCGCCTTGGCGACGCAAGTGCCCTGCGGGCCGATGAGTAAAAGACCCGACGGTCCGTGATCGAGCTTGGCGGAGTCGAGGGCGTCTTCGGCAATCACGCCTGCGGCTGCGTTTGCCGACGCGCGCGCCCCGAACGCAGCGCGGCGAAGGCGAATCGCGACCCGCCCAGTTGCGAGATCGGCGTTGCCGTCGATCCAGTGCAACGAGATCGTCGGGGCACCGCCCTCGACGACGACGGGCAGCCACGTACTCGTGCGCAGGACCTCACGTGGATCGGGGCGCGGCCGAGGATCGCCAGACCACGTCGGGCCTCGTTTTCGCGCCCGCCAAGGGCCGGGGATGGCCGGAGCGGTCTTGGTCAGCTTGGCGTCGGGCGTGGCCGAGACCCCGCGATCTCGATCACAGGCGCTCGTAAGGGCCAAGATGAGCGCGGCCGAGGCGATCGATCGCCGCGGCTTCGGTCGCCTCATGGCGGCGCACCGTGGGCGGCGTTGACGGCGTGTTCCAGCCACGGATCGCTCTGCATGCCGGCGGAAACGTAGAGTCCGCGCGCCCGCCGTGCGAGGTCCGTTGCGCGCGATCGCTGATCGATATCGGACCAAAGCGCGCGCGCGAGCAGGGCCTGGGCGTCGGCCAAGCGCGCAGCCGAATCGCGCCGCAACGATGCATCGCCGCTGCCCTCGGCTCCGACGTGGTCTGCCTCGAGCAGCTCGTTGGCGCGCTCAAGCGCATCGCGGGCGGCACGATCCCGGCTGAGCGCCAGCAAGGTTCGGCCTTGCTCGACCAGTCCTCGCCCGAGTAGCTCGGGATCGCGGGTGCGAATGCCCTCGGCATTGGCGATTGCCTTGCGGTTGTAGGCGAGGGCTGCGTCCGCATCGCCCGCGGCACGAAGGCGTTCGGCGATGGCGAGCGCTGCACGTGCGGCCTCGGTTGAGCCCACGCCGTGGGCCGCCTCAAGCAGTACGACTGCCTCGTCCCAGCTCACGTGGGCGTCGGCAGTTTGTCCAAGCCGCGCGTGGGCGTCGCCGATCTTCTGCAACGCCTTGGCCCGGGCCGGATGCCGCGGCCCTACCCAGGCTGAGATGCGCTGATCCGCGCTCTTGTAGCTGCGCAACGCCATCTCGGCTTCACCGCGCAGAAGGAGAAGATCGGCGAGCGCGACATCGGCGTCCGCGCGGGCCTCGATGGGTGCCGCGTTGCGTCCAAGTTCGTCGATGACGGCATGGTGGCGAGCTAGCGCTTCACTGGGCTTGGCGAAGCCCGTGCCCAACCGCGCGCGTAGCATCACGAGCGGCCAGCGTAGGTCGTCGTCGTGGATCCTTGAGGCGATCGCGTCGGCGTACTCGACCCACTCCAGGGCTTCGCGCTCGCGACCATCCGTGTCGGCGAGCAAGCCGGCGATCGCGGTCCAGCCGCGCACGAGCCCGTAGTCGAGGCGCTCGCGGCTGGCCCGGCGAGTAGCCCCGTGCAGGATCGTCTCGGCGGCCGCGCGGCGACCCTCGGCGGCGGCAACAAGTCCCGTCAGCCGCTGAACGTCGACCTCCAGTCCCGGGTGCCGCAGGCCCTCGGCGCTTCGTTGGAGGTCACCGAGTAGCGCTGTGGCGGTGTCATGGCGACCGAGCGCAAGCCAGGTCCATAGTTGCTGCGCGCGCGCACGCACGTCTGCGATCTGCGTCGGATCGGCCTCGGGCGAGCCGGCGTCGTGCTGCAACGCTTCCGGATGGGTGCACGCGCGCGGGTGGGTGAGCGCTTCGGCGACGAATGGAGCTCGCGACAGCGTGCGAGCGTCTGCCGATGCGAAGACCGCGAGGGTTGTTGAGAGCTCGTCAAGCCGCGCGTCGAGGCATACGCTTCGCTGCTGGTAGAGCTCCTCGGACGCATCACCGAGCACGCGCGTCGCCTGGCACGCCTCGGTTTGCAAGCGCGACCACTCTCCGACCCAAGCATCGACGGTGTCGGCGGTGGCCTTCCAGTTCTCGGGTTCCCACCCGCCGACGGCGGGAACGAACGCGGTCGCGAGCGCGTCGCGGCGCCCGCTGTCCCACACCCCGGTGAGGCGGTCCTGCGACACGCAGGTGACCGCAGTTTGCTGCACGCGCACGATAATCGCTGCGGCGATCGCAGCAGCAGCGCCGACCACGAGGCCGCCGCGGATCCATCGTCGCCGGCTTGCCGCTGGATCCCGATCGAGCTCGCGCAGTAGCTGCTCGACTGAAGGCCAGCGATCGCCCGCGCGCAGCGACAAACCTCGCAACACCGCCTTGCGCAGCCACGCCGGGACGCTGCTGTCCGCCGGCGCAGGGCGCAGCTCACCAGCCAGGACCTCACTTGCAAGCGCGGCGCGTGTGCTTCCCGCAAACGGTCGCTCGCCGTAGAGCGCTTCGTAGAGGGCAACGCAAAGCGCGTATTGATCGCTCTTCGCGTCTGCCGGCGCGCCAGCCAAGACCTCGGGGGCGGCATATTCAACCGTGCCGAAGATCGTGCGGCTTGGTCCCTCGGGGTTGTGGTTGATACCGAGAGTCGCGGCAAGGCGACCGACCGCCTCGAGATCGGCACCTTCGGAATCCTCGTAGATATCACACAGGCCGAACTCACCGAGTTTGACCTGACCGTCGCGGCCGAGAAGCACCGCGTCCGGACCGAGGTCGCGATGGACGATCCCGGCGTTGTGGGCCGCCGCCAATCCGCGCCCAATCGCGCCGAAGACGCGTACGACTTCGCGCCAGGGAAACGGCTCGTCGCGCGCCTCGAGCCAGCCGCGAAGATCGATCCCGTCGAAGTACTCCATCACGGCGTAGACCCAGCCCTGCCACACGCCGGCGTCGAGGATCTGTAGGACGCAGGGGTGGGAGAGTCGTGAGAGCGCGCGCAGGCTCTCGACCATCGTCAAACGTTCGGCAGCGATCACCGGTTCGTCGCCGGGGATCGCAAACAAGCGGATCGCGACCCGGCAGTTGCGCTCGGAATCGAAGGCTGCGAGCACAGGATCGGCAGATGGTTCACCCACCGACCCCAGCACAATGTAACGCGCGATGCTCATGCCGCGCGGGATCTCTGCGATCGGTGTTCGCTCGAGCTCGAGGGTTTGATCCTCTGCGGTCGTAAAGCCATCGGCGTGCTCGATCGCGACGCGGTCGACTGCGGCCAATTCGGCCGCCGCCGCGTCAGAGATCGGTTGGGTCGGGACGTCGTCGGCGTCCGGGATCCGGCGCAGTGGTGCGACGACTGTGTTGTCCGCCACGTCAGCGCGCGCTTCGGGTTCGTCAGTAGGTGGGGCTACTGCGTCGGCGTCGGAATCGTCGGGGGGTTCGGCCACCGCCGGAGAACTATAGCGTATCGGGCGTGCGGCGAGCGCCGGCGAGCGCGACGAATCGCCAGCGACGGGCGTATTAGGTGGCGCCCGAACATCCGGCGATCGTGCGTGTTCACGCCGCGCTATCGTCCCGCCCATGGAGCCCAAGGATCAGGTCGCAATCATCACGGGAGCGTCATCGGGGATTGGCCTTGCGGTCGCGCGCCTGTTGGTCGCACAGGGAGCCAAGGTCGCGATGGTCGCCCGCGGGGCCGAGCGTCTGCGCAAGGTGTGCGAAGCGCTGGGTCCCCTGGCCCATGCGTTCCCGTTCGATGTTGCCGATCTTGCCGCGCTCGCGGCCCTGCCCGGTCAGGTGGTGCGCAAGCTCGGCGGCCTTGACATCGTGGTCAACAACGCGGGGATCCATCACCGCGGTGACATGTTGCGCCACAGCCACGACAAGTTGGCGCAGATGTTCATCGTGAACCTAGTCGCGCCCGTTGTGCTCACCCGGGTGGCCGCCGACGTCTTGCCACCAGGTGGAGTGGTCATCAACATCGCGAGTCTCGCGGGCAAGCTCGGTGTGCCGGGCTCGGCCGTGTACTCCGGAACCAAGGCGGGTCTGCGGTTTTGGGCGATGGCCGCCGCCGAAGACCTCGGGCGTCGGGGCATCCGCATCGCCAACATCAACCCCGGACCGGTCGACACCGGTTTCTTCGCCGACGATTTTGAGAACGTCAGCGCGCTGACGTTCTCGCAGCCGATGGTCACAGCGGACGCCGTCGCCGCTCGTGTCCTCGAGGCGATCCGCGGCGAGGGCACGGGTCTCGACCTCGACATTCCCTATGCGTCGGGCAAGCTCGCTACGCTCAGCTATCTCGTGCCGGGGTTGGGACGCATGCTGCGGCCGATGCTCGAACGTAAGGGCGCCGCCGCCAAGCGCCGCTACGCTGAGAAGCGCGGGATCTAGTGCCCGGTGTCGGAAGTTCGTGCCGGGTTATGCACGGCTCTGCGGCCCGATGGCGGCGTTGCTCGGCGCTCGCAGTACGCCCGGTACAGCTTCGGCGCTCGCGCCTTGCCCTCGGGCCGCAGCCCCGCACCTAACCCGGCACGAACTTCCGA
>CADEGN010000250.1 GCA_902826865.1 uncultured Myxococcales bacterium
GCCTGTCGCTGGCGCTGTGGAATGGACTGCCCGACGACGAGCTGCGGGCGCTCGCGGCCGACGGTAGCTTGCTAGCGCCGGAGATCCGGGCGGCCCAGATCGAGCGCATGCTTGCCGACGTACGCGCGGAGCGTATGGTTGGCAGCTACTACGCGAACTGGTTGGACATTGACCAGCTCACCGAGGTCGAGAAAGACGAAGCGATCTTCCCCGTGTTCGATGCGGCGCTTGCGGCCGATATGCGCGAGGAGTCGGAGCGATTCGCCGCCGATGTGCTGCTACAGGGCGATGGTCGAGCCGAGACGCTGCTCACGGCGCCGTACACCTTCGTGAACGCAGATCTTGCGGAGATTTACGGCGAGGCGATCGCGCAACCGCCGGCCGGGGATGCGTTTGCTCGGGTGGATCTCGACCCGGCGCGGCGTGGTGGTCTGCTGACGCAACCGGCGTGGCTCAGCGTGCACTCGCACCCGCACTTGGTTGGCTTCACGCGGCGCGGGCTGTGGCTTCTCGAATCCCTTGGGTGTGTGTCGATTCCACCACCACCCCCGGGCGTGGACGATCCGGTGCTGGAGCCACCAGAGTTCGGCCAAGGCTTGGGTAACAAGGGTTGGCAGCAAGCGGTCGTCTCCGGCCCTTCGTGCCTGGGATGTCACGCCCTTTCCGATCCACCTTCGTTCGCGTTCGACAACTATGATGCGATCGGCCAGTGGGTCGACGAGGTGTTCGGCGATCCGGTCGATCCAAGTGGCGTGCTGTGGGACGGTCCTGCTTTCGCCAACCGAGCCGAACTCATGGCCGAGCTTCTGGCGCGTGACGAGGCCGGTGCTTGCATGCCGATCCACTGGGCGATCCACACCCTCGGCCGCGAGGTTACCGAGGAAGACGACGGCTGCTTGATCGAACAGCTGCGTGATGGTTACGTCGCGAGTGACGGAGATCTGCGCCAAGCGATCGCGGCGATCGCAGCGAGCGACGCGTTCGCCCACATGCGCATGGCGGAGTAGCGGGGCGCGAAAGCGTCACCCACGCCGATCGGTTGACACCGCTCACGGCTTCGGGCAACACCGGCTCGAGGCCGTTTCGACATGCGCGTCGCCTATCTCGCAGGTTCGGGGGATGTTTGGACGCTCTACCGTACCCTTGCCGCTGGACGTCGAGATGAGCTCACTTCGCACGTCGGTTACTCCGAGCTGATGCTCCGCGCGTGCATCGCGGTCGGGGCGAGCGATTTGCTTGCCTTGACGACCCACGAAGGTGGCGACCGGTTTGCCTTTGAGCGTGGGGGAACGAACGTCGAGCTGCGCCACATGAAGGATCACTTCCGCGGCAAGCGATCGCTGGCCTTTCACGCGGCTTCACTGGCGATGGCGGCCGACCTTCGCGGGCCTTTGGCTGAGTTTGCCCCCGACGTATTGGTGGTGCCCGACGATCCCCCGCGCGCCGTCGCGGTCGAAGTCATGCGACCCCGCGGTTGCGAAGTGATTCGCGTGCATCATTGCGCGCTTTGGCCTCCGCTGGTCGGTTCCGGGCGTCTGCAGCAGACCCTGCAATCGCTCGATGGTCGCGCGATGCGCTCGCGGTTTGCCGCGGTTCTCACCTCGTCGTCCACCGTTTCACGCCAGATCCGAGAGGTCTACGGACCCGACGTTCCGATCGCCGAGTTCTTGCCCCATTACGATGCCCAGCTCCATCGCGTCGAGCAACCGCTGCCGCCGCTCGACGGCGATTTGCGTGCGATCTATATCGGTCGAGTTGAGGCGGACAAGGGCGTGTTCGATCTCGTCGAGGCCGCGTTGTTGCTGCGTCGGCGCGGGATCACAGGCGTCTCGTTCGATGTCTGCGGGGTCGGTGGTGCGCTGGCCGAGCTCGACACTGCCGTCAAGCGCAACGACCTGGGTTCAACCGTGCGCTTGCACGGCTGGTGCGATCGTCCGCGTCTGGCGGAGGTCCTCGGTTCCGCGCACATGGGCATCGTCCCCACGCGCTCGGAACTCAACGAGGGATTCAACCAGGCGTGCATTGAGATGATCCTCGCCGGTCGCCCCGTGCTCACATCCCGGGCGATCCCCGCCGCGGAGTACGTCCGCGAAGCCACGGTCGTTGTCGCGCCCGATGATCCCCGGGCCTATGCCGATGCGCTGGACGCTCTTTGCGCGGAGCCTGATCGCGTCGTGGCCATGCATCACGCCTGCCGAAGCGCCGGGGAGAAGTTCCTGGTGGAGGACACCAGCTTTTCCGCGGCGTTGCAGCACTGCTTTCGCGCCATCGCCAGCCGCCGGCGCATCGTCAGTCGCGAGATCACCTCCGACGGACTGGTCCACGGCGGCTGAACTTGCCTCGCCGCGCTGGAGCGCCGAACAGGTTGAAACGCGGCCGAGGACGCCGTCAGCGGCGATTCTGGCAAGGCGCGCGACCGAAGGCGCACTGGTGGTGCGTCGAGCGTCGAGCGACGCAGCCAGAAATCGTCGGGAACGGTGTCCTCGGCCGCGTTTCAACCTGTTTGGTGCTCTAGCGCTTCGTCGATGATCTCGCGAAAGGCCGCGACGTCGCGATTGCCGGTGACGAGATCGCCGTCGACGAAGAACGCAGGGGTGCCACGGGCTCCGGCTTGCGTGCACACTTCGCGCTGGTCGGCGACGGTCTGGGCGGTCGCGGCCGAATGCAGGTCGCGCGTGAATCGATGGATGTCGAGGTCGAGTTCACCGGCCAACTCCACGATGGCGGCTTCGCTACGAACCCCGGGCCGATCGAAGAGCGCCTCATGCATCGCCCAGAAGCGCCCCTGCGCAGCAGCTGCAACCGCGGCGCGTGAGGTCAGCGGAGCCCCGGCGTGCATGTCGAGCGGCGTCTGCAGGAAGTACATCGACACTCGATCGCCGTAGACCGCCCGTAGCTCGTCCATCGTCGCGCGTGCCTGGTTGCAGTACGAACACTCGTAGCCGCCGCATTCGATGATGGAGACCTGGCCCCCGGCGGCTCCATCTTGGGCCGGCAGCGAAAGTGTGGCGACGGCTTGCTCGGGTTCGAGTCCCTGCACCGCCGCCGACGGCTCCGGTAGGGCCCATTGCTTGGCGGCGGCCCGTTGCTCGTCGAGGGCAACGTCGCCGACAACGTCAAGCATGCCGTACGCCTCACCGTCTGGCACCTGGTTGACGAAGTCTGGCTCGAGTGAATGCTCGATGCACTCGGCCACGGCGGCGAACCTGCGCACATCGGGGCCGTCCGGTTCATCGAAGTCGGCGTCGGGATCGACACACGGGAGCTTACGCCCCCGCGTCACGTCGACGGATGTGATCGTGTTGCCCGCGGGCCCGCCGCGAATGCCGACTTCGACCTCGAAGCGGCCGGGTGGGGTGTCCTTGGGAACTAGGTGCGCGCAGCTCTGGAACACCGCATGGAGGCCGGCCGGGTCGGAGAGAACCTGGCGAATCGGTCGCTGGCAGGTCTCCCCGCACGTCGTCGGATCGATCGGCTTGGCGTCCGTCGGTATGTCGCTCGGTTCGCGCGCACGTGTCAACGCGGGTTCAGCCGAGCCGCTGACGCTCGCGCCCGCTTGGGCCTGCGCGCTTGCCCGGGAATCGTCTTCTCGGGCCGCCTCACCGACCGCAGCGCGTGACGAGCTCGCCCCAACTGCGAGGGTGACCGCGGCCACCCCAACGGCGCCACCAAGCACCAACTTTACGACCGTTAGTTTTCCCAACATTCGAACTCCCAGCGCCGGTGAGGTCCTTCGGGCCGCCGGCGCGGCCGCTATTGCTACCGCACCGCCGCACCATTGCCGGCGGTCGCCATAGCGTTCGTCGAGTGCGACGCGAATGCGTTGTAGACCCTCGTGAATCTGCCAACGCACCGTCGCTGCGGGCGCGCCGCTGTGTGCTGCGATCTCCGCGGGGCTGCGTCCGAGCAGGAAGCGCTGGCGCACGACGCCGCGATAGGGTTCATCCAGGCGCTCGAGCGCCCCATCGATCTCGCGGGTGAGCTCAATACGCATCGCGACATCGTCAGGGCTGGCTTCCAGCGTTTCGATCAACGCGACGCGTTCGCGGGCAAGCCGACGTCGCTGACTGCGGATTCGCAGGCGAAACTCGTTGCGAAGCACCTGCCGAAGCCACGCGCGCGGGCTACGCGGTCGGTTTTCGCTGCTCAGTGCCGCGACCCAAGCATCTTGGAGCAGATCCTCGGCACCATCGGATCGCACGAGGCACCACGCGAGCGCGCGCAGGTCGTCGGCATGTCCGAGTAGGGATTGCGCCTCGGCGATCGACATCGTTCGTCCAACACGATGCCGACCGGCGCGTTGCGTTGGTTGGGCGGGTTGTGAGTTGACGCGAGGATTGAACGGCGCGGGGGCGTTCACATCGGCGCACAACGTCGCGAGGCGCCGAATCGTGCGTGGACTTCAGCCCGCCGGTACGGCTGGGGCCGCGGGCGTCGGCGGGGTCGGCACGGGGGCGGGCGCGACGGGGGCGGGCGCCGCGACGGCCGGCGCCGCGACAGCCGGCGCCACGACAGCCGGCGCCGCGACAGCCGGCGCCACGACGGCCGGCGCCGCGACAGCCGGCGCCACGACAGCCGGCGCCTCGGGTGATACCGGGGCCGCGACCGCCGGAGCTGGTGCGACGATCACCGGCGGGGGCGCAATGATGACAGGCGCTGGCGCCGGGGGAGGCGGCGGAGCGGTGTTGCGCGTGACGGTCGCGACCGTATGGCTGCGCTTCCACATCTGACGGTCGATCCGCGACGGAATGCTAATCGACAATCCCGCCATCACAGTCAGCCCCGTGTTGGAGAAGTCCGGCACGCCGGGAAGCTTGCGCCGCACGCTCCACAGCTGTTGGACCTCAGCGGTGAGGGCGACGACGTTGGAGATCCGCGCTTCGATGCCGGCGTGGAGTTCGAAGCCGAAGCGCAAGCTGGCGTCGTCGATCGGCCGCGCATCCTTGCGTGTGTAGTGGAGCCGTACGACGTCGAAGCCCAACCCGGCCCCGGCGTACGGCCGGATCGGGAAGCGCTTGAATGCGTACACACTCCCGCCGAAAAAGAGCGGCACCGCGTAGTACGCGAGTGAGGTTGCGTCACCCTTGGCGATCCGTGCGCCCTCGCGCGGATCGAACTTGGCAACGCCCGCGCCATACCCGCTGCGAAAGTAGCCGATCCACCTCGGGTACTCCCAGGCGTCCTTGGCCCGGTAAAATTGCAGACGTACGTCGAATCCTCGGAGCGAACTGCAGTGCTTCTGCTTCATCGGGTCCAGGCAGGCGCGAAAGGGATTGCTGGTTACCCGACTGCCCGGTGTGAATTCACCGCCGCGACCCAGTGGCGATGCGACCGCGCCGAGCGATAGGCCGAACCAATTCCGATCGTCGTCGGCCTCAACCGTCGTGGTCGTTTTTGTTGTGGTCGTGGTGCCGCCGCCGCGAGTGGGATGCGTCGAGGCCTCGATGGTTCGCTCAACTTCGACCTCGTTGGGCCCAACGGTGGTCTTGACCGTGGTTGTGGTGTCCCCGGACGCGGGGGCTGCACCGGGATCGGCCGCCGCACGCGCCGTCTGGCTGGCCAGAAGAAGACCGAGGGAAACGGCGCCAAGGAGCGATCGGTTCGGCATTGCAAACGGCATCTTTCAGGGGGTGACCCCTGCTCCTATCCGCGTCGCCCCGGCCTGGGTTGGGCGCCCCGCACAGGGCGCGTAGTGGGGCTGGAAGCGGCCTGCGCCGGCCACTGGCGCCATTTGACGGCCGTGACCGCCCTGCGTAGCGTCACTCCGTGCCGCGTCACCTCCCTTTGCTACCGGTCCTGCTCGTGTTCCCCGCGTGCGCGGGGGGCAAAGCTCGCCCCGGGAATGACGACACCGGCGGCGCCACCGTTGGTTCGTCCGAGACCAACGACACGATCGATCCGACGAGGTTCAGTACCTCAGTCGCCGACGACGGCACCGCGAGCGCGACATCCGAGGCGATGCCGAGCACGGGGACTGGCGCCGAGACGGCGGTAGCCTCGGACGCGACGACGAACTCTGGCGGCGGGGACGGTCCTACGGTGACGGGAGTGGAGCCCGCCGTCGGTACCGAAGCGGTCGATCCGACCACCGCGCTCGGCGTGACGTTCTCCGCGGCAATGGATCCCGACACTGTACTCACCAATGTCGGGTCCACGGGTTGCGACGTTGCTGTGGCCGTCTC
Source organism: uncultured Myxococcales bacterium (assembly GCA_902826865.1). GTDB lineage: Bacteria > Myxococcota_A > Polyangia > Nannocystales > Nannocystaceae > Xiheibacterium. The sequence continues at coordinate 6,183 of CADEGN010000250.1, forward strand.
GTCGAACAACTTTACCAGTTGCGTCCCGATGGACGGTCAGCCCACCGCCGCGGACGGCGACACAAGGTTCGTGTTCATGCCGGCGGAGCCGCTACTCGGCGGAGAGACCTACCAGGTGCGCGTGACACCGGATGCGACAGCCGCAGACGGCACGCCACTCGCGTCGACGTATACCAGCCGCGGATTCGTCACTCGCTACTATCACACGATCACGATCGATGGGACCGACGACTTTACCAACGGCGAGACGCTCGCCACATCCACGGCCGGGCACAACGCGAAGGTCGCGTGGGACGACACCTACGTCTACATCGGGATGGACAGCCCCGATGTAGCTTCTGGTAACGGAACCATCTGGGTGGTTGCTTACTTCGGCGGCGACATGGGCACGACCACAGGCGAGCTGTACAACACCCAGCAACCCGTGTTGCCCTTCCCCGCCCGGTGGCACATGCGTTGGCGCGCGGACGACACGTTCACCGACGTCGAGGCGTTTGATGGGATGGCGTGGGGCGATGCCGGCTTCACTGTCAACGCCGGGGATGTCTATCGCGGGGGCTCGTTCGTGGAGATGCGGATCGCCAGGAGCAACCTCGGCGATCCGGATGTCCTCGAGCTGCACCTCGGGATTCTCCGCGAGCAGGACCAAAACGAGGCGTCGTGGGCGGCGACACCTGCCACCTCCTACGGCGACGGGTACGATCCGGACTACGCGGCCTTCTACGCGTTCGACCTGGCGGCGTCGGAGCTGCCGATCCAGTACGATCCCTCGCCGTGAGCATCGCCGATCAACCGACGCTCGTGCCGGTCGCGACGCCAAGCGACGTCGCGACGTTCACCGATCGACGGGCAGACGCCGAGCGGTCGCTGGCGCGCGGCAGCGTGCTCAGTCGCTACGTGGTGCTCGAGGAGCTCGGTGCCGGCGCCATGGGCCGCGTGTATGCCGCGTATGATCCCCGCCTGGATCGCAAGGTCGCACTCAAGCTCATCCGCGACCATCCGGCATTCAGCCCGGCACCCGACCGAGCGCAACGGCAACTGCTGCGCGAGGCGCAGTCGCTGGCCCGACTCGCCCATCCCAATGTGGTGACCGTCCACGACGTCGAGATCGTCGATGACGACGTCGTCCTGGCGATGGAGTTCGTGACGGGCCAGACCTTGCGCGCCTGGATGGCTGGCGAACACGATTGGCGTGCCAAGGTTGGCGTGTTCCGCGACGCGGCATGGGGCCTGGCCGCAGCCCATCGCGCCGGCGTAATCCATCGCGACTTCAAGCCCGACAATGTCATGGTCGGAGACGACGGTCGCGCCCGCGTCGTCGACTTCGGCCTTGCGCGCAGCGATGTGCCCACCTCGGACGAACCCTCCACGGCCGAGGAACACGTCGAGAGCATGGAGGCGAGTCGCACGGCTGGCGTCGCAGGAACGCCGGCGTACATGGCTCCGGAGCTGTTCTCAGGCGGTGCTGCAGACGCGCGTTCCGATCAGTTCTCGTTCTGCGTCGCTCTGTTCGAGGGCTTGTACGGTCGACGACCGTTCACCGGAACTTCGCTCGCCAGCATGGCTGCGAACGTCATGGCCGGTCGTGTGCTTGCACCCGAGCGTGGCGAAGCCACCCCGAGGTGGCTGTATCGCGTCGTCGTACGTGGGCTCGCACCTGATCCAGTCAACCGTTGGCCCGACATGGAAGCGCTGGCGGAGCAGCTCGCGCGCGATCCTGCGATCGCGCGGCGCCGCTGGTTCGTCGCAGGTGGTGTCGGCGTGATGACTTTGGCTGGAGCGGGCCTGATCGTAGCGACGCGGTCATCGCCGTGCGCTGCCGATCCGCGTCTTGAGGAGCTGTGGAACGACGACGCCCGCGCCGAGATGCGGGCGAGCATCGTTGCCACGGGCGCGGCGTGGGCGGAACGCGCGGCCGCCCACGCCGAGTCCGCGATCGACCGCCAGCTTGCCGATCTCGTCCAGATGACCCGCGACAACTGCGAGGCAACGCGTGTACGCGGAGAACAATCCGAGGCAGTCCTCGATCTCCGCGGCGCATGCCTGGCCGCGAATCGGCGCGAACTCGCCGCCGTCGTCAAGCGCCTCCGCGTCGCGGACGCCGACGTAGTTCGCGAGTCGGTGAGAATCCTCGAGGGGCTCTCGAGCCTAGACGTTTGCGCCGACGTCGAGTCGCTGCGCCAGCTCACGCCGCTACCCAGTGACCCGGACACGCGCAGCCAGATCGACGACATTCGAACCCGACTTGCCGAGATCGACGTGACGAGTCGAGCCGCCAAGTACGAAGACGCGATCGCGGACGCGCGCGAGGTCCTCGAGTCCGCGCTCGCCGTCGACTTTCCACCGCTGCAGGCTGAGGCGAGGTACGCGGTCGGTTATCTGCAGGACAAACTCGGTCAGTATGCTGAGGCCGAGGCCACGTTGGTCGAGGCGGCGCTTCAGGCCGCACGCCACCGCGACGATCGTCTCGCCGTTCGGGCCATGAGCGACGTCGTGTTCGTCATGGGTTCGCAACTCGGGCGCGTGGAGGAGGCGATGGTCTGGGCTCGCCACGCGGAGGTCGCGAGCGACCGCGCCGACGACCCGGTACTGCGGGCGAAGTTCCTCAACAGCCGGGCGCTGCTGTACAGCACCGCCGGTCGTTTCGCGGATGCCGAGCGTGACCTGCGTGAAGCGGTAGCTTTGCGGGAGCGCGAACTCGGTCCGAACAGCTATGAGGTGGTGGCGTCGCTCGGGAACCTCGCCGTTGCGATCGAGCACCAAGGGCGCGGACCCGAGTCGATCGTCGTCCATCGCGACGCGGTGCACCGCGCCGAGGCGCTTCATGGGCCCGAGCACCCACGTAGCGCGAGCCTGCTCGTGAATCTCGCCGACGCGCTGAATGACGTGGGTGAGTACACGGAGGCCCTCGCGCTGGCACGCCGAGCGGAGGCGATCTTCCGCGCGACCATGCCCGCCGACCATCCTCACCTCGGCATCGCCATCGGCATCGTGGGCGCGGCGCAGTGGGGCCTTGGCGACCTCGACGGCGCGCTCGTGGCGTCCGTGGAGGCCTTGAGGATCCAGGGGTCACGACTCGGCCCGAATCACCACGACGTCGCTATCGCCGAACACAACATCGGGGCGATCGCCTACGAGCGAGGTGATCTCGCACAGGCACGGAAGCACTTCGCACACGCCGTAGAGATCTTCGATCGGGCGTTGGGAGCCGGCCACCCCGAGTCGGCCGCATCGCTCAATAGTGTTGGTGTCATTGACCTTCTCACCGGGCATCCCGAGGCTGCCCTTTCCAACTTCAGCCGCGCCCGGTCGCTGCTGGACAAGGCGGGGTTGCTGGCGCGCGAAGAGGGCGCGCAAGCACTCCGTGGCCTGGGCAAAGCGAAGATGGCGCTGGGTCGGCCGGGCGACGCGATCAAGGATCTCGAACAGGCGATCGTTCTTTTTCAGGCCGGGCCGCAGTGGCATGACCATGTGGCCGTCACGCGGGTTCTACTCGCGCGTACGTTGTGGCTCGCGGGGGAGCAGCGGCGCGCGGCCGAGGTGCTTGCGCAGGCTCGGCGCGAGTACCACGGCGACGCCAAGCACACACTTGAGCGCATCGGTGCACTGGAGCAGGGGTTCGCCGACGGCAAACTGCCGCAACCCAACTGGGACTGACGCGATCAGAGGGCGCAGCGCGGAGATCGTCGCCGTTGGCGCCGCGGCTCGGACCCTGCTACCTTTGTACATTCACTGTCAACTTTCACCAGCAAATCTTCCAAGATATCTTTACAAGATATGCCACCAACCTTAGCTATCGCTTTAATCAGGACCTCCTTGGTGTCTAAGTCTTTTTCTCCTTTGAAAGAGGTGACTAAAGGGTCGATAAAAAGTTGTTTTAATTCTGTTCTCATACTTTCTCCATATCTCGCTACTGCTAATCCGACTGTCAAGCGTGCAAGTTTTGCCGGTTTACATCGAAGTGTTTCCATAGTTATTCTCCAACCCACTTCACTAGTAAACTGGGGAATTGCCTGAGCTATCGCAATCTTTAACTTGTCCGCAACATCTTTTTTGTACAAACCAACTAGGGCATCAAAAATCCGATAATCATTATAATCATAACGTTGGCCAATCATCCCCAGAGAGTTTATTGAGTAAAAAAGTACCTTCTCATTATCTTCTAGTGTTTTAAGTAGGAGCGAAATGGTTCGAGGATCTGCGAGGCAATACTTCAGCTCCTTAGTCCAATTGCCACGCGATACTCCATTTATTGACGAGGCTGCTTTTATTCGGATCGCGGGGTCTTCTGAAAATAAATTTAAAGAATCCCTTGATAACTTTTCATTTAACGGTAGCCTCTCTGGTATAAGTTCTAAGTATGCTTTCTGGATCGCTTTTTCATGGTGATTGATATATCCATTTAACAGCAACAACTCTCGGGCATCCTCCAACTTATTTTGAGAAATGAACTCGCGAGCCTGAGCAGTTATAGCATCAATGTTCATGATTGAGGCCTTGGCATTGAACGGTTTCCGTTATTAAAAATATCCTCTATCGCATCCTGTCCCAGTAATTTCCTTGTGCCCGGGATCTTCTGCAGTCCGGCGGGGTGACTCACCACGACGTACTCCGCCGCAGTTTCCCTCGCCACCAAGGTCGAGCTGCCACCGCCATCGACAAAGATGGCTGCGAATGCGCCGGCTTCCGCCAAGGCCAAGGCAGCCTCCCGTCGCCCGAGTCCGAGGCTCCGCTGAGGGTCGTAGCCGTCGGCGACGAGGACGAAGAGATGTTCGCCCGCGCGATCGGTTCCCAGGAGCGTCCGACCGTGGGGCGTGTCGTCCTCCACGAGCACAACGCCGTCGGCCAGAGCACGTCCGTCGCCGCCGGAAGGCGGACCGTCGTCGCCTGAGGTGGTGGGGAGTGACAATCTGAGGCAAATTGGTTGCAGCGAGGTAAGCCTCTTACGAAGCGCCTCGAGCTGAGCCGTTGACGGTGGTTCGACGCCG
>CADEGN010000251.1 GCA_902826865.1 uncultured Myxococcales bacterium
TCGACTCGCTGCTCAAGTTGATGACCGCCCAGGCTGCGCAAGCGCTGGTGATCCGCACAGGTGCTCCCCCGGCGCTGCAGCGCGGTGGCACGACATCGCCGCTCTCGATGCCAAGCCTCGACCAGGAGACCGTCGCGATAATTCTCGGTGAGGTCGCAAGCCCCGATCAACGCGCGCAGCTGTCGGAATCTGAAACCCTAGAAACCGTGTACGTCAGCAGCGTTGACGCCAAGAGCTACGCGGTGATCATCGATCGCGATGCGTCGGGGCTCCGGATCACCTTCCGACCTGCCGGCGGGCCGCGGGTGGCGATCTCGCAAACGCAGGCGGTCAAGGCCCCGGCGCGACCGACAGAGGCGCCTGTTCCCCCGCACGCGGAAAGCCCCAGCTCGATCGTCGACGGCAATGCACGGCCGGTCGCTTTGGCCGAGGACCTCGCAGCGATCCTCGCGCGGGCCGACCACGAACGCGCCTCGGATGTTCTGCTATCGAGTGGCCGCGCACCGAGAATGCGGGTGGCTGGCGAACTAATCGAGTGGCCCGACACGCTCGCCCACGCTCGCCTCGCCGCATTCGTCCAGGAGGTGCTAACGCCACAGCAGCGACGCGAGCTCGACGATCGCGGCAGCGCCGACACGGCGCTGGCATTGCCGTACGGCGACCGACCACGGCGCTGGCGGATCAACGCATTTCGCCAGCAAGATGGGCTCGCCCTCGCGTTGCGCCCGATCCGTAGCGAGGCCGCAGCCCTGCGCGATCTGGGACTTCCCGACGATCTCTACGAACTCGTCGCTCACCGTACGGGCTTGGTACTCCTCACGGGAACGGCGGGATCGGGCAAGTCGACGAGCATGGCCGCGCTGATCGAGCACGTTAACCGCCGGAGCGCCAAGCACATCATCACCCTCGAAGATCCGATCGAGTTTGAGTTTGCGTCACAGCGTTCGCTCATTCATCAACGTGAGGTGGGGCGCCATGTCAGCGACTTCGCAAGTGGGTTGCGGGCCGCGCTGCGGGAAAGCCCCGACATCATCATGCTCGGTGAGATGCGCGACCGCGAAACCATCTCGGCAGCCCTCACCGCAGCCGAGACCGGTCACCTCGTGCTCGCCACGCTGCATAGCGGTAGCGCCGCCATGGCGATCGATCGCATCGTAGATGCGTACCCCGAGCACCAGCAGGCACAGGTGCGCGCGCAGCTCGCTTCGGTGCTGCGCGCGGTGATCACCCAGGTGCTACTGCCGTCGCCGCGCCCGCCGGGGCGCGTGCCTGCCTACGAGAAGCTGGTCGTGAACACGGCCGTCGCCGTGAAGATCCGCGATCTTCGCGGCCACCAGATCCAAAGCGAGATCCAAAAGGGTCGCAGTGAAGGAATGGTGAGCTTCGAGCTATCGCTCGCCCGCCTGGTCCGCACCGGTCGGCTCACGATGGAGTTGGCCCTGGGCTGTGTCGCGGACCGGCAACTGTTCAACGATCTTCTTCGTCAGGCCTGACCGGCCCAGGTTCGTACCCCTGGCCGAGCGGGCGCTACCGCCCGGCGTTGGCTCACATCGACGTCGGTCAGATGTGCAGTGCATCGACCCGTCAGCGGTGAACGCCGCCTCCGTGGGCTTGCAGCGCCGGCACGCGGGGCGATCGGAGCCGGCTGGTAGCCTAGCCACCCGTGGTGGAGGCCGGTTCAGCAAGTTCGAGAGTCCCGGAGCGGCTACTGCCCGAAACGCGGCCGCTGTCGGAGACGATCTCCGGGGACGGCGCGCCGCGGCCCAAGCGGGTCGAAGCGGAGGCGATCACGTCACTCGGGCGGTTCGCGATCGAGGCCCGCATCGGCCAGGGTGGTATGGGCGAAGTGTTTCGCGCCTACGACCCCGAGCTCGATCGCAACGTCGCGCTCAAGCGACTGACCAGTGTTTCCTCCGACGACGACGCGCGCATCCGCATGCTGCGCGAGGCACAAGCGATCGCGCGACTCAGCCACGCCCACGTGGTGGCCGTGTACGACGTGGGCCGCGACGAAAAATCCGGCGACGTGTTCATTGCGATGGAACTCATCGAGGGGATCACGCTGCGACAGTGGCTTCGCGAAAAGCCGCGGTCGTGGCGCGAAGTGGCGGAGGTGTTCCGCCAGGCGGGGACGGGTCTTTTTGCCGCCCATCGCCACGGCATCGTCCATCGCGACTTCAAACCCGAGAATGTGCTGGTGACCCACGAAGGCGTGGCCAAGGTCGTGGATTTCGGTCTCGCCAAGCCCGCGGCGCCGCTCGGCCAGGAGACGACGGGTGACGACGATGTTCGCCTGCCACCGCCCTGCGATGACGATGACGCATTCGACGAGGATTCGCACGACCAGGTCGCCACCAGCGATCCGCGGCGAAAACCGGAGGAGGCCGAAGCTCGGGCGACGTGCGTGAACCGAGGCGTTCGCAGGCCGCGCCAGCGGCACAGCCCGGCGTTCGCGAGCGATTTGACCCCGTTGGGCGCGCGCATCGGCACGCCGGCTTATATGCCTCCCGAACAGGCGGTGGGCCCGGCCGCAACACCCCTCGGCGATCAGTTCTCGTTTGCGGTGGCGTTGTTCGAGGCGCTTTGCGGATATCTGCCGTTCCCCGGGGAAACTCCCGCCGAGTACGCCATTGCGATGTTCGAGGGCGCGATGCTCGAGTTTCCGCGCGGCTCTGATGTCCCAAAGCGACTGCAGAACGCGATCTATCGCGCGATCGATCCTGATCCCAAGCTGCGCTTCAGCGACCTGGCGCCGCTGCTGGACGAGCTCCGCCGAGACCCGGCGGCGCGTCGTCGACGTGCTGCGGCCCTCGCCGGCGCCGTCGCGATGGGCGGCATCCTCACGCTCGGCGCGAGCAAGCTAGCCGGCCCTAACGCGGACGAGTCGGTGGCGACGTGCGAACGTCGACTCGCGACCACGCAAGCACCGTGGTCGCCGGAGCTGGCGGACAAGACGCGCCACGCGCTCGGCGGGCTCGATGCCCCCTACGCTGCAGACACCGCCGCGCGCACCGTCACCGCGTTAGACGCACTCGAGGATGCCCGGCGCCTGGCCCGGACGCAGTGGTGCGTCACCCGGGAACGCCACGGCTATAGCGATGGGATCGGGGCGGCGGTTGGCGGATGCCTGGATCGTTTCGAAGCCCGCGAGCGCGAGCTCGTCGCATCACTCGTCGCTCCCGACCTCGAAGCGCTGTCGCGGGCGACGTTGGCCGTGGAGCGATTGGGGCGCGAGCTCGACCATTGCGACGAACCGGTTCGGCTCGTCGCAGTGAGGCACGACGATCGCGACGACAACGCGTGGTCGCAGGTGGTGGAGCTGCTGGCCAAGGCCCGCCAACGCCTCGAGCTCGGCCAAACCGACGAGGGCTTGGCGACCCTTGCGGAGATCGACACGCTCGATCTCGGTGATCCTCCGGCGATCCTGCTGCTCGAGCGTGGGATCGTCGCCAGCGGTCTGGCGAAACAGCGCGGAAATACCGGTGATGCGCGGAGCGAGCTAGAGCGCGCGGCCCAAGTCGGTCTCGGCGCCGAGGCTCCGCTCCTCGCCGCGGAGTGGAACACCAACTACGCCGACGTGCTATTCGAGCTCGGCGAAATTTCCGCGATGGTCGCGCCCTATGAGCGCGCGTGGTCACTGCGTCGTCGACACCTCGGCGAGGACCACATCGACACGCTCGTCGCCGACGCCGCGCGCGGCCACGCCCCCTACGCTGAGGGCAACTACGCAGCCGCGCTCGAGCGCTATCAAGCCGCGGCGACGCGCGCGAAGGCGGCTACCGACGAACTCAATCACGATCGCATCTTGCTCGACGAGTGGGTCGCGCAGGCACTCAATCACCTCGGCGAGCTCGAGAGAGCGCGCGCATTGACCGAGGACGTGGTGACCCGACTCAGGCGGAGCCGCGGCGACAGTCACCCGCGAACACTCGACGTCATCGATACGCTCGCGGTGATCGAGCTGCGCGCAGGCCAGTATGCACAGGCACTGGCCCATTGCAACGATGTCCTTGCCCGGCGAGCACATGGTGGCGCTGGCGACGACCCCATGGCACGCGCGATGACAATGGCCAACCGCGGCGCGGCACTCACGGCACTCCAGCGACACGACGAGGCGACCGCCGCGCTACGCGAGGCGCTTACGTTGATCCAGCAATCCGGCTATCCCGAGGATCACGGCGCCCCACTCGCGATCGAAGCCAACCTCGGGTCGCTCCTGCAACAGCAAGGGCGCCTCGACGAAGCCATCACCACGTTTCGCGACTTGCTCGCTCGTCTGCGCGCAGGCGGACTCGAAAATACGAGCAACGGCCTGATGGTCCGGCTCAACCTCGCTCACGCGCTGCTCGCACGCGGACTGGCCAGCGAAGCCCGCCCGCTTCTCGATCGGGCGATAATCGACGCCGATCAAGGCGGCGACCTCGTACTTGTCGGCCGGCTGCAACTCGCACTCGCCCGCGTCCTCGACCAGCTCGACCAACGCACCGCCGCCGAGGCTGCGCTCACGGCCGCCCACGAGGCGCTCCGCGACCAGGGCCCGGAGTCGTCGTGGCTGGCCGATCTCGTCGAATACGAGAGCGCGCGCTAGCAAAGTGCGCTGCGTCGAACCCATTTACCGCCGGCGCGCTCGGTTCTCCGTTCGAGGGGGCCCTACTGTTTGTGACCGCTCCCGCTCCCCGCTAGTCAGGGCCCACTAGTCCGAGGCGGATCGCGTGCCGCACAAGTCCGACGACGTTCTTGGTGTCGAGCTTGGCCATGATACGCCCACGGTGCCCCTCCACCGTCTTGACGCTGAGGTTCAGCAGGCGACTTATCTCCGGGGAAGAGCGACCTTCGGCCACCAACCTCAAGATCTCGCGTTCGCGCGGAGTGAGATCTCCAGAGGCCCTGTCGGTCGATGCACCAGCGGCACGCCGCGTGTCGTCCAACAGGATCCTCGCCACTTGCGGGCTGAAGAACGCATTGCCGGCAGCGACAGCTTGAATCGCGGCGATCAAGTCGGCCACGCCCGAGCCCTTGAGTAGATATCCCTCCGCACCCGCCCGGATCGCCGGGCGCACGTGCTCCTCGCTCGCGTACATCGACAGGATCAGGACGTGCGTGCCTGGAAGCTCCTGACGGATCGCGCGCGTGGCTTCCACGCCGTCAAGCCGCGGCAGATTGAGATCCATCACCACAACATCTGGTCGCAGGGCCGTGGCCGACTCGACGGCGGCGCGGCCGTCCTCGGCCTCGCCCACCAACGCGATGTCCTCCCGCCCTTCGAGCAGGGCGCGCAAACCCTCGCGGACGATGGTGTGATCCTCGGCCAAAAGCACGCGAATGGGTGCGGGATCCACTTCGTTTTGAGTCTCGCTCATAGCGGACGAATCGGCAACGTCGCCGCGACGCGAGTCCCGCCGCCAGGCGTAGACTGGAGGTCAAACCGACCGCCGAGCAGCTCTACGCGTTCGCGCATGCCGATGATCCCGCGGCTGCGCCCCTTGTCGACCTCGTCGTCGGAGAAACCGACGCCATCGTCGATCACTACCATCTGGAGTTGGTCGTTCGCGCGCGCGAGAACGACCTCAAGCCGCGACGCGCTTGCATGACGGGTGACGTTGGTGAGGGCTTCCTGCAGCACGCGATAGCAGGTTGTCTCGACTTCCGGTGGCAACTCACCGTCGGCCAAGGCAATGCTCCGCGTCACCACCACACCGGCATGTTCGGCAACGTCGTCGCACATCCGCTCGATGGCGCGCACAAGGCCGACGTCCTCGAGCACCGATGGACCCAAGGTCCGTACTGCGCGGCGGATCTCCTCGACGGTGTCGTCGACAAGACAGGCGGTCCGCGCGGCCAGCTTTCCGGAGTGCTCATCGCCGCCAAGCCGATCGACCACGAGCTGAAGGTTGATTCGGATCGCCGTCAACATCTGACCGGCGGAATCGTGGAGTTCGCGCGCGATTGCCCGTCGCTCCGCCTCCTGCATCGCGACCGCGCGCGACGAAAGATCCCGGAGATTCTGCTCCTTGACCTGGAGCTCGCGATAGGCGACCGACAACTGTGACGAGCGCTCCTCCACTTGGCGCTCGAGCCCTTCGTTCAGGCTCGAGAGCGCGGCCTGCGACGCCTGGAGGCGTTCGACCAACCCCCCGATCTCCGCCTCTGCCCGACGAACGGCGCGCATCGGCAATCCGTACATCAGGGCTGCCAAGCCACCCCCGACGGCCACAAAGATGGCAAACAGCAGCAGCGCGTCGCGGCGAAGCTCCTCGTTCGACATTGCCACCCAGATCTCCGCAACCCGCTCACCATTGACGATGACGACCTCCGACTCCCAGATAAGCCGTCTCCGCCGCAACTCGGCCGCCACGTTTCCCGCGGCGGGATCGATCGGCACCCCGCGATCGTCGAGCACATCGATGCGCGCAATGCTGCGCTGCAGCTCGTACCCGCGCAGGTGGTCGATCAGCTTGAGCGAATCGTAGCGCCAGAGCGTTGGTCGCTCCTCGGCATCGCGACGGATCACTTCTGCAACCTGGTGGGCGGCCGCGGAAGCTTGCACGCGCAGGGTTCCACGACCGAACAAGTAGAAAGCAGCCGGTGCCGTCGTCGCGACCACCGACGCGAGCAGAAACACGAGGGGGCGGAGCCGCGAAGACAAGTACTCGCGCAGCCGAACCCGCGAGCGGGGTTCGGTCGTCATGGCGTTATCACCTCCAGTCCCGCCTCGGCAGCTGGCAGGCAGTCGTGCGCGCGGATCACGGCCTGGCCAGCATCGGAGAGCGCGAACCGGATGAAAGACGCTGCCTCTCCGATCGGTGGACCCTTGGTAACAAACGCGAGGTCCTTGCCCAGCGGATAGCTCCCGTCGCGCACGTGAGCCGCCGTTGGAGTAACGCCCTCGAAAGCGAGTGCTCGGACCGCAAGGGATTCATCGAGGCGCCCGCTGCCCAGCAGCCCCACGCCACCCTCGGTGCTCGCCAACGCGTCTTCCATGGCAGAGTCGGTGTAGAGGACACGCCACCAGCGTTCCTCGCGGGCCTGGCGATCGATCGCCGCGAACTCGGGCAGAAATTCGGCCACCGCACCGTGGGAGGAATCACCGCCTTCGCGCTGGAGAACGATGATGCGCAGGCCGTTGGACCACTCGGCGCGTTCGCCCGCGAAAATAGCCAGCACATCCGCCCGTGACAGCGACACATCCGGCACCGAAGTGTGCACGCCGAATACAACCGGTGCGCGGGCATATGGAAACACCGCCAGCTCATCCGGTCGTTCCTCAGGCTTCACGGCCCGCGATACCAGCGCGATGTCGATCGCGCCATCGTGCACCGCGCGAATTCCCCCAGACGATCCAATGCTGGTGTGGATCACAGGTGCTCGGCCGCCGGTAGCGGCATAGGCGGCCCCCAGCTCGCGAGTGAGCGGAAGGTTTGATCCGGAACCCGCGAGAACGAGGCTGAGACCTGGTTCGCGGCGTACGTTCGTGACAGGGATCCCACTATCGAGGAACCCGGGGCGCTGACCGCTGGAGTCGGAAAACAGCAGCAACGCCAAAGCGATCGGCGCGACCACTGGCATGAGCGCAAGCGCCAACCAAAATGCCGGGCGTCTCAGCGCGTCGCGATCGGGTCCCGGGGTGGCGACGGGCATCTCGGCGGTCATGGTAGCGCTGTCGGTCGCCCGGCTCGCGCCGTAGCTGGTCGAGCCGCAAGCCAGGCGTCAACGTCGCGCCGCAAAGGTGCGTCGGCCGGTAAGGCGGCCGCTGCGGAGGCCGCGAGCCCACGCGCTCGGGGGCGTTCGTTCGGCCGCCGCCACAGCACCCGCGCCAGCTCAAATCGCGTCTGCGCGAGCAGTACCGGATCCGCAGCGGGCAATGTCGCTGCGACCGCGAGCGCACGCTCCAGCGCTGCAACCCCCGCACCTTCGTCGCCGTGTTCGATCGCAAGCATGCCGGCACGATGATAGGCCTGTGGGAGATACGGCGACTCGGTTCCAATCCCGATCTCGATCGCTCGCGCGTAGACACGCTCCGCTTCCTCGCGCCGCGCGAGGGCCTCGAGCACCAGCCCAACTGTGATTTGGGCGACGCCAACGTCGGGGTGATCGCGGCCAAGTACAGCCTCGAGAGTCGCCACCGCCTGCTCCGACAATGGTAACGCCTCACTTGCACGACCGAGATCGACGAGAACGGCCGCGAGGTTGATCCCGGTCACAGCAGCGCTGTGATGTTCAGGCCCAAGGACCTCAATCTCGATATCGAGCGCGCGTTGGAAACCCTGGCGCGCCGCCTCGTAATCCCCGTGCTGCTGATCAACACCTGCGATCCCTTTCCACACGCGCGCGAGCTCTTGCTGCGTGTCTCCACCCAACGCGCGGTAGATCTGGCCCGCACGTTCGTACGTCGCCCGCGCGTCAGAGGTCCGCCCCAGGTCGAGCTCTGCCGTGCCGCGATTAAGCAACGCGCGGGCAATGACGATGTGCGTGGACCCATGCGCAGCGCTCATGACGGCAACAGCGCGGTCGAAGAGACGCCACGCTCGCTCGTAGTCGCCCCGCATCCGGGCGACCGCGCCGAGGTTGTTGAGCACCGGGACGAGCTCCGGGTGGTCGCCACCCAGCTCGCGCTCAATGGCGGCCCGCACGGCCTCGAATGCCTGCTCAGCGTCGTCGAGACGATCGAGGCGCAGAAGGGCGTTACCGAGATCGAGACGCACGAGCAGCGCGTCTCGACTGTCATCGAGGCCGGCGCGGTGGAGTTCGGCAAGCGCCGCGCGGAACCCCCTCTCGGCATCGGCCGGTGCATCGCGCTGTAACGCTACCCATGCGAGGTTGCGCTCCCGAAGGGCGTGAAGCGCTGGATCCCCGCCGCCGTGATCGATCGCAGCCCGGGCATGTTGACAGTGCCGCTCCGCCAGATCGAAGGCGAGCGCGAAGTAGCCCTCCAACCAGCACAGCTCAATCGCGGCCCGGGCAACGTGCTCGTCGTCCCCGGCGTCCTCGGACATGCGGAGCGCCTCGACCAACCGAGCGCGGGCATCATCGATGTGCCCACGAGCCATCGCCAGCGATCCGCTTACGATCAATGCCTCGGCCCAGGTCGGGGCATCGCCGAGTCGACGCGCGAGGTCGACGCCATCATCGTAGCGCGCCGCGGCCTCGTCGCTCCGTCCACCTCGCTCGAGAACATGGGCTTCGGCCAATGTCGTGTGGACCTCGAGGATTGCCTCCAAATTCTCGCTGTCGACCTGGTTTCGTTCTGGCTCATCGACGCAGCGCCTTGGGTTGAGCAAGGCATCGATGTCATCCACCGAGCGCTCTGCGATCGCAGCATCGCCGACCTCGATCGCTCGCAACGTCGCGCCGAGCTCCGCACGCGCACGCTCAAGGCAGAGTGTCTGAGCATCGAGTGATTCACCACCACGCTGCGCTTCGCAGACCGCCGCGGCGGCAACTCGCCACTCGTCGGCGAAGGCGTCGACGCGCTCGTGCAATCGAGCCGCTTCGCGCACAAGATGGGGCCGATCGAAGCGCCCGAGCGCCTCGGCCAACGCGGCCGCGCGTAGGGCATCCCACGTTGTTTCGATCCGCGCTCCCGCGCCGGCGCAATTGTCTGAGGGCGGACTCACAAGTACCGCACCACCGACGGCGGCGAACATCAGCGCCGAACCCACCGCCGCAACCCTTCGCACCCGCCGATGTCGCTGATCGAGTCGCTCGAGGTCAGCTACCAGAGAATCGAGGTCGGGGTAACGATCAGCCGGGTTGTCCGCAAGCCCGCGCGCGAGTACGGCTGCCAAACGCCGGGGAATTCGCAGGTGCGCGACGCGATCGGTCGCCGTCCGCTGGAGTGGAGCGCGCGGGGCCAAGGCCTCGGCCATGGCGAGACAAAGCGAATATTGATCGCTGCGAGCGTCGGCCGCGGCGGCTGCGCGCTGTTCGGGAGCCATGTACGCCGGAGTTCCCACGAGCATGCGCGAGTGCGTCACAAGTGGATCGACAGGCGCGAACTCATCGGGTGTCCCGCCCTCGAAGGCCTCGCTGTCATTGCTGACATTGCTGGGATCGCCGGGGAGAAAACGCGCGAGTCCGAAGTCGACCACAACAACACGACCTTCGAGATCGATCAGCGCATTGCTGGGCTTGAAGTCGCGGTGAATGATCCCCGACGAGTGCGCTGCGGCGAGGCCACGGGCCGCGTCGGCGTAGATGCGCACGACTTCCGGCCACGTGCGTGGTTGCTGCAACGCCCAGTTTCGCAGCGTCGTGCCGCGAATGAGCTCCATGGCCACGAACGAGATCGCGCCGTCGGCAAGTTCGCAGATGCCGACATCGAACACCTGGACAAGGTTGCGATGGGACAGTCTGGCGAGCGCCTGTGCCTCGCGCCGAAGCCGCCCGCGCGCCTCGTCGACGGCGCGCGCGGGGACGCGCAGCAGCTTGATCGCGACCTTCCGGTCGAGCTCCGGATCGTAGGCCCCGTACACGACGCCCATCCCGCCGGCGCCGAGCTCCTCAAGAATGCGGTATCGCCCCACCGAGCTGCCCAACCCAAGTCGCGGCCGATCGGCTGTCTCAACCTCGCCGGGTCGATCCAGCGACGTATTGGAGGCCCCGCGTCGCGCGCCTGTGGGCGCAGCTTCGAGATCGCGCTCCATCATCGCAGCGCGCGCGAATGCGGCGAGCAACTCACAGCAGCGAGGGCAAGCATCAGCATGCTGGTCGAGCTCCGCAACCTCGCCTTCGGTGAGCTCACCGGCGAAAAACGCCAGGACCTGGTCCGGGCTGAGGCAGGCGCCGAGCTGAGTCATCGACGGTGCTCGAACATTACCAGCGGAGCGCATCGGGGTCGAAGCCGCGCCCCGGAGGACCGGAGGAATACGCGCAAGAGCGCGGCCGGCAAAACCGAGTCCACACGCTTCGGCTGCGAACAAGGCGACGCGCAGCATCGCGCAGAAGCGGTGCGCGTTGCTTCCGGAACGCTGGTTTGGCACCTTGATCTCACCCATGAGTGATGCCGCGCGGGGTCGCCCGTCTGGATCCGCAGGAGCCCAGGCGAACGATGCGAAGCTGATCGACGACGTGTTGGGTCCCCTCGCGCTCACCGTAGGTCGCAACGGCGTCGGGGAATTCAACACCC
>CADEGN010000252.1 GCA_902826865.1 uncultured Myxococcales bacterium
GCCTTGCCGTCGTCCGCTGCCGCCTTGCCATCGTCCGCTGCTTTGCCGTCGTCCGCTGCTTTGCCGTCGTCCGCCACCTTCCCGTCGTCCGCTGCCGCCTTGCCGTCGTCCACTGCCTTCCCGCCGTCCACTGCCTTCCCGCCGTCCGCTGCCTTCCCTCCATCATCGGCGACGGCCACCTTCCCGCCCTCGTCGGCGTTCGCGAGGTGCGATTGCTTGCCGCCCTTCGATCCAAACATCCAAACCGCCCCCCCAACGCCGCCCAGCAACAAAATGAGCACGAGGATCAGCAAGCCCTTGCCGCCCCCAATGTTCGAGTCGGGCCGGCGCTCGTCGTGAATGCTGTCGATCGAGCCGAGCCCGCCGCCGAGCGTCGGCGCGGACTGTGGCATGGCCCCGCCGACCTCGCTCGACCAGGTCGGGCCGGCTCCTACGGGCAAACCCGGGGTGCCGAGGCTGGACTCGCGAGCGACAGGCGCGGCCATGGGCGTCGTCGGTGGTGGCGAGACCATCGGCGGCGGTGTGCTTGCGATCGCCGTCCCTGCAGGTGGAACGCTCGCAACCGTTCGCACCGGCATCGGCGTATGTACCGCGGCCACCGTACCCTGGGCGGCGAGTGAGGTCGTGCCGGCCATCGCCGTCCACGGACCGCCGGCGGGATTGTCGAACGGCGCGAGGGCATCGGATAGCGCCTGACAGCTGGGCCACCGCTCATCGGGTCGCTTGCGCAAGCACCGGTCGACCACCGCGACAAGCTCATGCGGCACCGCGGGGGCCAAATCAGAGAGTGGAGGAGGCTCGCGCGCAGCGACGTTCATGAGCGTCGCTGCCAGCGTCGCGCCGACGAACGGGTTGCGACCCGCGAGCGCCCAGTAAAGGATGACGCCCATCGCCCAGATATCGGTGCGAACATCCACCTGGGCAGCGCCCTCGGTCTGCTCGGGCGACATGTACTCGGGCGTCCCCATCAATACGCCCATCCCCGTCTTGCCGGCGTTCTCGCCCTCGCTGAACTTCGAGATCCCGAAGTCCATCAGCTTGACGAGCAGTCGACCTGGCTCCGGCTCGTGCAGGAAAATGTTCTCCGGCTTGAGGTCGCGATGGACGATTCCAACGTTGTGGGCCGCGGCCAGGCCCACCAGTGCCTGCCGCACCACCATCACACTGACGCCTGGCTCGACGCGACCCTTGCGACTCACGATGAACTCGGCGAAGTCGCTCCCGTTTAGCATCTCCATCACGATGTACGGCCCAAGCGGGCTGCGACCGAGATCGAGGATGTCGCAGATGTGCTTGCTTCCGATCCGACCCGCCGCGGTAGCCTCGTTGCGAAATCGGGCGAGCACGCCCTCATCGCGGGAGAACTGCACGTGCATCAGCTTGATGGCGACAGTCTTCTTGACCAAGATGTTCTCGGCCCGCCAAACCGCCCCCATCCCGCCTTCGCCGAGCATCTTCACGAAGCGGAATTTCCCGTCGAGGATGCGGCCCTCGAGCGGCATCAGGCGCTCACTGTTCGGACAGAGCAGGACGTCGTCGGCGTGCCGCTGACCGCAATGCGGGCACGGCCCTGCGGCTGGAATGTTCGCGCCAGACGCCATGTTGGGCCGAATCTATATCACGGCAGACCGCAGCCGAGGGACCGGGTGTCACCTCGGGCGCCACAGGTCCCGGCGCGCAAGCTTGCCGGATCTCCGCACTGGGGTCCGAGTGCTAAGCTGCCCGTATGGCCGCGTCCAGGGAGCCGCGACGATGCGCGCGGGTTTCGATATCAGCTGAAATCCGCGCTCGAGCCGATCGCGAGGCCCGTGCGTTGGATCCGAACCGCCACCCAAATGGAGCGATCCGCTTGACTGCAATGATGATCCCGGTCTCAACCCTGCCCCTCGCGCTGCTCGTGACGGCGATAGGCTGCGACGTGCGAGTGCCAGGTGGACAGCCCGATCAAAACACTGTGGCAGCCGCGGCCGAAACCGCCCCCGCTACGCCGCCTCCTCCGGCCGCGACGCCGACCCCGCCCTCGACGGCGGTCCCGCCTGCCGCTGCCACAGATCCGCAGACCGGCACCACGATGGCGGTGGCCCCGACCAGCGACGATGGCCGCATCGAAGACGAACGTAACAACATTGCGCTGTTTCACGCCGCGGCCCCGGCCACCGTGTTCGTCACGCAGACCGCCGAGGTGATCGATCGTTTCTCCATGCGCACCACCGAGGTTCCGGCGGGGGCTGGAACCGGATTCGTCTGGGACGCCGAGGGTCACATCGTGACCAACTGCCACGTCGCGATGGCGAACTGTCAGGCCGGGGTGAAAGCCCGCAAGCTCTCCGTCACCATGTTCGATCACAAGATCTACGAGGCCAAGATCGTTGGGCACGACGCGTTTCGCGACATCGCGGTGCTGAAGATCGATGCGGGCGAAACCAAGCTCGTGCCGATCCGCCGCCCAGAGAAGGGTTACAAGCTCGAGGTCGGGCAGAAGACGGCTGCGATTGGCAATCCGTTCGGACTCGATCACACGCTTACGGTTGGAGTCATCTCGGCGCTCGGACGCGAGGTCAAGGGCATCGGCGAGGTAACGATCCGTGGGATGGTCCAGACCGACGCGGCCATCAACCCCGGCAACTCTGGCGGCCCACTGCTCGATTCGCGTGGGCAGCTGATCGGGATGAACACGATGATCTTCAGCGCCTCGGGTAGCTCCGCCGGCATCGGATTTGCTGTGCCGGTGACGACCATCGAGCGCATCGTGCCGCAGATCATTCGCACGGGGTTTCCGGAGCGTGTCGGCCTGGGAATCGAGCGTCACGATGACGAGATCGCGAAGCGTCTGGGCATCGAGGGCGTCATTATCCGCGGGGTCCAGCCTGGTTCCCCCGCGGATAAAGCGGGTCTGCGCCCGGCCAAGGACACCGCCACCGGACCTCAACTCGACATCATCGTCGGGGTCGATGATCAACGCGTGCGGAACTTCGACGACCTCTACGGTGCGCTCGAGAATCGCAACGCGGGCGAGGTCGTTCGCTTGAGCGTTCGACGCGTCCCTCCCGACGAGGTCATCACCCTCGAGGTCGCACTCATCAGGCTCAACGCGCGCTGATCCGAGCACTGTCCGCCTGCGGTTCGCCACCATTCAGGGGCGAAGGCGGCGTTCCGTGTTGCGGGTGTTCACCACAGGCTGCTAGGATCGAGGTGTGGATCGCCTGCTGCGGGGTATCAACGCCGAGCACACCGTACGCGTGGTCACCGCTGTGACTTCGCAGCTTGTCCGGGAGTGCTGCCGGCGACACGGTCTGCGCGGGCTCGAGGCCGTGGTGCTGGGCCGTGCTGCCACGGCGGGGTGCCTGATGGCGACGCTCACCAAAGCGGACGAGGAGCGGGTGCGCATCGCCGTCCAGGGCGACGGCCCCGCCGGCCGCGTGCTGGTCGACGCCTACGCCCGGGGAGATGTACGCGCTTGCCTTGAGCGGCGGCTGCCTGCGCCGGAGTTCGCGCCGGGAGACCGACACCGCGCTGCGGTTGGTCACCTCGTCGGCCCCGGAGGCCGCGTGGTTGTCACTCGCGACCTTGGACTCGAAGCCCAATACCAGGGGGTGGTGAGCCTGATCGACGGCGAAGTCGACCGCGATCTCGAGCGCTACCTCCAGGAAAGCGAGCAATTGCCCTCGGCGCTGGCTTGCGAGGTCGTGCTCGACCGTCAGGGTGAGGTCCTACGCTCGGCCGGTGTGCTGTGTCAGTCGTTCCCCGCCGCGCCCGAGAACGTGTTGCACGACATCCGCAACAATCTCCACGACGATTCGCTCATTGAACTGCTGCACCACGATCGCGACGTGCACGAGCTGATGGGGTTCGCGCTCTTGGGCCAAGAGTTTCGCGACATGGGGACGCTGCCCCTAGAGTTTCGCTGCAACTGCGGGCCCGAACGCGCGCTGTCGGTGCTCGCGACGCTCGGCGCCACCGACCTTGAAGAGCTGGCCGAGGAGCCCGGCGACACCGAAGTACGCTGCAGCTACTGCGGCGAGACGTATCGGGTGGAGCCGGATGCTCTGCGCGCCCTGGCCGAGCGCGTGCGTGGGCACCGTTCATGACGGCGGCTCAACCGGTGCGCTTCCGCGTGGTCCCGCAAGAGGACGGCATGATGATCGCGCAGCTTCTCACGCGGCGACTGCCCGGCACCGGCATCGACCTCGCGCGCGAGCTGGTCAAGGCCGGCGCGGTCTATCTCGGGCACCTTCGGGTGCGGATCCCGACGGTACGCGTTGCCACCGGCGAACGCGTCAGCGTCTTTCCCGAGTCAGCCAAAGATGAAGAGCTTGGGCCGGAGTCCCTGCGCTTCGTCCAACGCGACGAGGACTTCGTCGTGCTCGACAAACCCGCCGGCGTGCCGGTCGCGGCCACCCGCGAGAGCGCGCGCGGGACCCTGGCCGAGGCCCTGCGCCGACACCTCGAAGCGGAGGGCGTGCTGCGACCGTACGTCGGCGTGTTGCATCGACTCGACCGAGGTGCATCCGGGCTCGTCCTTTTCACCACGCGCTCGGTCGCGAACAAGAGCTTGCACCGCCAATTCACCGAACACGACGTCACCCGCGAGTACCGCATGCTCGTGGTCGGCGAGGCGCCAACGCGCGCGAGCTGCGAGCTTCCGCTGCTTGAACTGCGAAGCGGGACGACCAAGGTCGCGCCCGCGAGCCGTTACGCCCGGGCTGCGCGAACCGATTTCGAACGGCTCTCACCCCGGCAGCCGCGGGCAGGCACGAGCCTGTGGCAGGCCTCTCTCACCACCGGGCGCCATCACCAGATCCGGGTGCATGCCGCCGCCCTCGGGCACCCACTCGTGGGGGATCGTCGGTACGGCGACGCAGGCGATGGCGACTCGACGCTTCATCTGCACGCCTGGCGCCTGTGCTTCACGCACCCGAGCAGTGGCGCGCAGATCGAGGTTCGCGCGGAATTGCCGATGTGGGCGCAGGCCCTCGACCAATCCCCCTGATCGCTCGAGTGGGTGAGGATTTTGCTCTCGTCGAGCGCGGTACGACCGGCAGAAAATGTTGATAAGGTCACGGGCATGAAGGCCCTTGCTGCAGCAGCTTGCGTCGCGGTCGTTTTGCTGAGCATGGACCCGGCGGTTGCCACTGGCGCAGCCATGTGTGGCAGCGCGCCGTTTTCGTTCACCGCGCCGTCCGGCGCGACCAAACCCGCCGCGAAGACACAGAAGCTGCGGGCGACGCGGTTGCACGGCGGCGGGGCCCTGCCCCGCCCTGCCACCGGCTACGCGCTGCACTCGATCGCGCTGGAAGAATCGAGCGATCGCGCGTGCGGCCTGCACGCGACGTTCATGCCGCTGCCCAAGTCCACGCGTTTGCCGGAATTCGCCCAGGGCGATCTTCGGCTCGGCAAGTGCAGCTCAGGCGCCCATCGCACCGTCTCCCTCAACAGCACCGACGTGATGGTCGGCGCGCGCGTGTGTCTGAGCGGGGCCGCGGACAAGATCCTCGGACTGCAGGTGTTCGGCGCGACGTTGTCGGCCGATGGCAAGACCGTGACGCCGGTGAAGTACACCGGCGAGGCGCTCGAGGGCAGCCGCTTCGCGACCCCGGAATGCACTGAGGCGGGCTGGCAACCCGAGGCTCGCTGCCCCGCAGGACAAGTCGCCATCGGCCTTCGCGCCACCCACGACGGCAAGGGCTACCTCGGCCTGGCACTCGAATGCGCGCCCATCTCGCCCTGTTGACGGCGACGAACGCGGAGCAAAACGACACCCCATGCCACCCGCGAGGTCTGCATCACCGAACGAGCTACCCCGACGTGCTTCGCGGCGGTGTAACATTTCCTGAGATCGGGCACCAATTGCTCGCGCGCGGCAGCGCGCTTCACCGGGTCAAAACCATGCGCAAATCCAACCTCGCCCTCGTCGTCACCACCATCACTCTGTTCACCGGCGGCCTATGGCTGTCGCACGCCCAGGCCGATGGCCCGAAGCCGTGCATCAAGGCCAAGCAGCAGACGCCACAGGTTCAAGCCGCGTGCGATGCGGGTGGGCTTGAAGGCGCGAAGAAGATGATGAAGGAGATCGTCGACAAGCAGAAGAAGGCGGGCAACCAGATCAAGTGCCAGACGTGCCACAAGGACCTGAAGGGTTTTGAGCTCACGCCCAACGGCTTGGCGGACCTGAAGAAGATGCTCTGACCACCGCCGGCAGCGAAGGCCGGTCCGCTCACTGGCCTTTCGTTCTCGCAGGCGCGCCCCGTCTTCGCCCCTTGCTCCGCGGCGCGTACGGGGCGTTTTCTTGCCCCCCAGCTCGGCGGCGAATGAAGCCGCCCGTGACACGCGGCAGATGATCGCGCCTGGCGCCGTGCCACCACACCACCCGCCCTATGGTAGCGTGCGAAGATGGATCGGGTTCGCCGTCGCTGGTCGGCCTGGACGCTCGCGGTGCTATTCGCACCGACGCCGGCGATCGCGACGCCGGCGCGAGATGGCCTCATCGAAGTCGAAGTTCGAGATCGCGAAGAGCTTGCCCGCCTGACGAAGATGGGCCTCGACCTGTGGACCGAGCACCCGCACGTCGGCACGATCCGCGGCTTGACCTCCGCGGCCGAGCGAGACGCCCTGCGGTCGAGAGGACTGCGCGTCCGATCGCTCGACATCGACGTCTGGGCTGACGCAGCGGCTGAGCACGCACGCGTGGTGGATGCGCCCGCCGCAGCCGACGAGTTCTTCGCTGATTTTCGCGAGCTCGCCGTTATCGACGCGCAGCTCGACACATGGGCCACCGACGATCCCTCTCGTGTGAGCATCGTCGGGATCGGAACGTCGATCGAG
The DNA here is from genome assembly GCA_902826865.1 of uncultured Myxococcales bacterium. Taxonomy (GTDB): domain Bacteria; phylum Myxococcota_A; class Polyangia; order Nannocystales; family Nannocystaceae; genus Xiheibacterium. The sequence continues at coordinate 6,823 of CADEGN010000252.1, forward strand.
GGTCGATCGATCCGCGGCGTACGCATCTCGTCCGACGCCACGCCGCGGCCCGGGCTGCTAATTAACGCCGGTCAACACGCGCGCGAGTGGCTGTCGATCACGTCGGCGTTGTGGGTGGTCGACGCCCTCATCACCGGCGCCGACGAAGCTCCCTACGCCGCGCTGCTCGAGCAATTCGAGGTGGTGATCGTGCCCGTCGTTAACCCCGACGGTTACGTCTACACATGGTCGGACGACCGCTACTGGCGAAAAAACCGGCGTGACGGTCACGGCGTCGACACCAACCGGAATTTCGCGGAGGGATGGGGCGGCGAAGGGGCCGGCTTCGATCCGCTGGACGAGAACTACCTGGGGTCGGCCGCATTCTCGGAGCCCGAGTCGCAGGCCCTCCGCGATTGGGTGATGGGCCATCCCGACCCGCGTGCCTACCTCGATCTGCACTGTTTCGGCCAGCTGGTGCTCTACCCCTGGGGCCACGTCGGCGAGCCGACCGACGATGACGCTATGTTCGCCGCCCAGAGCCAACAGATGGTCGAGGCGATGGCCGCGCTGTTCGACGCCGAGTACACGCCACTTCAGGGTGTCGACCTATATCCGGCGGCTGGAAACTCCATCGACTGGGCGTATGGGCAGATCGCGATTCCGTCGTACGCGATGGAGCTGCGCCCGAACTTCGACGACAGGGATGGATTCGTGGTCGCGCCGGATCTGATCGAGCCCGCTGGCGAGGAGGTCCTCGCGGCTTTGGTTGCCCTGGCGCAGTCGATCGGCGGCAACGAGCCGGATCCTTCTGGAACCTCGAGCGGCGGGGACACAAGTGGCGGCGATGTAACGGGTGAATTCGCCGACGGCACGCGCACTACCGGCGAGCTCGCGACCTCGAGCGCCACCGACGGAACGTCGGCGGCACCCTACGGCACGGCCGAAGGTGACGAAACACGGGGCAGCGACGCAGCGGCGGCCTCAGGCGATTCCGCGGGCTGCGGGTGCCGGGGCGGGACCGACCCGGGGGTGATGGGGCTTGGCGCCCTGGCACTCGGACTCCGGCGACGCCGCCGCGCTTCGCCCTCGCCGTAAACCGGCGCACCTGGCTGAAATCCGCCCGTTCGGGCCCGTCGCCGAGAGGCTTGCGGTCCCCCGTTCCCTACGCTAGTTTCTGCCATCAACTTATTAGTTGCGACATGCAACCAACTAGTAGACCACAGCAATCGAACGCCGAAATCCTCGCACAGGTCGCCGAGGTCGAGCCACTGCGCCAGGCGTCGCGCGAGGTTGTCCGCGAGCTGGGCATGCTCGATGAGCGACAGCTTGGGATCGGTATGACCGCGTCGCAGTGCCACGCGCTTCTGGAGATCGACCGCGCGGGTCCACTTCCGGTGGTCGATCTTGCCGAACGCCTCCGGCTCGATAAGTCGGCAATGAGCCGGACGCTTCAGCACCTCGCGTCGCGACACCTCGTGCGGATGACCCATGATACGGGCGATAGGCGGATCCGACGCGCCGCGCTCACACCCGCTGGCCGCCGCAAGGTCCACTCGATCCACGAGCGCGCGGCCTCGCAGGTCGACGCGGCGCTTCGCCAGATGAGCGCAGACGAGCGCGCAACGGTGCTGCGCGGCATGGCCCTGTACGCCCGCGCCCTCCGGCGTGCACGCTGGGTCCGCGAGGTGGAGATCCGCGAGATCACGACGGCCGACGATCCACGCCTTGCGGACATCATCCGGCGCGTGATGACCGAGCATGGCGCGGTCGGCCCCGGCTTCGCCATCGTCGACCCCGAGGTGTCGGCCATGTCGGATGCCTACAGCGGCGTCGCCGAACGACCGGCTCGGTACTACGTACTCGACCGCGGCGGCGTGGTGATCGGCGGGGCCGGTTTCGCCCAGCTCACCGGTGGCGAGCCCGACACCTGCGAGCTGCGAAAGATGTATCTCGAGCCCAGCGCTCGCGGTGGCGGCCTTGGGAAGCGGCTACTGCAACACGTTCTTCGCGCGGCTCGCGACGCCGGGTACCGCCGCTGTTACCTCGAGACGATGGCCACGATGCAGCGAGCGCGCGCTCTCTACGAATCCGTCGGATTCACGCAGCTACCCGGCCCCCAGGGTTGCACTGGCCACTACGGCTGCGACGCTTGGTACGCCCGCAGCCTGCTGTGACAGGGCGAGGATTTGTCCTTCTCGACGCCGCAGGGTTGGGCCCGGATCGTCCCGGGCCCGCTCCCCCGCGCGCGCCTAGAACGGAATGTCGTCGTCACCAGGATCGGCGGGCACGTAGCTGTCATTGAAATCGTCGGGCGGCCCCGACTCACGCGAGGCTCCGCGCTCCGCTCCACCCCCGCGGCGCTCACCACCGCGATCGCGCTCACGATCGCCACCACCGCCGCCGCCACCACCACCACCTTCGCCGCGTCCGCCGAGGAACTGCACCGCGTCGGCGACGATCTCAGTGATGTACTTCTTGTTGCCGTCCTTGTCGTCGTAGTTGCGGGTCTGCAACCGGCCCTCGATGTACACCTGCCGACCCTTCGACAGGTACTTCTCGCACGACTCGGCTTGCTTGCCCCAGACAACGACGCGGTGCCACTCGGTCTCCTCGACGCGATCGTTGGACTTGTTGGTGTACACCCGCGTGGTCGCCAGGTTGAGCTGACACACTGCGGTCCCGCCTTGGGTGTATCGCATCTCAGGGTCGCGCCCGAGGTTGCCGATGAGGATGACTTTGTTGACGCTCGCCATGACTTCTCCTTGCCGGCGGCCCGGCCCGCGTCGGCCGCAGGGCGAGCACGTGCTCGGCTGGGCCACGAGCGGAGCGCGACGATGGTCGCGTCCGACGCGAGGGGGGAACGTAACCGACTTTGTCCGGATCTGACTCGACGCGCGGCGCAGCCACGTTGCAGGGCCGTGAATGCATGCCGCCCCGGGCCATGTCCCGCGCGCGAAACCCCCGGCCTCGGCCCCCCAGGATCGCGCCCCCAAGCGACTTCGGCGCCCCGAACGATCACGGACGGTAGCGACCAGGCAACCGAGGGCGCGCTCAACGCGGTGCCGTTTGGTACGAAGTTCTTGACCGCCCCCTCGCTCGCCCTCTATTGGAGAAAAGGGACGATGATCCACGTGGACGTGTCCGTGCTGCTTCCGCTGCACGACGCCGAGGCGACGGTTGCCGCCCTGGTGCGCGAGGCGGCAGCCATCGCCGACGCCGTCGGCGGGCGACCGGGCAGCGAGCGGGTGCGAGGGGTGGAGATCCTCGCGCTCGACGAGCGCTCGGGTGACAACACCGCGAGCATGTTGTCGGTGCTCCATGGTCAACATCCATCGCTGCGGACGCTGCAGGATCTCGAACCCGGCAGCGCGCTCCGAGCGGCGGCGAAGGTGGCCCGGGGCGACGTGTGGCTGGTGTTCGACCATGCGATCGATCTCGATCTGGCCGCGTGGGCCGTGACGTCGGTGTACGCAGGACAACCCGCGGCGATCGTGCCGGGTGTCGTCCTCGCACTCGGCCGTGCGCTGGGGACCACTTGCTTCAAACGCCTCGATGGCGGTCTCGTCACCGCGCAGCGCAGCGTCGCGCGGCAACTCCGACGCGAGGGTCGCGCCCCGGCCTTCAGTCCCGCGCCACGGGGCTCGTTCTTGGATCGCCTTTGGCTCGGCGTGCGACAGAGCTCCGCCAGCGTCGGCATCGCCTGTCTCGATCGACCGTCGCCGGCGCCCGGCGAGCTCGTCGACGGCCTCCGCCGGCGTGCGCTTACCCTCCGACGCCGGCTCTCGTGAGCCCGTGGCCCGGCTTGCGGTGTCGGGCGTGCTAAGATCCAGGCGGTGGGCCTGATGACGGCTGTCTTCGCGATCGCGGCGCTCTGCGTCGTGATCATCGTGCACGAGTTCGGCCACTACGCCGCAGCCGTCGCATCGGGGATGAAAGTAGATCGCTTCAGCGTGTTCGGCATCGGCACCCCGATCATCCGCCTTGGCACCTGGCGGGGCACGGAGTTCGTGATCAGCGCGATCCCGTTCGGCGCGTACGTGCAGATCCGCGGCATGGAGCCCGGCGAGACCGACGGCGAGGCCGACCGCGGCAGTGATGATTCTTCGAACTATCGCGACAAGCCGGTGCGCGCTCGCATGCTGGTGGTTCTCGGCGGTCCGCTCGCCAACTACATCGCTGCGATGGGTGTGCTGCTCGCGGTCTATTCGGTGGTCGGTGTCGAAGGGCCTCCCGTAGCGCTCGAGATCGAAGGTGTGCGGGCCGGCAGCGCCGCCCAGCAGGCAGGCCTCGAGGTAGGCGATCGCCTCGTCGCGGTC
>CADEGN010000253.1 GCA_902826865.1 uncultured Myxococcales bacterium
GCGCTCGGCTTCGAGGGGCTCTCCCAGCCGCCGACGCCCGAGGTCCTGGCCGCCTATGCCGCCCAATGGGGGGCCGAAAACCCGCGGTGGCGCTTCGTCACGGGCGAGCCCGAGGACGTCATCGGTCTGGTTCGCCATGGCTTCTACCTCGGGGTCGGTCCGCCCCAGCCAACCGGGGCCGCAAACATGTACGACATCTCGCATTCGAGCCAACTGGCGCTGGTCGACGGCAAGGGCAATGTGCGTGGATTTTATGGCATCGAGCCGAACGAGGGGCTCGACGAGATCTTCCACCGGGCCCAGCATGTGCTGGCCGAGCAGGCCAGCAAGGCGGTCGAGTGATGGCCGGGGCGTCGGGATCGAACCCCGTCGCCCGCTCCCTGTTGTGGTTTTGTGGGGGAATCGCCCTCGTTGCGTGCAAGGATGAGCCGCGGTTCACCGGCCCGATGGTGTTCGGCGGCACGACCATCGCCGCCGAAGTCCTCAACCGGGGGGCGTGGGTCTACGAGACGCGGTGCGCTGCCTGCCATGGCCCCGATGGGTCCGGCGGCGGTGCTGCCGGCCGATCTCTGCAGACCCCACCACGCGACTTCCGCGCGGCGTCGTTCCGCTACAAGTCGACCGCAGGGGACGCGCTGCCGACCGATGCCGATCTCGACGCCACGATCCGATATGGGCGCATCGAGCAGGGAATGCCGGCGTGGGACAGCCTCAGCGACGATGACATCCACGCCGTGATCCAATATGTGAAGACATTTTCACCTCGTTGGCAGGAGGCAAAAACGTGACGTTTGTCCGCGCAGCCTGGGCTCGCAGCGGTGCGGACGCGGCCATTTCGCGAGCTCGGCAGCCGGACGTTCCCCTCGGCCGTTCCACGGAGCTGTGCGCATCGCGGGCCTGTTGCGGCGAAGTTGCGCAGTTGCTAGGGTCCGCGCCGGTGACGACCCCCAGCGTTGCCCACGCTCGGCCATCCCCGCCCATGTCGCAAGCGAAAGTGAACTGACGTGCCCGCCATTTTCCCTCGCTGGACGAACAACGTTCCGATCGCCATCGGTCTGTTGGCGCCGCTGATCGGTGCCGGGCTGATCTTCATTGTCTGGTACTGGTTTTCACCGTCGTACACCGACGTGGGCTACCGGCCAGAACAACCGGTTCCGTACAGCCACAAGCTGCACGCCGGTGATATGGGGATCGATTGCCGATACTGCCACAACACCGTCGAGCGAGCGGCCCACGCTGCGATCCCGCCGACGGGTACGTGCATGAACTGCCACGACCTCGTCAAGACCGACTCGCCGCGGCTCAAGCTCGTGCGCGAGAGCATGGCCAGCGGTGAATCGATCCCGTGGGTTCGCGTGCACCAGCTCCCTGACTACGCGTACTTCAATCATTCGCCGCATGTTGCCGCCGGTGTCGGCTGTGCGACCTGCCACGGCCGTGTCGATCAGATGACGGTGGTCGAGATGGTGCAGCCGCTTTCGATGGGTTGGTGTCTCGACTGCCACCGCGATCCGAAGCCCAACCTCCGCCCGCTCGATGAGGTCACCAACATGGCGTGGGACGTGGAGAAGACGCCCTACGACCCAGACCGCGATCCGATGCGCAAGCGCAAGGTCAATCCCCCCACGCACTGCTCGGGGTGCCACCGATGACGACGGAAAAGTACTACGGGTCGAGCTACTGGCGTTCGCTCGCGCAGCGCGAGTTGAGCTACGAGGAAGCTGCGGATGGGTGGCGAGAGTTCGCGCCGCTCGCGGGCTCAAAACGGCTGCCGATCGCCGGCGCCGCGCCCAGCGAAGATCCCGAGGCCGAGGTTTCACTCGATCAGCTCGTCGCGCCCGACGGCGTCTCGCGTCGCCGATTCTTCAGCGTCGTCGGCGCTTCGGCGGCGCTCGCAGGGGTGACCGGCTGCGTGCGCAAGCCGAAGGAACACATCTTGCCGTTCACCGAACGGCCCGAGGACATGATCCCCGGCAAGTCGATGTTCTACGCCTCGGCGATCCAGCACGGTGCCCAGGTCGAGGGGATCGTGGTCGAGAGCCACGACGGCCGTCCGACAAAGATCGAGGGCAACGCCCGCCACGTCGGCTCGCAGGGGGCAACCAGCGCGTGGACGCAGGCGAGCGTGCTCGAGATCTACGATCCCGAGCGCACCCGAGTTGCCCTGAGCGGCATCGGCGAGGCCGCGCAACCGGTGAATATGGCCGACGCGCGCGTAGCCCTCGGCAAACTGCTCGACGGGGCCGAAAAGGGAGGCGGCGCTGGCCTCGGGTTGTGCATGCGCTACCCAGCTTCGCCGCAGCAACGCTCGCAGCTGGCGAACTTCGCCCGGCGCTTCCCCCAGGCCCAGCTCTTCGTGAGCGATGAGCTGGTGCCTTGGAACGCATTTGCGGCGGCGGAGCTCGTCGCCGGTAAGGGTGCGCGCGCCTATCACCACCTCGAGAAGACCGCGGTGGTGTTCGCCGCGGATAGCGATTTCCTCGGCACCGACACCGATTCGGTTCGCATGGCCCGCGAGTGGGCCAAAACCCGTCGCGTGGTCGGGCCGGGCGACTTCATTTCGCGGCTCTACGTCGTCGAACCGCACCTCACCGGGACCGGTGTGATGGCCGACAATCGTCGGCGCGTCCGCGGTGGTCACATCGGCGAAGTGATGATCGCGCTGGCCCACGAGTTGGCGAAAAACCCCGAGTTTGCCCTGCCGGAGGGCGCGTCGCTGGCGGGCCTGCCGAAGCCGGCCCTCGAGCCCGAGCTCCAGGCGTTCGTCGCTGCGGCCGCCAAGGACCTCATGGCCGCGGAGAACCGCAGCAAGAGTGCGATTCTCGTCGGCCCGCGCCAGCCCGCGTGGGTCCACGTGCTCGGTCTGCTGCTCGACGTGGCGCTGGGCAACCAGAAGCCGAGTCCCGTGCCGAGCTCACCCGAAGCGCTCGCGCCCGGGCGACCCAATCCCGGCAGCGGCAGTTTGCGCTGGCGTGCCGACACTGCCGTCCCGACGTTCGGCGATCTGGCCGCTCTGGCGGACGCGATCAAGGCCGGGAAAGTCAAAACGCTGCTCTGCCTGGGCACCAATCCTGCCTACGAAGGCACCGGAGATCTCGCGCTTCCGGCCGCGTTGGCCAAGCTCACCGTCGTGCACATGGGACTGCACCGCGACGAGACCGCACGCCTCGCGGCCTGGCACATCCCCACCTCCCATCTTCTCGAGTCCTGGGGGGACGTGGAGGCAATCGATGGATCGATCTCGATCCAACAACCGATCATCGAACCGCTCCACGACACCTATAGCGCCGCCGAGCTGCTCGCCTTCGTCGCCAGCGGCAAGATGATCGATGGCTACAGCCTACTGAAGGGGTACTGGGGGACCGAGGCCGGCGCCCAGTTCTCCGACCGCATCTGGCGGCAATGGGTGCACGACGGCCTGGTCAGCGGGATCCCGCGCGAAGCGGTGGTTCCCCAGCCGCGAAACTGGGCGGAGGCGCTCACCGAGGTCACGAAGCGCAAGAACCCCGGCAGCGGGATCGAGGTCGACTTTCACATCGATCCCAAGGTTGCCGACGGTCGCTACGCGGCCAACGGATGGTTGCAGGAGCTACCGCATCCGGTCACCAAGATCACATGGGATAACCCGGCCTACGTCAGCGCGGCCACGGCCGCCAAGCTGGGCGTGAAGAACGGCGACTTCGTCGAGGTGAAAGTCGGCGGAGGCGCGGTGAAACTGCCGATCTGGATCGCGCCCGGCCAGGCCGACGACACGGTCTCCGTCTCGCTCGGTTACGGCCGCGTCGGTTCGCCGGTGGCCGAGGGCGCCGGGTTTGCCGTGGCGCCGATCCGCAGCTCGGGTGCGCGCTGGATCGTCGACGGAGCGCAGGTGAGCGCTGCGGGTGGAAGCTACGCCCTCGCCAGCACCCAGGACTACGGCTCGATGAAGCCGCCCTCCCATATGGGGGTGGATTTCGAAGAGCGTCCGATCGTCCTCGAGCGTTCCCTGCGCGAGTTCAAGGCCGAGCCGAACTTCGTGGAGAAGGCCAACATGATGGAGCGGAGTCGGCTCCAGCACCTGTGGGATCCACCCAAGCTCACCGGCAAGCAACAGTGGGGGATGAGCATCGATCTCAACACCTGCACCGGTTGCAACGCGTGCGTCGTGGCCTGTCAGGCCGAGAACAACATCCCGGTGGTCGGCAAAGACCAGGTCCTGCGCGCCCGCGAGATGCACTGGATGCGCATTGATCGCTACTTCCGTGGCGATGAGAACAATCCAACGGCCGTGGTTCAGCCGATGACGTGTCAGCACTGCGAGGCCGCCCCGTGCGAGACGGTGTGCCCGGTCGCCGCCACGACCCACAGCCCCGAGGGCCTCAACGACATGGCCTACAACCGCTGCATCGGCACGCGCTACTGCAGCAACAACTGCCCGTACAAGGTTCGGCGGTTCAACTACCTCGCGTTCAACCTCGATTTGCGCCCCGGGTCGATGTGGACCAACGACGCGGACGGAGCCTGGCTCGCGCAGATGCAGAAGAACCCTGACGTGACCGTCCGCTTCCGCGGTGTCATGGAAAAGTGCACGTACTGCGTGCAGCGGATCAACGAGGCCAAGATCGAAGCGCATGTCGCCAACCGCGACCTGGTCGAGGATGGACGAATCCTGACCGCTTGCCAGCAGGTGTGCCCGACCGAGGCGATCGTATTCGGCGACATTCGCGATCCCGACAGCAAGGTCAGCAAGGCCAAGCGGTCACCGCGCGACTACCAGGTGCTCCGCGATCTGAACAACCACCCGCGGACGAGTTACTTGGCGCGCATCCGCAACCCCAACCCGGACCTCGCGTGAGCCCGTCATGAGCCACTACGTCCAACCGCAGCACGAGCACGATCCCGACCCGCTCGAAGGGCGCACGGCGCTGGTCCAGGGCGGCCTGTCGTTCCACGAGATCACCGAAAAGGTCGCTCGGGTCATCGAGCACCCCCATCGCAACTGGTGGTTGGCGTTCGTGCCATCCGTCGCGTTGCTCGGGGTGTTCGTGATCTCGATCGCCTGGTTGTTCTGGGAGGGCGTCGGCATCTGGGGGCACAACAACCCCGTGATGTGGGCCTGGCCCATCATTACGTTCGTCTTCTGGGTCGGCATCGGCCACGCCGGCACGCTCATCTCGGCGATCCTCTTCTTGTTCCGGCAGAAGTGGCGCACGTCGATTAACCGCGGCGCGGAGGCGATGACCATCTTCGCCGTCATCTGCGCGCTGATGTTCCCGACCATCCACGTCGGGCGCGTCTGGGCGCTGTACTGGGCGCTGCCGATCCCGAATCAGATGCAGATGTGGCCGAACTTCCGGAGCCCACTCTTGTGGGACGTGTTCGCCGTCAGCACCTACTTCACCGTTTCGTTGCTGTTTTGGTACGTCGGCCTGATCCCCGATCTCGCGACCATGCGCGATCGCGCCAAGACCCGCATTCGCCAGGTCGCCTATGGCATCTTCGCGCTCGGCTGGCGCGGCTCACACCGTCACTGGGTGAACTATGAGTCGGCGTATTTGCTGCTCGCCGCCATGGCGACGCCGCTGGTGCTTTCCGTCCACTCGATCGTGTCGTTCGACTTCGCGGTCAGCCAGCTGCCCGGTTGGCACACCACCATCTTCCCGCCCTACTTCGTAGCCGGCGCGATCTTCTCCGGGTTCGGCATGGTGCTGACGCTCATGATCCCGCTGCGCAAGTGGTTCGGGCTCGAGCAGATCATCACGATCAAGCATCTCGAGAACATGGCGAAGATCATCCTGCTGACCGGCTCGATGGTCGGTTACGCCTACGGGCTCGAGTTCTTCATCGCCTGGTACTCGGGCAATCCGCTGGAGACGTTCGCGTTCTTCAATCGTGCGTTCGGCGACTACTCGTGGGCGTACTGGATCATGATGAGCTGCAACGTCATCACGCCGCAGCTCATCTGGTTCAAGGGCGTGCGGCGCAGCCCGACGGCGCTGTTCGTGCTCTCGATCTTCGTGAACATCGGCATGTGGTTCGAGCGCTTCGTCATCGTCGTGACGTCGCTGCACCACGACTTCCTTCCGTCGTCGTGGGACTACTTCTCACCCACGGCGTGGGACTGGGCGACCCTCGTGGGCAGCTTTGGACTGTTTTTCACGTTGTTCCTGCTGTTCCTCCGCTATCTGCCGCTAATCGCGATCACCGAGGTCAAAGCGGTCACGTTGCGCGCCAATCCGCACTATGTCGATCCCGGGGACGGCGACGATGACGGGCACGGTCATAGCCACGATCGCGTGGCGGCGCCCACCTCGGCGAAGCTGAGCGGTCCGATCGAGCGCGCAGGTGTCGTCGACTCTGTCCACGACGACGATGACGATCCAGGACCGGGGGGCGACTCACGCGGTGGAGCGAAGGTCGTGGTGAAGGCCCCACCCAAGGCCGATTCACCGGCGAACGGTGACGATGACGATGGGCCGACCAAAGTCGATCGGTCGCCGATCTCCTCGGAAGCCCTGCTTGTCGCTTCCGAGGCGGCGGCGGCAGCAAGGAAGGCCGCCGACAATCGACTCGACGCGGCGAAGAAGCCGGCCGACGATGGCGATGCCGCGGCGAAGGCCGACGCCAACGAGGCCGTACCCGAGGCAGGCAAGGGCGGCGAGGACAGCAAGCAGTTCAAGTTTTCTCCGCCGAAGCTGAGCGACCAGGACGCCGGGGAAGGCGGCACGGATAAGGAATAGCCATGGCGAAGCGAACGAAGACCTACGGATTGCTCGCCGAGTACGAGACACCGGCGGCGCTCTACCGCGCATGTGAGAAGGTTCGTGATGCTGGCTACGCGGCTTGGGATGCTCACACGCCGTTTCCGGTCCACGGCCTCGAGCGGGCCATGGGCCTGCGGCCATCGATCGTCCCCTACATCGTGGCGGTCATGGGGTTCACCGGGGCGGGCCTCGGCTTTCTCCTGCAGTATTGGTCGAGCACCGAGGCGTACGCCCTCATCATCTCTGCGAAGCCCTACAACAGCTACCCAGCCTTCGTGCCGGTGACGTTCGAGCTCGGCATTTTGCTCGGATCGTTTGGCGCGGTATTCGGCATGTTTGGGATCAACAGGCTGCCCCAGCTGTACCACTCGCTCTTCAACTCGAAACGGTTCTACCGATTCTCGGACGACCGATTCTTCATCTCGATCGAGGCCCGCGACGCCAAGTATGACCCCGAGCGCACACGCAAGTTGCTCGAGGCGACCGGGGCCGCGTCCGTCGAGGAGGTCGAGGACTAGCCATGTTGCCTGCATTCGTGATGGCCCACACGCCCCGCAATGCGCGGGTGAGTTCCGAAGCACCGACCCTTCGGCTTGGCCTCGTCGCCGTCGCGATCGCGGCGCTCGCCGGGGGCTGCCGGGGCACTCGCTCAGAGGATCCGCCGGTGCACCTGAACCCCAACATGGACTTCCAGGAGCGCGGTGAGCCCCAGGAAGAGAACCCGTTTTTCGCCGACAAGCGGTGGATGCGGAAACCGCCCGAGGGCGCAGTGGCTGTCGGTCTGCTGAAGGACGACGATCATCTCTACCGGGGACGCAACCTCGACGGCACGTTGGCTGACGCGCTGCCTCCGTCGCTCAAGCTCGACGAGAAACTCCTCGGTCGAGGTGAGACCCGCTTCAACATCTATTGCGCGCCATGTCACGGCGCCTCTGGCCACGGCAACGGACCGGCAACGCGTCGCGGCGGTGGCATGCAGCCACCGCCCGCCGATCTGCACATGAAGCGGCTCGGCCCGGAGCCGCTCGGCTTTTTCTTCCACGTGATTTCCAACGGCAAGGGCAAGATGCGGTCGTACAAAGCGCAGATCCCGGTCGAGGATCGCTGGGCCATCGCGGCCTGGGTCCGCACGCTGCAGCAGAGCCACTCGACCACGCCGGTCGCTGCTGCTGCGCCCGCGGCAGCAGGCGCGGCGAAGGGAGCCACTCCATGAGCGCGCACGATCGCCACGGGCCGCTGGTTCGTCACGAGCAGGTGCACATCGCCGACGACTCGCCATGGAAGAAGCTTCCGATGGCGTTCGGTGCCATCGGCGTCGGCGGACTCTTGGTCGCCTTCGCCCTCAAGGGTAGCGACCCGGCCAAATTCTGGTCCTCCTATCTGACCGCGGTGATGTGGGGACTCGCCATCACCCTCGGTGGGCTGTGGTTCGTGATCGTGCAGCACGCGGCGCGGGCCGGCTGGTCGATCGTCGTCCGACGGATCGCCGAGAATCTCATGCTCGCGCTGCCGGTTGTTGCGGCGCTGATGCTGCCGCTGGTGTTTCTCGGCACGCACGACTTGTTCCATTGGTCCCATCCCGAGGCGGTCGAGCACGATCCAATCCTCAAGGCCAAGGCGCCGTACCTCAACGAGGGCCAGTTCCACATCCGCGCGTTCGTGTACGTCGGGCTGTGGACTGCGTTTGCCTGGGCGTACTGGCGCTGGTCCACCGCGCAGGACACCGCGCGCGACGCGGCGCCCTTCTCCCACAAGATGCGTCGGTGGGCGCCGGTGGCGATCATCAGCTTTGCGTTGTCGCTGACGTTCGGTGCCTTCGACTGGTTGATGTCGCTCGACCCGCACTGGTTCTCGACCATCTTCGGGATCTACTTCTTCGCCGGATGCGTCTCGGCGGTGGCGGCGACCATCGCCCTTACCGTCATCCTGCTCCACCGCTCCGGCTACTTGCGCGGAGTCGTCACGGCCGAGCATTTCCACGACCTCGGCAAGATGATGTTCTCCTTCACGGTGTTCTGGGGCTACATCGGCTTCAGCCAGTTCTTTCTGATCTGGTACGCGAGCATTCCCGAGGAGACGTACTGGTACTCATATCGAGGCCACGGCGATTGGCTGACCCTCAGCCTCGTGCTCGTGTTTTCCCGCTTCGTGTTGCCGTTCCTCGGCATCATGTCGCGCAAGATCAAACGCAACCCGCGCACGCTGGCGTTTTGGTGCGTGTGGATCCTCGTCGCCGAGTTCCTCGACATGTACTGGCTGGTGCAGCCGGCCCTGGCACATACGCGCGGCGTTGAGCACATCCGGCCGGATCTGTTCGACGTCACCACCCTCGTTGGCGTCGGCGGCCTCCTGCTCGCGGTGTTCACTTGGGGCCTCACCAACCGTGCGCTCGTGCCGCTCAAGGATCCGCGGCTCGAGGAATCGCTCAACCATGAGAACTTCTGAGAGAACTTCTGAGCGACGGAGCAATCACCAATGTCCGACACCCACGGCGCACACGATCACGATGACCACGGTCACGGCGAAGCCGGGCATGAGATCGACAAGATGCCGAACGCGCGGTTGTTCAACCTGCTGTTCGGATTGTCCGCGCTCACGCTCGTTGCGTGCATCGGCGTGATCCAGCTCTTCAACATGCAGGTCGCGTCGATCGAGAGCGAGCGCGCGGCGCAGGGCTCGTATCAACTCGCCGCGTATCGCGACGAGATGAAGAAGCAGCTCGAAGGCACCGGCTCCACGGTGGTGGTGGAAGCCGATGGCAGCAAGACGACGCTGCATTTTGGCCCCGTTGCGCAGGCCCGCAAGGCCGTGCTCGATGATCCCGGGCGACTCAAGGCGGCCAAGACGTACCCGGGTTGGAAAACCGCCGACGACCAGGCGCCCGCGTCGGCGCAGCAGGCAGCCGCGCCCGAGCCGCGGGTTCGGACGCCACGCGGCCCGCAAGGTGCGGCGCCCGCCCAACCTAAGAAGGCCCCCGGAGACGCCGCACCGGCAGATGCACCGCCCGCAGCGCCCAAGCCGTGAGTTTGGAAACCCGTGACCCGCCTGCCCCACCGTCTGCTTCGCTTCGCCGCGACCCTCGCGGTGGCATGGGCGTGCGCCGGTGGATCGCTGGCCAAGGCCGAAGAGCCGCTGCCGACAGAGGCCGGCGAGAAGCCGCTGTCGCCCGAGCTGCGCGCCATTGCGGTCGACGAGCATCGCGGCACCCGCGTCGACCACAGCCTCCGATTCGTCGATCACGAGGGTCGTGAGGTCCGGGTGGCCGACTGGTTCGACGGCCAGCGCCCGGTGCTGCTCACCCTCAACTACTACCGTTGTCGCGTGGTCTGCAGCGTGCAGCTCACTGCAATCGCCGACGCATTGGCGGAGCTCTCGTGGACCCCTGGCGACGAGAACTTTCGCGTGATTTCCGTCAGCCTCGACCCCGAGGAGACGGCCGCCGACACGGTGCACAAGCGGGCGCAGATCCTCGACAACCTCGGGCGCGGCGACGACGTCGGTTGGCAGTTTCTCCGCGCCGACGCCACGACGATCGCTGCGCTCACCGCTCAGCTTGGCATCTCGTACGCCTATGACGCCGAGCAGGATCAGTTCGCCCATCCGGCCGTTGCGATGTTCCTTTCGCCCGAGGGGATGATCGCCCAGTACATCTACGGTCTCACCTACGAGCCGCGTGATCTCGAGTTCGCGCTGCTCGAGGCCGGCCAGGGCAAGATCGGCACCCCGATGGAGAAGCTGTACTTGAGCTGCTTCACCTACGACCACGAAGCCGGGCGCTACGGTCCGTGGGCGTTCGGGATCATGCGGATCGGCGCAACCATCTCTGCCGCGGCGCTGGGCGTGCTCATCGCCATCTTGTGGCGTCGAGAGCGACGTCGGCGCGGCCACCTTCCTTCCAACCCCGACGGTTCCACCGCGGAGGCGGTATCGTGATGCTGAGCATGTTCCTGGCCCCCGAAACCAAAGAGGCGGCTGCCAAGGCGGCCACCGGTGCGGCCCAGGCTGCGGCCCAGGCCGCGCCTGCGCCGGGCCCCAAGTTGCCGCCGCTCGAGACCGCGAGCCCGTGGGCCATGCCCACAGATGCCTCGACGTTCGCGGAGAGCACCGACGCGCTCTACTACTTCATCACCGTGCTCAACGTCTTCTTCTTCGTCCTCATCATCGGGGCGATGGTGTACTTCATGAAGAAGTACGCGCGCCGCAGCGAGGATCAGAAGTCCAGCTCGATCACGCATAACGGCAAGATCGAGTGTCTCTGGAGCGCGATCCCGACGGTGGTGCTCGTCATCGTCTTCGTGTGGGCCCGTGTCGGATGGCT
>CADEGN010000254.1 GCA_902826865.1 uncultured Myxococcales bacterium
TGCGCGTCCCGAACATTGCCGGCAGCGTCGCCCGTGCCCGCGGATCGATCGCCAACCCAAACGGATCGACGCCCTCGCGCTCCGCCTCGCGCAGCGCCTGCCGGACATCCGCAACACCGAATCGCCCCTCGTATCGATCGGCATCGGTCGGCTTGCCATCGGTAATCACGACCAACAGCCGCCGTCGCGCACCGGTGTGCCCCAGCGCCGCGGTCGCGTGGCGGATCGCAGGCCCGATCCGCGTGTAGCCCGAAGGCGTCACTTTCGCCAGGCGGGCGAGCCCAGTCGCCAGGGGTTCGTGAAACCCCTTGATGCCGAGAAAGCGGCAGTCGTCATGGGTGAAGCTACAGAAGCCCGCGACGCCGAGCTCCGCGACGTGCGGCGCCAGTGCCAGCAGCAGCACCACCGCAGCGTCGCGCGCCGTGTCGAGCACCCGTGCTTCGGCAACCCAACCGTCGGTAGACGAGCTGGTGTCGAGCAAGAGCAGAACGGCCATGTCGTGGCCGGAGGGGCGACGGTGCAGGTATAAGCGACCGTCACCGTCGTGACCGGCGCGGAGGGCCGCGCAGCGATCCACGACCGCGTCGAGATCGATCTCTGTGCCCTCACGTTGGCGCGGCTTCCAGCGCCGGGCGGTCTCGACCCGCGTGAGCTCCTCGCGCACGCGCGTCAACACGCGGCGGTGCTGTTGGCTTACGCGGGCAGCCAAACGCGCGCCGGCAGCCGCGTCCGACGGCGGGCGCACCCGCTCCACTCGACAATAGCGCGCCAGGTACCGGCGGTGGCCCTCGTCCCATTCGTCGTAGCGCAGCCCGGCCTCGCCGTCGCTCGCCGGCGGCGCCGCCTCGCCTAGCAACCACAAGTCGGCGCGATAGACCGACGCGACGCGCTCGTTCGACAGAACCACCTCGGTGAGGTCGAGCTCGTCGAGCGCGTCGCCGTGGGCAGCAAGCTCGTCGCTGCCATCGGCTCGCTTGCTGCCACCGCCGTGTTCCTCGGCGGTATGTACCTTCTCGAACGAATGCACCAACGGGTTTTCGTCGGCTTCGTGCTCCGGCAAGACCTTGCGCGTTACCGGGCCGCGCGCACGCGCGGGCCGTTCGCTCGTAGGCGACGGCAACGCACTCGCCATGGCCGCGCTCGTCGTCGGAGGCGCGCCCGCGTCCGCGACCGGAGTGCCCCACCAAGGCACGTGCGGCACCGCGCTGCCGGGCCAGCGCCTCAGCGCGATCGCCAGGGCTTCGCCGGTTTTGGCCGACCATAGCGGATCGTCCTGCGCCAACCACGGCGCGACCTCGGCCGTCGCACGCCCGAGCGCGTGCTGAACGAGCGCCTCGCCTACCCCCGCGAGATCGCGGTTGTGCGGCGCCGCTGGTCGCATTGCCAGCAACACGCTCGCGATACTGCGGCGCAGCTCTGCCCATCCGGGCAACGCGTCGCTCAGCGTCTGCTCGAACGCGAGCGACCACGTGAACCACGCCAGCGGATCGTTCGCGCCGCCCCGCCAACGCGTGGCCGCCGACGCGGAAAAACCCACTGCGACGCGCACCAACGCTGCGTTGTCCGCCCACGTCGGCAGCGTCGCCTCGTACGCCGGCAGCCACAGGCAAGATCGCGACACACGCAGCGGTCCGTCGTGCAGGCGCAGCTCGAGCGGTCCCCCGGCCAGCCCGCGCGCGAGCGGTCCCAACCACGGCAGGGCTGGCTCGACGTCGAAGCGCGCCGTTAGCTCAGCCGCGGACGGCTGCCGTCGCCACCTTCGCCAACGCCGCGCGAGTGCTCCAAACAGTCGCTCGTCGAGTCCCATTGCGTCACAACGACAGCGCAACCAGCTCGCGCAGCGCAATGCTCGTGGGCCCATCATCGGTGAGCGGGCCGACGATCGCGGCTTCGGCCGCGTGGCGGGGTGGCAGCCCCGCTCCGACCAGGCGGGCCGCCATCAGCAACAGGCGCGTCGACACCGTCTCACCCAGCGCGAGCTCCTCGAGCGCGCGGATCTTGCCCGCCAGCGCCACGAGCCGCTTTGCGAGCGCCGCGTCGCAGGGCCCCTCGGTCGCCACGATCTCGGTCTCGATCGCCGCGGGTGGATACTCGAGACCGATGGTGACGAAGCGCTGTCGCGTTGAGGGCTTGAGCTCCTTGATACCGTGGCGATAGCCGGGGTTGAAACTCGCAACCAGGCGGAACTCGGGCGGCGCGATCAGAGTCTCGGCGTGGCGATCGAGCACCAGCTCGCGCCGATGGTCGGCGAGCGGGTGCAGGACCACGATGACATCCTCGCGCGCCTCAGCGACCTCGTCGAGGTAGAGCACCGCACCTTGGCGGACGGCGCGGGTGACCGGGCCGTCCTGCCAGGCCGTGTCGCCGCCCTGCACCAGCCAACGGCCGAGCAGATCCGCAGAGCTGGTGTCGTCGTTGCACGCTACCGTCACAAGGGGTCGGCCGAGCTCGGCTGCGACAGCCTCGACCAGCCGCGACTTGCCGCAACCGGTCGGCCCCTTGAGCAACACCGGTAGTCCGGCAGCCGCCGCCGCGCGAAACGTCGTGCGTTCGCCGGCGACCTCGCGGTACCAGGCCCCGCCCGCCGGCGGGGCCCCACGGCCGCGATCGTCATCCGGCGCCGTAGCCATCTTCGCCCTCGCGCGCACCTGACACCAGATCGCCCACCGGCAGACCCGAGCGCACGAACACCCAAAGCTGCGCGAGGATGCCGGCGGTGAACAAGCCGGCCGCGAGGATCAGCCCCCAGAAGTGGACTTCGATCTCCTTCTGCACGGTGATGAAGTCCATGCCCACGCGCCGCTCGAGCACTACCTGCGTGATGCCGGCCACCGCGAACGCGAGCGTCATCGCGATCATCCCGATGTTGCTGGTCCAGAACGCGAAGGTCGAAGCGGGCGATGCGTGAAGGTGGCGACCGGTCATCAGCGGCACCGCATAGGCCATGATCGCCAGCACCAGCATCGCGTACGCGCCCCAGAACGCCATGTGCCCGTGCATCGCGGTCACCAGCGTGCCATGGGTATAGAGGTTCACCTGCGGCAGCGTGTGCGCGAATCCCAGGAATCCAGCGCCCACGAACGACATCACCGCGCAGCCGACAGTCCAGCTCAACGCGATCTTGTTAGGATGGCGTCGACCGCCGCGCTTGGCCATCGAGATCGCGTAGATCGCCATGCCAAGAAACGCTAGCGGCTCGAGCGCAGAGAACAGGCCGCCGACCAGCAGCCAGTAGCGCGGCGTGCCGATGAAATAGTAGTGGTGGCCAGTGCCGAGGATGCCGGAGAGGAAAGTGAAGCCGACGATCACGTACAGCCACTTCTCGACCACCTCGCGGTCCACGCCCGTCAGCTTGATCAGCAGGTACGAGAGGATCCCGCCCATGATCAGCTCCCACACCCCCTCGACCCACAGGTGCACGACCCACCACCGCCAGTAGGAATCGATGGTCTGGTTGTCGGTGGGGATCATCCCCGGCAGGTACAGCAGCGCGGCCATGAGCAGGCCGAAAAACAGCACCATCGAGGTCGTGGTCAGGCGGCGGCCCTTCCATACCGTCATTCCTATGTTGGCGATGAACATCAGCACGTCGACCACGACGAGGTAGTCGAGCGGACGCGGGATCTCGAGGAACTTACGCCCCTCCCACCAGTTGAAGTGAAAGCCGATGATCGCGGTCACGCCAACCACCACCAGCGCCGCCAGTTGCAGCTTGGCCAACCCCGGCCAGTACAACTCGCGATCGCACTCGTCGGGGATGATGAAATAGGCCGCACCCATGAAGCCGCAGAGCAGCCACATCACCAGCAGGTTGGTATGGGTCGCGCGCGCCGTGTGAAACGGGATCACGTCGTGGAGCCCATCGTAGCCGGCGTGGGCGAAGCCGAGGATGAAGCCGTAGACCAGCTGTAGGGTGAAGAGGAGCATGCAGGTGGCGAAGAACCACCAGGCCACGCGTTGGGATTCGAAGCGCATGGTGTTAGTCCTTCTGCTGGCTGAGGAATGCAACGAGCTCGTCGATCTGGGCGTCGGACAGCGGCAGCACCGGCATCCGCGAGTCGGCCTTCACGGCCGTCGGGTTCTCGAGCCAACGCCGGAGGTAGACGGCGTCGAGTCGCCCGCCCACGCCGTCGAGCGCGGGGCCGATCTGCCCGCCTTGCCCGTCCATGGCATGACACGCGAGGCACATGGTGTTGAACAGCTGCGGGCGCCCGCCGGTTGCCGCCACGCCATCGCCGACGGCCAGCGGCATGAGGTTGGGCGTCGCGGGAAAGCCGTTGAGATCGACCGTGCCCGCCCAGCGGAAAAACGCGATAAGCGCGTCCTGATCCTCGATGCTGAAATCGTATCGCTGCATCTTGCGCTCGCCGGGGTACATCGCAGCCGGATCGACGAGCATGGCGCGGATGAAGTACTCGCCACGCCGCTCGTACACGCGCGTCAGCTCGGGAGCGTAGTAGGCACCCTCGCCGAAGAGCGTGTGACAACCCATGCAGTTGTTCTCGTCCCACAGCTGTTTGCCGCGGGCGACCTCGGGGGTGATTGCGGAAGCGTTGGTCCGACTCGGGAGCTGACCGAAGGTGTCAACGGTGAGGCCGACAAAGGCAAACGTGCACGCAGCGGTGCCGACGAGAAAAAACGTGCGTGCCTGGGATCTACTGAGCATGTCCTCACCTCGCCCCGATGACCTCATCGAGCGACATCCCCTCCTATGCCCTATGTCGGGCCAGGGCAATCGCCGCGATCCGGTGGGACTGATCTGGATCAGCTCGCGCTGGCCTGCTCGGCGACCAGCCACGCGCGATCCTTGATGGCGAAACCATCGCGCTCGGTCGTCAGCGCGCCGTCGCGCTCCCATCGCGTCATCACGCGGATCACCGTCTCGCTGCGAGCCCCGACGAGACGCGCCAGGACCGTGCGGGACAGCGTGAGGGGGATCCACATCTCGCCCTGCGAAAAAGTGTCGCCGAAGCGATCGACGAGGTGCAGAAACAGCGTGGCCAGTCGCTGGGGCACTTCGCCGGCGGTGAGCACGTCGATCTTCGCCAGCAGCATCTGGCTCGCCGCCACGAGCGATCGGCGCGCGGCGTCGGCGAGCGCGTTATCACGCTCGAGGACCGCGTGCAGCTCGGATGCCGGCACGTGGATCAGCTCGAGTCGCTCGCTGATCGCCAGCGCGTCGGCGGGGTAGCGACCGGAGCCGAGCACGGCGACCAGGCCTGGGCACTCCCGCGGACCGAACAACCCGATGGTCGACGCCGGCGCGCCGTGCTTGACGATCTGCACCAACCCACGACGGATGATCGTGAGTGCCGGCGCCGGCTCTCCCGCGCTCCACAGGAGCTCGCCTTCGGTGTGCTCCGATCCCCTCGCAACCTGCGCCAGGCGCGCGGCTGACTCGGGCGCCGCGGCACGCAGCAGCGCGGTGCTCGCCAGCAGGGCCGCGGTGATTGGCATGCATGCCAGCGTACGGCACCTCTCGCGCCACGACGCGACAGAGTGCGGGTCGCAGGCGCAGCAGGGTCGCGGAGCCCGAAACTCTCCCTCCGTGGTGGCCTCGATGCGCGTCCGGGCGCCCGCAGACTTGGCTCAGGTTGGCAACGCAAGCCAGCTCGTCCGCGCATCCCGTTCGCGTTGCATCCGCCGCCCGCACGCGCTGCGCCTCGCGCTAGTGACTCGCCCTCGAGATTCTAGGGGTGATGGTTCAGGCCAACGCGGGCACGCGCATTGCACACGGTGCCGCGGTGACGAACCCAAGCATGATCGTGATCGGCGGAGGAATGGCCGGTCTATCCACTGCGTTGTCCAGGCGACGCTGCCGACCACCTACGACTGGTGGGCCGAACGCGGCGATGGGTATGCATCGGCGAAAGATCATCTCGCCAAGGCCGTCATCGATCGCATGGACGATCGACTTCCGGGGCTGGCCGATCACGTCCAGGTCATCGACGTGGTCACGCCGCTGACGTTCTGGCGCCACGCAAGGTCGTGGCGCGGCGCATACGAAGGTTGGCTGCCGACGCCCACGACGTTCAATGAGCATGTGCCGAAGCAGCTCGGCAAGCTCGAGGATCTGTGGCTTGCGGGCCAGTGGGTCGAACCCGGTGGTGGCATCCCCTCCGCGCTCATGTCGGGGCGACAGGTCGTTCAGCTGATCTGCGAGCGACTACGACGGTCCTTCGTCAGCGTGCCGTAGGGGGCAAACCAGGTATCGGCCGCCGCGAGCTCCCGCGACAGGGTGCGGTACACTGCGGCGCCCATGGACTCGAAATTAGAGCCGAGCGCAAGAAGTCTGCCCGCGCATGGCCAAGGCAACAGCTTGATGCCCAGGGGCCGTACGATCGGCCCGGACGATTTCCGCGTTCGCGGAGCTGCGCCGCTCGCGAGCCGGTCTGCTGCGCGGTTGATGATCGCGGCACTGGCGATCGCCGGCTGCCGTGCCCATACCGTGCCGCCGGGCATCCCGCCGAGTGCGCCTTGGTTCGGCGATGAAGCGCGCGACGAGGGCGGCGACGACCATGTCAAGGATCGCGCCGTGCCACCGGCCAATCGCGCGGCGTGGGTGCAGGCGCACTACAACAAGCGCGAGGTGAAGATCCCGATGCGCGACGGAGTTGAGCTCTTCACCGCCATCTACACGCCGAAGCACGCAGGCAGACCTCGTCCGATCCTACTCAACCGTACGCCGTACAGCCTCGCGCCCTACGGCCCCGACATGCGCGACGGCGTCGGTCCGTCCCAGACGCTGGCGGAGGCCGGCTTTGTGTTCGTCTACCAGGACGTGCGCGGGCGTTGGATGTCCGGCGGCGAGTTCGTCGATATGCGGCCGCATCGTGGTGCGGGCCGCGGGCCGAAGGACACCGACGAAAGCTCCGACACGTTCGACACGATCGCATGGCTGGTGGCCAACGTGCCGAATAACAACGGCAAGGTCGGGATGTGGGGCATCTCGTACCCCGGCTTCTACGCCGCGACTGGGATGATCGATCACCATCCGGCGCTGGTGGCCGTGTCGCCGCAGGCCCCGATCGCGGACTGGTGGTTCGACGACTTCCACCACCACGGCGCGCTTTTTTTGCCCCACACGTTTAACTTCTTCGCCACGTTCGGGCGTCCGCGGCCTGAGCCCACCGTGAAGAAGCTACCCGAATTCGAACACGGCACCACCGACGGCTACTCGTTCTTCTCCCAGCTCGGATCGCTCGCAAACGCGGACAGCCGCTACTTGAGGGGTGGCATTCCGTTCT
Organism: uncultured Myxococcales bacterium; assembly: GCA_902826865.1. Classification (GTDB taxonomy): domain Bacteria; phylum Myxococcota_A; class Polyangia; order Nannocystales; family Nannocystaceae; genus Xiheibacterium. The sequence continues at coordinate 7,248 of CADEGN010000254.1, forward strand.
GGACCGCCGCGATGGCGCACCCCAACTACGATGCGTTCTGGCAGGAACGCAACTTGCTGCCCCACCTGAAGAGTGTAGCACCCCACGTGCTGGTGGTCGGCGGTTGGTTTGACGCCGAGGATCTCTACGGTCCGCTGACCATCTACAAGACGATCGAGAACCGCGAGAAGGACGTCGACAACAAGCTCGTCATGGGACCGTGGCGACACGGCGGTTGGGCCCGCGACGACGGCCGCCGACTCGGCTGCATCGAATTCGGGAGCAACACAGCCGAGCACTACCGCGAGCGCATCGAGGCGCCGTTCTTCCGGCATCACCTCGACGGCGGGCCGAATCCGCACTTGGCCGAGGCCTCTGTGTTCGACACCGGCGCGCAAGCATGGCGATCGCTGCCCAGCTGGCCTCCACCCGAGACGACGCAACGCGCATTTTTCCTGGCCGAAGGGGGCAAGCTCTCGAGCGAGGCACCGCGCGCGGCAGCCGGCGCCGACACGTGGACCAGCGACCCGAACCGGCCTGTACCGTACACGCAGGCGGTCGCGATCGGCATGATCAACGAGTACATGGTCGAGGACCAACGCTTCGCAGCGCGGCGTCCCGACGTGCTCACCTACCAGACCGAACCACTCACGGAGGACCTCGTGGTCGCCGGGCCGATTGCCGCCGAAGTGTGGCTATCGACGACGGCTGCGGATGCCGATGTTGTCGTGAAGCTGATCGACGTGCTGCCCGATGGCACCACGATGGCAGCGCCGACCACCGGCCCCCTACCTTATGCGTGCCCCAAGGGCGACAAAGACGGCACGTTGGCGATGGGTGGGTTCCAGCAAATGGTGCGCAGCGAGGTGTTCCGCGCGCGCTACCGCGATAGCTACGAGTCACCCAAGCCGATGCGCGCCGGAGTCCCAACCAAAATCGTAGTCCCGCTGCAGGATGTGCTGCACACGTTTCGAAAGGGCCACCGACTCATGGTCCAGATCCAGAGCACGTGGTTCCCCCTGGTCGATCGCAATCCACAGCGATGGCACGACACCATCGCGCGGGCGCCCGACGATGGCTTCAGCGCCGCGACCCACCGCGTTCACCGCTCGAAACGCCACCCCACCTTGCTGCGTGTCGGCGTGCTTGGCGGCAAGTGAGCGGCCATCGGGGCTTCAAAGGCAGGATCGAGACACCCGCGCATCAGGCGTCGACCGCGCCGAAGCTGCGAAGATCGCTGCGATCGCCCGAGGAGCTTCGGGTTTCCGCTTTCGCCGAGGTTCGCGTGAAGCGTGCAACCCCCTCGCGCAGTCACTTAAGTGCAGAGACCATCGAACTGTGCCTCGGCCCGTCTCGGACATTTTCCGGGCCGAAGGCTCCTTCTTCGCAGCGCTTGATGAAAGCTCCGCCGGCAACTCGAGCGCCGCCACGCGTTCACTAGTGGGCGACGAACACAAACACTGAGTTCGCCGTGGCAGACACTCGGATCGTCTGCAACGTTGCGTCCCAGTGAAATGTTCCCGCGAGCTTTGCACGGTCTGCGCAGCAATCGCTGCGCCTTGCATGACGTCGCGCGCCAACCACAACGCGTTCACCACGTTGAATGCCGCTTCGACGAACACTCGCGAAGACGGCTTGAGCCCGCAGATGTGTGCTTGTCAATAGTCGAACTCTTGAGTGTTAATTTTTCTGGCGACGCGTGAATGATGGTTGTGTCCCAGTTGTCGACGAGTGCGCTGCGAATCCCTCGCACGCAGATCGCCTCGACAACACCCCCGGAGGCGAAGAGAGATGTTCAAGGCAAAGATTCTGCGGTCCATTTTCGCTGGCTCGGCCGTTGTGGGTTTTACAGCGGCGGGTGGCTGTGACCTCATTGACTCCATCGAGGAGGCGCGCCGCAAGTTGGAAGGAAAGGAGGACGAGCTTCAAGTACAGGCCTGCTCTGACGTGTTGTTTGCCGCGAATGAGGCGTGCCTCGGTGGCACTGGCGACCTCGACGGCAACGGCGAGATCGACGAGGGGGAGTTCGAGTTGATCTCCTACTGCTGGCAGGAGGTCGCGAATCCCGCGTTCGACGCTTGCTGCCTCGAACTGCTCGACGAAAGCTGCGAGGTAGGCGACGACCCAGGGCAAGAGGTGCTCGGCTGCGCCGACGTGCTGTTCAAGACGAACGAAGAGTGCCTTGGTGGCGATGGCGACGTCGACGGCAATGGCGAGATCGACGAGGTGGAGATCGAGGCGATCTCCTACTGTTGGCAGGAGGTTGCGAATCCGGCGTTTGACGCCTGTTGCGCCGAAAGCCCCGACGAAAGCTGTAACGTCGAGGACTTCGGCGAACCAGGGGCGGTCTGCTCCGACGTGCTGTTCGCCACAAATGAGGCTTGCGCGGGTGGCGACGGTGACCTCGATGGCAACGGCGAGATCGACGAGCGGGAGCTGGAGTTGATCGCCTACTGTTGGCAGGAGGTCGCGAATCCCGCGTTCGAGGCTTGCTGCGCCGAGACGCCCGACGACAGCTGTGGCGTCGAGGAGGGCGAGCAAGTCGGCCAGACCTGTGCCGACCTTTTGTTCACGACAAACGCGGAATGCCTCGGGTGCGATGGTGACGCCGACGGCAACGGCGAGATCGACGAGGCCGAGGGCGAAGCGATCGCGCATTGCTGGGGAGAGGTTGCGAATGCTGCGTTCGACGCTTGCTGCGCCGAAACGCCGGACAGCACCTGCCAGGTTGAGTAACGGTTTGATGCGATCTCACACCACAGGCTGCCCCTTCATCGAGCCCTGGTCGGTTCCTCCGAGGAACCGACCAGGGCTTCGCTGCTGCGGAGGCTGCTGCTGGATCTCGCGGACGGTCATGCCGCGGGCGTACAGCGAGATGATCCGCTCGTCGAAGCCTTTGAGCCGACTTTGGTGTTTCTTGACCAGTTTTGGCGTGAACGTACCCTTGCGATCGGTGTCGCGATCATCGACGAGGCCGAGCTACTGCGCATGCTCGCGGGGTGAACTGTGACGACGAGCAGCGGCGTGCTTCTCGAGTTCGAAGGCGCGGTGGTGGCATCCGTCCTGGGGGACCCCCGTCCCCAGATCGATCGGTCAGGATGGTGTAGGGATCGTGCTCGCAACGGCCACTCCGAGTCCATGACGTAGATCCATGTCTCGCCGTGGCCTCGTCGCCGCCTACGACAGGACCGAGGCGAAGGACCGCGAGCGAAGCCAGTGCGGTCGCTCACTCCATGCGCTCGCACATTGGAGCGCGGTGACGCATCCTCTTCGTCGTGCGGAGCCGGAAGCCGCTGGTGAAGCTGTATCGCTCGAAGGCACCCTTCGTCCCATGCCCCAGGCCCCCGTTCGGGCTGAGAAAGCGTCACTGCACCGCGACGTGGCTAACCTGGCTGGCGCTCGCGCATGCACTGAGCTGCCATCGCACGCCGAACTCGCCAGCGCACGATGGCAACGCGGTGCCCAGACCACCAGACGCCGAAGTGAAGACGGTCGCAACGCAGAGGGTTGCGAACGATGAAGATGTGCGACGCCGTCCGGTACTTCTGATCGATTCGGAGGAAGGACTCCGGAAGGTCGAGGCGCGCGGATACGACCTTTCGTCGTTGCTCTTCGGTCGAACCGACGCAAGTGTCGCGGCACTGCTAAATACGTAACCGTACGGGTTTGGACCTTCGGGTCTTGGCCGATACGGCCGGATCAAGG
>CADEGN010000255.1 GCA_902826865.1 uncultured Myxococcales bacterium
AAGCTCGTTGCAGGCTACGTTTTTTCTTCGTTCAAATCCCGCGACTTTTTGCTGGCGGCGGACATGAGAGATAGGTCCCGAGCGGGGGTCGTCTTGCTGGTCTACGATGCCGAGCCGTGCCTCGCATTCCAGTCTCCCCCCGCGCCGTCGTCGCCAGCACAACATTCCTGCTGATCCTGGGATGTCAGCCGCCCGACCGTGGCAGCCCCGAGGGTTGGCGCAGCGGTCTGCTCTCGGCGGGTCCCAGCATCGAGGGACGCTACGAGCAGCGCGTGGCCTCGATGTATGACGGCACCGCCCGCTACAGCCATCACATCCGCACCGACGACGGCGTGTTCGAGGTGAGCCTGCCCGACGGCACCGAGGAACTCGCCTACAACACGATCGTCCGCGCGTGGGGCGAAACCGACGGACCGACGTTTCACGCCGATGAGCTCGAGGTGATCGCGCGACCGCCCGAACCGCTGATCGATCCGGAGCAGTACCCACACCGACGTATCGCCACGGTGATCGTGAAGTGGGAGGGCGCGGGAGCGATGGACAACGCCACGGCCAAGAGCTCGATGTTCATCAACGAGACCTCGACCAACGTGTTTTACGGCGAGAACTCCTACGGGAAAGAGAAGATCGCGGGCGACGTATTTGGCCCCTACACGATCGACAATCCGGGCGGATGCAGCCCCGACTTGATCGCGGATCGCGGCCTGCAGCGCTTCATCGAAAAGGGCCACAACCCCGATGACTTCCAGCAGTTCATGTGGTGGTTCCCAGGTTTGAGCGATTGCGGCTTCGGTGGTTTGGCGAGCATCGGCTCCGTCCTCGCCCCGGCCCGTAACAGTTGGTATAACGGCAGCTTCGGTTGCGTCGTGCGCAACCAGGAGATCGGCCACAACTACGGCATGGGCCATTCCCACTCGTACAACTGCACCGACGGGATGGGCAACGCGGTGCCGTTGTCGGACGAGTGTGAGCACGTCGAATACGGCGATCCCTACGATCCAATGGGCGGTGGCTGTGCCCACATGAACGTCACGCAGAAGGCGTACATGGGCTGGCTCGAGGGCTGCAACATCGTCCACACCACGTCGAGCGGCACCTTCAACTTGCTGCCGACCGAGCTGCCGTGCAACGGTACGCAGGCCCTGAGCTTCCCTGCCTACGATGGGCGCGATTACTACCTCGAGTATCGCCAGCCGCTTGGGGTGGATGACGGCTTCAATGCGGTGCTGTTGCACATCTCCAACAGCTACGACTTCGGGCCGAGCCCATACATCCTCGACGTCGGAGACGACGGTTTTCTCGGCGAGGGCGCCACGTACACCGATCCGCAGGGCACGGTCTCGTTCACCGTCGTCGACATGTCGCCCGAGCGGGCGGTGATCGAGGTGACGTTCCCCGATGGGGGCAGCGGTTCACCCACCTGCAGCGACGGCAGCGATCCCGGCGAGGCCGACGGTCACGTCGGCATCATCGAGTGCGCGGCCGAGCCCTTCCCCCTCGATACCAACCCACCGACGGTCGAGATCACCTACCCACTCGATGGCGACACATTTGAGCCGGGCGCCGACTTCGACATCTTGGCCGAGGCCATGGACGACCGCGGGATCACCGAAGCGGAGCTCTACCTCGACGGCGAGCCGATCTACAAGAAGTTCGACCCACCGTTCTCGTTCCCGGTCACCAACATCCCCGAGGGCACCTACGAGTTCGGCGTGGTCGTGCGCGATGGGCCGAACCAAGGCGCGAGCCAAGCGGTGACGATCAGGGTGGGCAACTTCCCTGACGCGTCCACCGGCGCCGCCGACGGCACGGGCAGCGACGAGGGACCGCAGCCGTCCACCTCGGACGAACCGATGGACGACTCGGCCGGCGGCGACGACTCGAGCGGCGGTGGTACGAACCTCGACTCGGTCTCCGATCGGGGCTGCGGTTGCACGAGCGCCGGGCAGTCTGGCGGTGCGGGGTTGTTCGCCTTCGTGCTAGGCGCAGCCGCGCTGCGCCGTCGTCGGCGCGCTCGACCGCCGCGCGGGGTTCAGCCCGCGCGGCTGTCGAGCGCGCGATGAAGCTCGCCAAGCACCTGGTCCGGGTCTGCCCCCATGCGCAACGGCGCATTGGCGTGATGGCTCGGGAACCCTAGCGTGCCCTCGTGGTAGCGCGTCTTGAATTCGGTGAATTTGAGGCCGTGTGCGGTTGAGATCACGATGACGCGATCATCTCGCGCGATCGTACCGCGGGCCACGAGCTTCTCGAGGCACGCGAGCGCGACGCCGGTGTGCGGGCAGTTGAACATCCCGGTGCGATCGGCCCGCGCGACGGCCTCGGCGAGTTCCGATTCGTCGGCCTGTTCGACGAGACCGTCAAACGCAACCAGTGCGGCAATGGCCTTGCCCACGCTCACCGGGTCGCCGATCTGAATCGCGCTCGCCAGCGTCGTGGCAGCTGCAACCGGGGTGAAATCGGCCGCCGACAAGGGGTGTCCGCCCTGCTGGGCCCGTTGCCACGCGCGATAAAGCGGGTTGGCGCGCGTCGCCTGGCAGCAGACCAAACGCGGGAGTTTGTCGACCAGCCCAAGCTCGCGCAGCTGGGCGAATCCCTTGGCGATCGCGCTGATGTTGCCGAGATTTCCGCCCGGGACCAGCACCCAGTCTGGAACCTCCCAGTCGAACTGCTGGACGATCTCCAGCGCGATGGTCTTTTGTCCCTCGACCCGTAGGCTGTTCATCGAGTTGGCCAAGTAGATCGTCGGATCCTCGGTGAGACGCTGGACCACCCGCATACAACCGTCGAAATCAGTGGCAAGAGAACACACGATCGCGCCGTTCGCCAGGGGTTGAACGAGCTGGGCGGCGCTGATCTTCGCCTCGGGCAGGAGCACCACCACGGGGATCCCGGCCGCGGCGCCGTAGGCTGCGAGGGCCGCCGACGTGTCGCCCGTGGACGCGCAAGCAACGGCACGAATCGGCTTGCCGAGCGCGATCATCTGTTTCACGCACGAGACCAGGACCGTCATCCCGAGATCCTTGAAGGACCCGGTGTGGCTGGTCCCACACTGCTTGATCCACAGATCCGACAGGCCGATCTGCTGGCCGTAGCGCTCCGCCCACAGCAAGTTGGTGCCGCCCTCTAAGAGCGACACCACGTTGTCATCGCTGACGTGGGGCGCAACCCACTCGCGTTTGCCCCACACGCCCGATCCGTAGGGCCAGGCCGTTCGCGCCCAGCGTTCGTCGAACAGCTTCATCCACGCCGCGGCCGAACGCGCGCGCAGCCGATCGGCATCGTGCACGACCTCGAGCAGTCCTTGGCAGCGTGGGCAGCGGTAGATCACGTCGGTGAGCGCGTGCTGGCCGGGACATCCCGAGACGCACGCGAACGCGGCGGCATACATGCTGCGATCGTGGCAGCGACATGGCCTACTGGGCAAGCAAAACGCCGGGGAGCCCGCCACCCGCTCGGGCTTGCGCGTGCGGCCGGGCCCTGGCGCGCCTGATCACGTACGCCCATCTGCGCTATGCTCCCGCATCGTGGCGCGCGTCGTTCTTGGGCGGCTTTGGCAAGATGCCGTGATCCGCCGGCGCGTACTCACCGCGTTGATCGGGCTCGGACTGACGAGCATGCCGCTCGTCGGCAACCTCGGTTACGAGCACGCATTCGTGCTCGGACCTGTGGCCTCGATCGGCGGGATCGGCGTGGGGGTGGGGCAGGCACGCGCGGCCCGGGCCGCAGCGAACCTGCGACTTCTGCCCCTCGCCCGGGTCGGCGCGCGCGAGCTCGCCATTTTGTCCGCGATCGCGTTCGCGATGCCGTTGGTCGGTTCGCTTTGGCAGCGAAGCTGCCAACCGCTGGGAGGTGCGCCGTTCTTCGCGATGGGGCCCATGCTGTGCGCCGCCCTCGGCTGGATCTGCGGGATCTGGGGCGGCGCCCTGGCGCGCACCGATCGGCGGGCGTTCTTGCTCGCGCTCACCCCAATGATCGCGTCGACCGCCCTCGGCCTGTGGCGGCTGTATGCCCATCCGGTGGTGTTCGCGTTCGACCCGTTTTGGGGCTACTTCTCGGGCTCCGTCTACGACGAGGCGGTGTCGGTCGGCCCGACCTACCTGCGGTTCCGCGGCTACAACATGCTGGGCGCCGCTGTCGCGCTGGTCGCATTTGCGGCGTTCATGGGCCCCGATGGACGGCTGCGTCGCCTGCCGCGACGCGAAGCACTGACGCGGCTAGGCCTCGTCGCCATCTTGGCGCTGCCGTGGGCGGCCATCGGCTTGCGCGGCTCGCATCACGGGTTCACGGCCGATCGCGCGTCCATCACCGAGGTGCTCACGGGCACCCTCGAGACCGAGCACTTTGTCATTCGTTACGCGCCGCGCACCGCCGACGCGCGCGAGATCACCGCGATCGGACGCGAGCACGAATTCGCGTGGGCGACCTTGCGCGCGCGCATGAACGGGCGCGAGCCCGCCGGCAAAGTCGAGAGCTTTGTGTTCCCATCCACCGAGCTCAAGCGCCGCCTCATGGGCGCCGGCACGGTCCAAGTCGCCGCACCGTGGCGCCGACAGATCTACCTCGATCACCGTCCGTTCCCCCATCCTGTCCTGCACCACGAGCTCGCCCACGTGTTCGGAGCGACGGTGGGCGATTCTCTGTTCGGGGTCAGCCGCCGCGGGCTCGCGATCAACATCGGGCTCATCGAGGGATTCGCCACGGCCATGGCGCCCCGCGAGGCGGAGCGGCTCGACCTTCACGACCAAGCCACGGTCCTGCGCCGGCTGGGCAAGTTGCCGGAGCTCGCGCCGATCATGGGCGCAGGCTTCTTTGGCAAGTCCTCGCAGGTGGCCTACACCGCCGCCGGATCTTTTTGCCTCTACCTGGTCGAAACCCGCGGCTTCGAGCCGCTCGGGGTGTTGTACGGCACCGGCGGCGACTTTGAGCAGGCCTACGGAGGACCGCTGGCACCGCTCGAGTCGGAGTGGATCGCGTTCCTCGATGGGCGTGACGGCGTGCGCGACCAGGATGTGGCGGCCGCGGCCCAGCGATTTCGCCGCCCCTCCGTGTTCGAACGCCCGTGCGCGCACCATGCCGCGGACGTTCGCGCGCAGATCGATCGCGCAAGCGCGCGCGGGAAGTTTGCAGATGCGATCGGAAGCTGGCGTGAGCTCTGCAGCCTCGAGCCGGAGCAACCCGAGCACGGCCTCGGCCTCGCGCATGCGCTGGCGATGGCGGGGGATCTCGACGACGCGGCGGGCGTGCTCGACGAGCTCGCGCGAGCACCGGATCTCACCTCGACGATCCGCGCCGCGATCGCCGAGCGTCGCGGGGACGTCGAGCTCGCCCGCGGCAACCGAGAGGCGGCCAACTTGGCGTACCAGGCTGCGATCGCGCAACCCCAGGGCGAATCGCGATTGCGACTCCTACAGCTGCGGATCGCGGCCGCAGCCGACGCGGAGCTCACGCCGGTGGTCCTGCGCTACCTCGCCCCGTTCGACGCCGAAGGCGACGACATGGTCCGCGCCGTCCAAGCGACGGCGACGGCGGCCGAGATCGCTCGGCTGCCCGGGCACGCCGGGCTCGGCAACTACCTGCTCGCCCGCCAGCTGCTGAACGTGCAGGCCAGCGCAGCCGCGGCGCCGCTCTTGGTCGCCGCGCTCGATCCCAGCGAGCGTTTGCCCTCCCCGGAGATGATCCGCGCGGCTCGCCTCGCGCTACTCGAGGCGGACGTTGTCCAGGGGAATTTCGCCCGCGCGCGTTCGACCCTGGCCGCGTTGCGCGGCGAAGCTGATCTGGGCAACGGCCAAGTCGCGAGCTACGACGAATGGGCGCAGCGGATCGAGTTCTTCGCCACCGCCAGCCAATTCTAGTGCCCGGTGTCGGAAGTTCGTGCCGGGTTATGCACGGCTCTGCGGCCCCGCACCTAACCCGGCACGAACTTCCGACACCGGGCACTAGAAGCGCGGGCGCGCAGAGAAATACGGGGCCGTATCGGCCATGGAAAAACGCGCCACCGCTGGTTCCAGCTCATCCACGCGCGTCATTCTTCCGTCGCCATCGAGGACGAATAGGCCGCGCGGTGCCTGCTCTTTGTCCTTCGGGTCGAAGCTGTAGAGCAGCACGTTCCCGGCATCGTCGACGGCCAGCGTCCGCATCGGGATCCCGTCAAATCGCTCGACCCCGAGCGCGCTCACGCGAATCACCGAACCGAAGTCGGGGGTCATCTCGGAAATCACGTCGGGCAAGCCGAGGCACGTCTGCACGACCCAGCCCCCCTCGGGACTCGCGATCGGGCGATCGAGCACCGCGCACTGAACGTGCTCACTGCTGACCACCCGCATGCCGTCGGCGTCGATCCGGGACACCGATCCGTCGCTCGAGACGAGTAGGATCCCCCGACCCCGGACGATCGGCAGCAACTGCGGGGCACCCGGGCCGAGTTTGGGCAGCGCCGACCAGGTGCGCCGGGTGAGATCCGCGAGATACACCGACGCGTCGTCATCGAGCACCACCAGATCGCCCGCGATCGCAGCGACGAGGTGTGGGTCGGTGCCCGGACAGGCGGGCGGGAGCGCGACCTCGAGCACCGGGGCGAGCCCGTCGCTTCCGGCCTGCTCGGGCGCAAACACGCGCAGCTGACAGCTCGTGAGCGGTGACTTGGCGATGGCCGCGTCGCCATCGGGCGCGATGCACAGCCCATCGACGCACCACCCCTTGCCGACCCGACGCGGGAACGCCGAAGAGATCGTGACGGCAGCTGAGAGCGTTCCGCGGGCGAGCGGGATCAGGGTGCCCTCGGGCACGTCGTTGTCGCCGGCCGCGAAACGCCACGCGCTGATGACACCGTCGGGGCGAGTGCTGTCGGCCATCACCGGCCCGGTATTGTCGATCTCGGCGGCGAACACGACCGCGGCGTCCGACGCGAAGCGTAGGGGTTGGGGACGCTCGGGGTGCAGTGGCGGCGGAACGTCGACGAGCCCCGGTTGCAGCAGTGGCGAAGTGGTGGGCAAGAGCAGCACGCCCTCGTCATCGGCGAGGTGCCGCACCACCGCCAGCCCGGATCGCGCAAACCCGATGTCGAACGCCAGCTCGCCCCAAATATCCGCCGCGATCCTTCCTCGCGCGCCGCTCATCACATCGACCCAGACGGTGCCGCCAAGGGCGGTGGAGATGACGTACCCGCGGCCGCCTGGCGCAACGAGCAACTCGATGGCGGTGGGTTCCGCACCGGCTTGCATCGGCTTGAGTCGTTGGGTCCGGCGTTGTCCGCTGTCGTAGATCTGGATCCGCAGCGACCCGTCCGGCGCGGCGGGTTGGTCGCGCCAGACCGCGAGGGCGTCGACGTGGGCTTCAGCGCAGCCGAACGCAACGCTCGCGCCAACGGCCAGCCACGCCGCGCGCCCCCAACGCGTCCGCCGCAACCCCGCCCGGCGCCATCGCCTGACCACGCCGCACAACACGGGGTCAGGCTACCAGCTGCGCCGCGAATCGCGGCTATCAGCCGGGGGTCAAACCCCGCGCCGCGACAACGACGCCCTGGGCCCCCGCGTCTTGCGGATCCAAGCCCCTTGCGGCACGCTTCGCGCCGATGCCGCCCGTCGATGAAGACAATGAGCGCCCCGACTCCACCCACGCAGCTGGGGACGAGGACGACGACCACGAGGAACTCGTGGTCGCCGAGGACGGCGACGACGACGAGGGCGACGACGACGAGGTCGACCCGGCCGCGATGGCGGAAGCCGCGGCCTCGATCGAGTTGGTCATCCTGCCGATCGCCTGCACCAACGATGGCAAGGGCGCGCCGCTGTGCATGGGGATCCAGCGCTGGTGGGCCCAAGAACTTGCCACCCGCGGGGCGAAGGCGGCGGCCCCTGTGTTCACCGCCATGGCCAAGCAGGGCGGCCGAGATGTACCGGCCCTGATGGTGTTCCGCGAGCCGTGGAGCGACGCGCGCGCCGCCGACGGGATTCAGCGCTTTCCCAACGCCAAGCGCGGCCTGGTCGCCAACATGAGCGTCGACGAGAACTCGGTGGGGTGCGAGCTCCGCTTGGTTCGCATCGAACCGCCGGTCGCGGGGGCCAAGCCGGAGGAGGATGGCTCGGCGCCGCCGCCCACGCTGGTCGACATCGAGCGCTGGAGCTGGAGCTCCGATTCCGCCGCTCTGCCCGAGCGCCTGCATGAGGTGCTGGGCAAGCTTGCAGGCCACTGCGACGTGGAAATCGAGGAGACCGAGTGGAAAGCCAGCTTCGGCACCGGCAACCACCAGGCCCTCACTTCCTTCTTGGTCGGGCTTGGCAACCTGAGCGCGCTGCAGGGTCGCTGCGTGCCGACCACCCCGGATCAGCTGCTGGCGCCGCTGGTCGACGCGCTCAATCGCGATCCCAATCTCGACGGCGCGATGCAGGCCATGCACGTGATGGTCGACATCCTCATCGCCAACCCGGTGGATCAGAGCGCGGTGCCGCTGTCGTTGCAGGCGCTCAACATCGCCGCGCAGAAGCGCCCGAAAGACCAGAGCGTATTTCACCACCTCGCCGCGCTGCTCCGCCGCCTTGGCGACCTGGGCTCGTCGATTCAGGCCTTCAACCAGGCCTTCAACCTCGACCCGACCAGCGAGGCGGTCGCCACCCAGTTCATCGACACCCTGCGCAACGCCGGCGACAAGGCCAACGCCATGAAGGTGGCTGAGTTCGCTGTTGAGCACGGCAACGAGTCGCCGCGGGTGCTGGCCCGGGTCGGATCGCTCATGCTCGAGCACGATCGCTTCGACGAGGCGGAGCCATTTTTGCGCCGCGCAGTCGATGAGGGCAAGGTCCCGTCGGCGCTCGGCGACCTCGCCAATGTGCTGTGGGATCGCAGCGGTGGTTCCGGTCAGGAACAAGAAGACCGCGACGAAGCGATGGGGCTGCTCCGCACCGCGGTTAGCCTACCGAGCGTGGCCAAGAGCGTGCTCGACATGCTGCTCGACCTCCACGAGGACGAGAAAAACGAGACCGCGACGATGCTCCTGCTTGAGGCGGCCGAGAAGCACCCGGGCGACGCCACGGTGCTTCGCTACGTCGCGACGATGTATCTCGAGGGCGACGACCCACCCAAGGCCCGCGAATACCTCGAGCGTCTGCTCGCGCTCCCCCGGCGTTCACTCGACGACGACGCGTTCGCGCGTCGCGGTCGCCTCACCCTCGACGTCGACGACTTCGAGGACCGCTATGACACCGCGATCGAGCAGGTGCGCGCCGGAGAGGTCGCCGGCCAAACCGACGCGGCAAAATTCCTGCGCGAGATCATCGCCCGCGACGCCCGATTCTGGCAGCCGCACCTCATGTTGGCCCTGGCGGTCCGCCAAAGCGAAGGCGACGACGCAGCCCTGGCCCACCTCAACAACGCGGTTCGTTTGCGCCCAAACGACGTCGAGATCCGTAACCTTCTCACGGCGATTTTGCGCAAGCAGGGCCGCCCACGCGACGCCGTCGAACATCTGCGGGCGATCGTTGCCCTCAATCCGCGTGAGGTCGAGCCGGTCGTCGCCTTGGCCGCCACGCTACGTGACGCCAACATGTTTGGTGAGGCCCGTCAGGTCTGCCGCGCGGCCCTCCAGATGCTCCCGAACCACCCCGAGTTCACCCGCATCTTGGCGTCGCTTCCCGCGCCGGCCAAGGACGAGGACGACGGCGACGACGGCGACGACGAGTGATCGCCGCGGGTCGGTCGGTGTCCGCGACCGACCCGACGCGACCGACCCGACGCGTCCGACCCGACGCGTCCGGGGCAAGCGGCCCGTGATTGGGACGCCCGACGGGCGTGGCGCCACACGCGGCGCTATACTGACGACGGTCCGCTCGTGCCGGAGACGTCCGAACGTGTGCGCCTGATCATCGGCGTGATTGTGGCCTCTATCGGGGTACACGCGCTGCTCATGCCCGTGGGTGATGAGCTCCTCGCCCTCGCGTGGGACGGCCGACCGTTGCCAGGCCCCGGCGGCGTGATCGAGGTCGCCCTCTTGCCCGCGGCGACCCGCGAGCCCGAGGAGGAAAAAGACCCTGCCCTCCCGCCTGGAAATCTGGTCCGCCTCGACCGCGTCGACGATCAACGCACGCCGGAGCGTGACACCCCCTACGTCTCCGAATTCGACAACCGCGCGAGCAAGTCGACCCGCGCGCCCAACGTCCGACCGGAACCCGGCGCCCAGGCGGCGCATCCTGGCGACCGGCGCGACACCCGGACCGCGTCCCCGTCGGATACCCGTCCGACCCCCGTCGCGCCGCGAGGTGAGGGCGAAGGTTCGTCCGTCAACGACCTCCCCGAGAACGCCCGCGGCTCGGATGCATTCGCCGGAACCTCGCGCCCTAGCCTCTCACCGGCTGGATCCCCCGGCACCCGCGATGCGTTGCTCAAGTCACTCGGTGGCCCCGGTTCATTCGACAACGTGGCCGATGACGTCGACGTCGGCGGCGAGAATGCGTTTGACACCAAGCGCTGGAAGTTCGCATCGTTCTTCAACCGTGTGCGCGACGCCGTCGCCCAACACTGGCACCCCGAGACGGTCCATGCCGCGCGGGACCCTGATGCGTCGATCCACGGCACCCGCGTATTTCGGACCAAGCTCGTCATCTCTCTCAACGCCGATGGCTCGCTTCACAAAGTTCGGCTTCAGCCGGGCGGAGATAGCGGGGTCGACTACCTCGACGAGGAGGCGATCCATGCCGTCCGGCAAGCCGCGCCGTTCACCAACCCGCCCGCCGGCCTGGTGGATACAGACACCGGCAAGATCGAGTTCGGGTTCGGATTCATCTTCGACGTCCAGGGCGGACGCAGGATCTTCCGCTATCAGCGCTGAGTCGCGGCGGCGGAGCGAATCGAGGTAGAGTGCGTCATGGCTCCGGCCCGCGTCCCCTTGTCCGCCGAC
>CADEGN010000256.1 GCA_902826865.1 uncultured Myxococcales bacterium
GCGAGGTAGCAACCTCGTCGCGCTCCACGAGGCCATCGGGCGCGGGGATCTACGGGCCAGCATCGTGCTGGTGGTGTCGAACAACTCGCACGCGGGGGCGCTGCAGTACGCTCGCCTTGAGGGGATCGCCGCCGTGCATGTCAGCGCAAAGACGGCAGCCGACCCCGGACTCGCGTTGCTCGTCGCCCTGGATGCACACGAGGTCGATGTGCTCGTCCTGGCCGGCTACATGAAGCTTCTCGACCCCCGCGTGGTCGCGGCTTTTCGCGGTCGCGTGGTCAACATCCACCCTGCCCCGCTCCCGCGTTTCGGCGGGCGGGGTATGCACGGCGACAACGTACACCGCGCGGTCTTGGCCTCCGGTGTCGCGACGACCGGGCCCACGGTGCACTTGGTAACGGAGGCCTACGACGAGGGCGCGGTGATCGCCCATCGACCCGTCGACGTTCTCGCCGACGACACCGTAGAGAGCCTGTCGCGGCGCGTCCTGGCCGCCGAGCACGACCTCTACTGGCGGGCGATTGCGGACCAGTTCACGCCGCACTAGCGGACCCGGGCTGCGCCTCCCGTCCCGCCGTCCAGCGGCGCACGACAAGAACACCGACCCCAACGACCAATAGCGCGTCCGCGACGTTGAACAGGGGCCAGTGACCACCCCACGGGTAGTTGACCTGCACAAAGTCGATCACACCCGTCCCGCCCCCCGGCGCCAGGCGAAACACGCGGTCGAATCCATTTCCCACCGCACCGGCCGCGATCGAGCCCATGGCGATCGCGTCCATGCGGTCGGTCGCCTGGCGAAGTAGCATCACGATGAGTCCGACAACCACCGCGATCGCGAGGGCCCCAAACACCCAGCGCGCCGCTCCAAGATCGCTGATCAGGCTGAAGGCGGTGCCACGGTTGTACGCCAAGGTGAGATCGAGCCACGGATCGACCACCTCCATGCTCTGCCGCGGAAGCGCCTGCAACGTGCGCTCGGCCCAGGCCTTCGTGTGCAGGTCGCAACCGCTGCCGAGCGCGCTCGCGAGCGCAAACCACGCAAAACGCTGACGGGGGCCGATCGGCTGCACTTCCGTGACTCCTCCCGGGCTGCTCGCCAGGGTGCCGCGCAGCATAGCACCGCGAACGGGGTCGGCAGGTTGGTCGCAACTCCTGCGGAGCGCAGCACAGCACTGACGGGCCCGCGCCGCGCAGTTGCCCTGGATCCCAATTCCAAGCGACTAGCCGCCGCCAAACGCCGATAGCGGCGGAAGAAGCCGCCGCAGCCAGTCGTCGAGGATGACAAGGCCAGAGACCGTCGGCCCGCTCTCCGCGAGCGCGGCCACCTGGGCGCAGAAGTCGCCGAGCCGGTACTTCTCGATCATCCCGGCCACGTCGTCTCCTTCGACCATGCGCACGAGCTTGTGCAGATGGAAGTTAAGCTGCCGGCGTAGGGCGGAGATCGCCGGTCCGTCCCACGGACTGGCGAAGGTCACGCGGTCGAGGGCCTGGTTGAGGAACAGGAAGTTGCAGGCATCGGTGACCTGCAAGCGCAGGCGCAGGAGGTCGGGCGGCTGCCGACCCATCGCACGGGCCATGCGCACGGCATCGAGCACCGGAGTTAGGTAGCGGAGCTTGACGACGCGTTCGGCCAGCGCGCGGGGCAACCCCGCCTCCTCCAACTTGCGCAGGCGGTTGGCCGTGCGTCCGCGACTCCCCGTCGGCAAGGCCTGGTCGACGTTCGCGAGCAACGCCCGCGCTTGTTCGATCGCCGGCGCATCAAACCCCGGCAATGCCATCTTATCGAGCAGGTAGAAGGTTGCGTCCTCCATTGCCATCTCGATGATCATCATGCTGGTGTAGATGGCCTCCTGACGCCGCTCGTCCTCGAGGCGATAAAGCTCGTCGCGCAGGTCATCGAGCCCGGCCGCATCGTTGGCCTCGAGGTAGGCCACCACGATGTCGCGCATGCTCGCGCCGCTGGCCGCAGCGACTTCGGCCAACATACTGCCGCCGGCGTTGTCGACGATCCGGTTGACGATCACGGTTGTGGCGATCTCGCGGCGCAGGAGATGGTTCGCCACCGCGTCGCGCCCGGCGAGTTCGGCCAGTGCGCGCGGGAAGTAGTGCTGGACCGCGGCGTCCACCGTGGCGTCCGGGAGGGTTTCCGCCTCAAGGAGTTGGCGGTAGGCCAGCATCTTGGCGTGCGCGCAGAGGACCGCGGCCTCAGACTTGAACAAGCCCAACCCCTTGCGCAGGCGGCTGCCCAGTTCTTCTTCGCCGGGGAGCGCGAACTTGTCGGGATTAAACGGCAACTGTTTGGCCAGGTAGGTCAGCGCGCGGCCGTAGCGGAACACGTCCTGACGGCTGCGCCGGACGTCGTAGGACACCATCCGGCTTTGCGAGCGATTGTTATCGAGCACCGCCTCGACGACTTCGTCTTCACACTGGGCCAACACGGCATTTCGCTGCTCACGCGATACCTTCCCTGCCCGGAGCAGCGGCGAGAAGAGAATCTTGATGTTGACCTCGTGGTCCGAGGTATCCACGCCGCCGGAATTGTCGAGAAACGCGTTGTAGTTGTGGCCACCGCCCCGCGCGAACTCGCCGCGACCCCGATCGGTGATCGCCAGGTTGGCCCCCTCCGCGAGGACACGGCAGCGCAACTCCCTGGCGTCGACGCGCGCGCCATCGTTGGCCTTGTCGCCGACCTCGGCGTGGGTCTCTTCCCTCGACTTGACGTAGGTGCCGATTCCGCCCATCCACATCAGATCCACCGGCAGGCGCAAGATGGCGCGCATGACATCCTCGCCGTTGACCTTGCGCCCGACCGGAAACCCGAGCATCGCCCGTGCCTCCGGCGAGAGGTCGACTTCCTTGCTCTTGCGCGCGAACACGCCGCCACCGGGGGAGAGAACGCTCGCGTCGTAGTCTGTCCACTGCGAGCGCGGCTTGTCAAACAACCGCTTGCGTTCGGCAAAGCTGCGTTCGGGATCGGGGCTAGGGTCGACGAAAATGTGAACGTGGTTGAAAGCCGCCAACAACTTGATCGTGCGGCTTCGCAGTAGGCCGTTACCAAACACGTCCCCGCTCATGTCACCGACGCCGGCCGCGGTGATTACGTCGCGCTCCGGATCAGTACCGAGCTCGCGGAAGCTGCGCTTGGTGGCCTCCCAGGCCCCGCGCGCGGTGATCCCCGTGACCTTGTGGTCGTAGCCCGCCGAGCCGCCCGAAGCGAAGGCGTCGTCGAGCCAGAACCCGTTCTCGGCGCTGACGCGGTTGGCGGTATCAGACAAATGGGCCGTGCCCTTGTCGGCGGCAACGACGAGGTACGGGTCCGTCCCTTCCTTGTAGAGCAGGATCCCCTTCGGCGTGGCCGCCTTGCCGTCGACCAGGTTGTCGGTCACCGACAACAACGCGCGCACGAACTTCTCGTAGTAGAAATCCCCGGCCGCGCGCAGCTCATCGCGGTCGGTTGGCGGCCGACGGAGCACGAAGCCCCCCTTCGCGCCCATCGGCACGATCACGACGTTCTTGACCATCTGCGTCGACATGAGCCCGTGAATCTCGGTGCGGAAGTCGTCGGGGCGATCGGAAAAACGCAGGCCGCCACGGGCAACACGGCCGCCGCGAAGATGCACGCCCTCGAAGTCGCCGTGGTAGACCCAGATCTCGCGCATCGGCTTGGGCTCGGGACCAAACGACAGCTCGCCGGACGCGATCTTGAACGCGAGTGGCTGGCCGGCGGATCGGTCGGCGCACCACGCATTGGTCCGCCGCGTCGCGCGGATCACTTCGGCGACCGCCTGGAGGACGCGATCGGCCGTGTAGTCGGTGACCGCCCGCAGCTCCTCCTCGAGGGCGGCATCGGTGGCGACTGCGATCTCGTCGTTGGCCTTGTTGGGATCGAAGCGCGCCTCGAGCCAGTCGATGAAGGCCTCGCCCACGCTCGCGTGATCGACCAGGGTTTGGCGGACGAGTTCGTCGCCAAATGGGAGCGCCAGCTGGTGGAGATACGCCAGGTAGGCGCGCAGGATCTCGACCTCGTGGGAATTCAGATCACTGACGACCACCAGGCGGTTGAGATCGTCGTCGCCCGAACGACCTGCGAAAACCTCGCGCAGCGCGCCCGTGATATTCGACCGGCGGGCGATGATCGCCCCGATCCGATCCTCGCGCACATCGAAGCGGAAGTTGTCCATATCGATGACGGGGAGCCCCGGGAGGGTAACGTCGCGGCTGTACTCGTCGATCACCTCGAAGCCGAAGTGGCTAAGCACCGGAAGTTCGCGGCTGAGGTTGAGCGCGCGACGGGCGAAGATCCGAAGATTGAGTGATCCGGGGTGCTCGCTGAACTCCGAGACGTAGAGATCGCAGTCGATCTCGGCGCCGGAACGAATGGCCTCGAGACAGCGAATATCGCCGCGCAGGCGTCCAACCCCGCAGCGGCGCTTGTGCTCCTCCGTGAATGCGTTCTCGTAGAGATCGAATAGCTCGTCGAGTCGGGTTCCCTCGACGAGCGGTTCGAGCGCCTCGCGCAGGCGATCGTTCCACGAGCGAGCGAACGTGAGGACCCGCGCCCGCAGCTCCTCCGTGTCGACAGCGCGGAGCGGTCCAACGCCGGTGATGTAGAAGTGGATGACGGCGTTGTCGTAGCGGTCGATGTAGACCCCGTAGTCGGCGTAGGTGCCACCCAGCGTCTCGATCACGACGGTTTGGACCTGCTGGCGCAACTCCTCGCTGAACTGCCAACGCGGCAGGGCGACGAACACGAACGCAAATCTCCCTTCTTCGCCCACCTTGATGTGTACATCGCTGCCGCCCTCCGCCTCGGCGCGGAGGATCCGATCCGTGAGTTCCCAGATCGCATCGCGATCCTCGGACAGCAGGTACTCGAGCGGCAGCGAATTGAACGCGTTCGTGATGTTCTTGCCGCGATCGGACTCGGTTGAAACCTGGCGATCTGCGAGCATGCCGCGCAGGATCGGGTGCAACACGGGGATTTGCTCGGGTGGCGTGTGAAGCGCCTTGTATGTGAACAGACCATCGATGAGCAGGGCTCCGTTCGGTCGACCGTCCTCGCTGAAGCGCGTGACGATGAAGTGGCCCGGCTTGCCGGCGCGATGCACCGGCGAATCCTCGGCACTGCGCCGGTAGCGAACCTTGCGTCCCTCACCGCGCGATGACGCGACGATCATCCGGTGCTCGCGCCGCGGTCGCATCACCCGCGAAGTGCCCAGCACCGCCACGGCTTCGCCGTCGGCATCGTAGGCCTCGACCGCCAAAACGACGTAGTGCTCCTCGCACAGCCAGCGCAACAGCGCTTCGGCGTCACGCAGTGGCGCGGCCTCCTCGGCGGTGCGCATGTGCGCAACGGTGAAGTAGCCGTCGGCGACCTCGCGGATCCGCTCTTTCATTGTTGGAAAATCGGAGACCATCGCCTGGGCCAAACGCAATCGATGCTCGATGCGCGCGGCCAGTCCGGTCGGCACGCCGCCGCCGTCGCGGCCCGCGCTGCCGCCGGCGCGGCCAAGCTCGACCCGCATCACCGACTCGGCGATCCCGCTACCAATAGCAACCAACTTGACGGCGGGATCGCGCGCCAACTTGACGATGGCGTTCATGAAACGTCGCACGTCCATGTGCTCGGCCGCCAGTGCGGCGCGCAGTGTGGTGACGAGAAACGGTTGATCTTCGAGGCACGTCTCGACGATCAGCGCGTCCGTTGGCTCATCGTAGCGAAGGTTGACGCAGATCTTCTCGCGCGGCCGCACGGCGATCGACGCGAGCAAGCCTTCGAGCTGCGGGAGGAGATCCCCGCCTTGCAGACCGCGAAGGTCGCGGACATCCACCGATGCGATAACGGCCTTCGCGAAGGTGCCGAGCAGCTCGCGGTCGACGTCGGGACGCGAGGGCCTGTAGTCGGCGATGGACTGCTGGACCTCGTGGACGAGGCGGCTCGTTTGCTGGCGCGCGGTCATGCGCGACGAACCTGCCGGTTCGCTACGGCGTTTTCAACCGGCCCCGCGCGTCGGCCTGCGCGTCTCGCGACCCCAGCAGGCGGGACCGCCCCTTCAGGCGAACGACAGCCAGAGCATTGTCGTCAGGAGCACCGCACCGAACGGACCTGCGAGCGGCCACACGAACCGTGGCGGCAGGTCGAACACGCGCGCCATGCCCCCAATCGGGGCGTCATCGTCGTCCACAGACGGGTCGGTCGCGAGGGTGTCGAACATCGCTGCGTTCCTTCATCGGCCGTCCGCATCGGCGCCTTTCGACCCATCGTGGGCCAGTGTGGCGACGCACGAACCCGGCCCTGACGTCGGGATTTCTGCGATGCTGCGCGAGATGCTGCTCGCCGGATCGGACGCCCCCGCCGACATCTGCGCGGTTCGCCGCGAACGCCTGCAGCGCCGCCTTGGACGTGGGGCCCTGGTTCTCTACGGCGGCGAATCGCGCGTGCGGTCGGCGGATACGGAGTACCGCTTCCGCCCCGATTCGGACTTCTACTACCTCACTGGCCTTGCCGAGCCGGGGGCAGTGCTGGTGTTGCGCGGTCACGCTGCACCGCACTTCGTTCTGTTTGTCCGCCCCCGCGACCGCAGCGCCGAGATCTGGAACGGTCGCCGCACCGGGCCCGAGGGCGCGCTCGCACACTACGGGGCCGATGTTGCCCACCCGCTCGATCAACTGCGCGAGCAACTGCCCCGCTTGCTCGACGGCGCCGATGAGGTCGTGCTGCCGGTCGGCCGCTGGTCACAGCTCGACGCCATGGTTCTTCGCGCGCTCGATCAACTACGCCGGCGAAACCGCTGGGGTGAGACGCCGCCCGAGGTCCTGCGCGACTCGCGAGTCATGCTCGGAGAGGATCGCATGGTCAAAGACGCGGGCGCGCTGGCATGCCTGCGCCGCGCCATCGATATCAGCGCGGATGCCCATCTCGCGGCGATGGCGATGACACGGCCGGGTGTGAAGGAGTATGAGATCGAAGCGCGGCTCGAGTACGAGTTTCGCCGGCGCGGGGCCGCCGCGCCTGGCTACGGGAGCATCGTGGGCAGCGGTGACAACGCCACGATTCTGCACTACGTCGACAACGCCGGCACCCTGCGCGACGGCGAGCTCCTTCTGATCGACGCCGGCGCGGAGGTCGAGTTGTTCACCGCCGACATTACCCGCACATTTCCCGTCTCCGGCCGATTCACGCCGGCGCAGAAGGCGATGTACGAGGTCGTGGCAACGGCCAACGCTGCCGGGATCGCCAAGGCCACCGTCGGGAGCGACATCGATGCGATTCATATGACCTGCCTGCGCATCCTGTGTGAGGGCATGCGGGAGCTGGGCCTGCTCGCGGCCGACCCGGACACGGCGATCGAGAGCGAAGCCTACAAGCGTTACTACATGCATCGAACCAGCCACTGGCTCGGCGCCGACGTCCATGACGCCGGGCAGTACACGCTGGAGCGCACGCCCCGGCCATTGCAGCCGGGATACGTGCTGACGATCGAGCCGGGGCTCTACGTGGCGGCGGACGACGCCGAGGCGCCGGCAGAGCTTCGGGGCTGTGGGATCCGCATCGAGGACGACGTGCTGGTGCGCGAGTCAGGGCCGGAGGTGCTTACGGCGCGCGTGCCGAAAACCGTCGACGAACTCGAAGCCCTCGTCGGGCGCGGATAAGGGCTCCAATGCACAGGGGCACGGCGCGGGCGCGCCGTGGTTGCGCCCGCTGCCGCCGACCATTACCATCGCATCGCCACTTCGAGGACGTCGTCTGCCCCTGACAGCGTGACGGTCGTGCACGTCATCGCGAGGGTTTCCTTGGGCGCCTCCGCGGACGCACAGATCGTATGGTCGCCGGGGCTCAAGTCGGTGAACTCGAAGAGTTCGCCGAGGTCTTCGCCGCCCAAGCCGATCCTGCGCGCCTCGGGATCGCGGCGCGTCTGCTTCGCACGCGCCTTCAACTCCGCAATGGTGGCCGGGGTCTTTTTTCCGGGCCAGACATAGACCCACACCATGAACGCCTTGTCGGCGTGGGCGGCCGGCACCGGCGCATCGACGGCGAGCCTCGTTCCAATGTGCACGACCGGATCCCACGTGATGTGTTCGCCCGCGCGTGCGCTGATCTTTTTGCGAATCAAGCGGCCGCTTTGTTCCGGTTGGAAACCGAGCTCGTAGGTGCCACGGGGGAAGACCGTGTCAAAGCGGCCCGTCGAATCTGTCGGAACCGACAGCGTCACACGTTTCTCGTGGGCAATGACAGCAATTATGCCTTCTTGCGGCTCGTTCCCTCGGCGCGCCTGCCCGCTCACGCGAATCGGGGCCCGGAGCTCTAGCTCCAACTCGGCCGTGCGATCGCCCGCTTCCAGTTGAACGAAGTCCGACCAGCCCGCGTTGCCGTCGAGCGCGATCACGAAGCATGGCTTGGCAGCGATCTGCTCGAGCTCAAACTGCCCGCGCGCATCGGTCTCGTCACCGTCGCTGCCAACGATCGAGTGTTCTAGTGGGGACATGGTAAGGGTCGCGCCGGCGAGCACGACCGCCCCCGGCACCGGGATCCCGCGCGCGTCGACGACGCGCCCGGTCACCTTGCGCATCGGCTTGTCCGGATCTGCCGGATAGGCCGCCGTCACTTCCGAAGGGCCGCCATCGAGGTGGACCGCCACCATACGGTGGCGGATGATTGAGAGCCGATAGCGCGGAAGGCCCAAGCCACCGTCGCCGGCGGCGGCGGCACGTGCGGCCGCGCGCGCGAGGGGCGTGTCGCTTGGGCCGGAGACCCGCTGGGTGCTCCGCGACGCCGCAGCTCCGGATGGATCCGACTTCCGCGCGGCGTTCGGGCCCGGCTCGTCGGCATCATTTGCTGGCCCGTCCCAGCTTGCACACCCCTCGTTGAGTGTCACCAGCAGCGCGGCCGCTGCGGCCGCTCCAATTGCTACCTTCATGATCGTCGCTCCCAGTGAGGCCGGTCGAATGCTGGCACGCGCGGCCTCGAGGGCGGCACCAGCGGACGAGGGTAGCTCGGCGTCGGACCCGAGCGCGGCGATCACCGCGGTCGCGCGCTGACGCTGCGGCTTACCGGCCGCGAGCGAGCGCTCGATCATCGACTCGACCCCCTCCTTGAGGTAACGACGCCCGCGAGTCAACCGCTGCATCGCGTTGGCCGTGCTGATCCCCAGCTGCGCCGCTACTTCGGCCGCCGACTTCTCCTCGCGATAGAACAGCACCAGCGGCCGGCGATATCGCTCGGGCACCTTCGCCAACGCCGCCCACACCAGCGCGTCACGCTGCTCCTGATCGAGCCGGATGTCCGGATCGAACTCTTCTCCCACCGCCTCGTCGTCAAACCCATCGTGACGGCGTTCGCGGCGGGTGTTGAGGGCTAGGTGGCGAGCGATCGCGCAGATCCAGTTCCGGAATCGCGACGGATCGCGCAGCTCGTGGCGCGACCTCCAGGCGATGACGAAGGCGTCCTGCGCCACGTCCTCGGAGAGCATTCGATTGCCCGTCGCCCCGAACGCCACCGCACACACCAGCCCGTGGTACCTGGCGACGAGGGCGGCAAACGCCTCGGCATCCCCGCCTACTCGGGCCTCGCAAAGGGTCTGATCGCTACCGACCTCCATCGTCCGACGGTACAGTCACAGTAGCGCCTTGCGACCTGACAAAAATCGTGCGGTACGGCGTTCTGCTTAGCAGTATCCACCCCAGCGACAGAACAGCCCCCGGCGAGCGGTGGCGGCCCGGTCGAAGAAACTCGAAGTCGGGTGCGGACACGGGGTCGAACGCAGTGGTTTCCGACGCCGCCGGCGCCGACCTCGGCGTCGACTCCAGCGTCAGTGCCGAAGTCGTGGAGGTCGTCACCCCGTGCCGCCGCCCGTACCATCATCGCCGCAATCGAACTGCTTGCCTTCGATGCACACCTCGATGACGGACTCGAGCGGCGTGGCCAGGCACCGCACGCGATCCTTAAAGTCAGTATTCGCGAGGCAGGCGTCATACACGGCGGGCGCGGCAAGCGTCCCCAACTCGATGCCCTCCTCGATGCACATCCCGTCCCGCTCGGTGTTTGTCGTCTTCACAGCCGTTCCGTCGCTGTTGATGAGCAGCCCGTGGTACTCGCTCCGCAAAGTGCCTGAGAGCAGCAGGGTCACAGATCCCGGAGTTCGATCGCGAAGCGCGGTGAGCATGCATGTCACTTGTTCTTCGTCCGCTGCTTCGAATCCGGAGCACGGACCGTCCACGTCGGCGAAGCATGAGCTGACAGCGGCCGCGTCCATACCGCACAGCGGCGGCTCGGGATCGCAGGCCTTGCTGAGCCATCCCGCGACCCCCTGCTCGTCAGCGCATTCGCAGCCTTGGCGGCCGCCGGCGGTCGTCGTGTCCGTCATGCCGGCGGTTGGGCTCGTCGTCGTGGAGTCCGCAGAATCCGCCGCAGACGTATTCTCGTCTGCGGTGTTGCACCCGGTGCACAGAGCGAGGGCGTAGGCAATCAGATGGGTGGGCCAGCCGTGTCGGATCATTGTGGTGTCCAATCTAACATGGTCGTCAGTTCGCGAACGCGAGACCCTCGATGGCGTAGTCGACGCTCGAGCCGCAGCCGCAGTCGTCGCAGAGCAGATCCGAGCAGCTCGCCAGCACGCCGATCGCGTCGACAGAGTAGCTGGCCTGGCCGAACTCCTCACCGAAACCACCACTGCCTGCGCCGACATCGCAGCAACCCTGATAAAGCTCATCGATCGTGCGCGGGGGCGCGCCGCCGTCGTTCGTGCCGACCTCGGCGGGCGTGGGCTCGAC
>CADEGN010000257.1 GCA_902826865.1 uncultured Myxococcales bacterium
GCTTTTCATCGCGATGGAGTTCTTCGCCGGGGCGTCATTGCGCGCGTGGTTGCGTTCCCGCTCGAGGCTTTGGCCCGAGGTCGTGGAGGTGTTCGAGCGCGCGCTGTGGGGCCTGAACGCCGTTCATCAGGCGGGGCTGGTGCATCGCGACTTCAAGCCCGACAACGTGTTGGTCACCGACGATGCGGTCAAGGTCGCCGATTTCGGTCTGGCGAAGGGGGCACCGGCGGCGAGTGATGGTGCGAGCAAGACGTCGCAGGCAGCGGATGTGGAGCAGACGCTTTCACGGACTGGTGCATGGGTCGGAACGCCGGCGTACTTCGCTCCGGAGCTGTTCGAGGGAGGCATCGCGGACGCGAGATCCGACCAGTTCGCTGCGTGCGTCACGTTGTTCGAAGCGCTGTATGACGAACGACCGTTTCTCGGTGGAACGCTGACCGAGCTGGCCGCATCGGTTCGATCGGGCCGGATCGTTACGCCCACCAAGGTGGCGCTGCCGCCGGCGCTGCGCCGGGTCCTCGCGCGGGGACTCGCGGTGGAGCCATCGCGACGCTTTCCCTCCGTCGCTGCCTTGGCAGCAGCGCTGAGGAGCTGCCGGCGCAGCCGTAGGCGGCGCAGGGTCGCGGCCGGGCTCCTGGTCGGCGGCGCGATCGCAGCCGCGACGTTCGTCGGCGTCGAGCACAGGGCGCGCGTCGACCTTGCCGAACGCACGCAAGCCTGCATGGCCGAGGGTGGAGCGATCGCCGACGTGTGGAACGATGACGTACGGACGCGAGTACGTGCCAGCTTGCTCGCAACCGGGGTCAGCTATGCACACACAACGGTGACCAAGAGCATTCCAATGCTCGATGCGTACGCTGACGCCTGGCAGTCGGCGCGCACAGGGGCTTGTCTCGATGCGACGGTGCGCAAGCTGTGGAGCGCCGACGACGTCGATCGGTCTCTATGGTGCCTGGAGCAGCGTTCGATGGCGCTCGCATCGTTGGTAGAGCAGTTCGAGAGCGCCGACACTGCGGTCGTGAACAATGCTGTGAACGCCGCATCGAATCTGCGCGGGTTGCAGCTATGTCGCGACGCCGATTTGCTGCAGCGACTTCCCGCGCCGCCGGATCCAAGCGATCGCGGACCTATCCGCGAGGTTGTGCAGCAATTGTCGCGAGCGGCTGCGCTAGAGGCGATCGCCGACCTCGACGACGCGCTGGTGGTCGCCCGTACGGCGGCGACTCGCGCCGAATCGCTTGGTCACCCATCACTGATCGCGGCGGCACGCGTATCGCTGGGCGTGATCCATTCTCGCAAGGGCGATTATTCCGCGGCCGAGCAGGCTATGGAAGACGCGTATTTCAGTGCGATCGAGACGCGCGATCTCGAAATGGCCGCGGCCCAGAGCGTCCAGCTCATTGCCATCGTCGGCAAGTACCAGGCGCGGCACAATGACGGTCGCCGCTGGGGTCGCCACGCCGAGGCTGCGCTGGACGAGCTCGGCATCGGGCCGCTTGCCCATCTCCGGGCTGGGCAGCTGCTGAACCTCGGCTTGGTCGACTCCAGCGCAGGTGACTACGCCCAGGCCAAGACCGCGTTCGAACGCGCCTTGGCCATCTGGGAAGAGACCCTCGGCCCCTATCACCCGAATCTGGCGTTCGCGCTGAACAACCTCGGGAGTGTCAACACCGTCCTCGGAGACCGCGCGATGGCCACGACTCAGCTCGAGCGCGCCCTGGCCATAAAGGAAGAGGCCTTCGGGGTCGACCATCCCCACGTCGTCAGCACCCTTTTCGCCCTCGGCAACGTCCTGCAGATCAGCGGCGCGTACGAGCAGGCCGAGCAGATGTACCGCCGCGGTCTGGATGTCGCCGAGCGAGCACTGGGCCCCGACCATCCCGACGTTGCAACCGGCCTGAGCAACCTCGGCAGCGTCTACCAAACCATCGGCGATCGTCGGCAAGCGCAGCCTCTGTATGAGCGTGCGCTGTCGATCCGGGAAAGTGCCTTGGGCGGCGATCACCCCGAGGTGGCGAGGACCCTGTACAACCTCGGAAACCTCTTCGCCTCTGCCGGCGACGACCAACAGGCCCTGCGAGTTTTCGAGCGCGCGCTGCCGATCAGCGAAAAGGCCTTGGGTCCCGAGCATCCCGACGTCGCCGCCAGTCTCAACAACATCGGCACCATCCGCGTGTCCGCCGGCGACTACCGAGGAGCGAAGCCCTACTACGAGCGCGCCCTGGTCATCTGGGAGACAGCGCTCGGCCCTGGCCGCATCGAGGTCGCCACAGCCCTTGGCAACCTCGGCGAAGTGCACGCCGCACTCGACGATCCCCAGCAGGCGAGGGCACTTCTCGAGCGCGCTTTGGTCATCTTCACCTCGCACCCTGGCATCCAGGATGGCGAGCTGGCCACCCGCTTCGCGTTGGCCAAATCGCTCGCTGCGAGCGGCGATCGGGGGAGAGCCATGACCGAAGCGGTCGCAGCTGCGGACGGCTACCGCGCGGCCGGCCCCGATGGCGCTGAACAATTCGCGGCGATCGAAGCTTGGATCGAGCGCCACCGGCATCCTCGCTAGCAAGGCGGCCGCGATTGGGACCCCGTAGGCGCGAGAAACGGAGCTCGAGTGTTGTCGACGTACTACGGAAGCGTCAGCGACCGGGTCCAATCGCGTTGCAGGCGCTGGCGATCGCGGGCGCGAGGGTTTGGACCAGCAACGGCTCAAACGCCCCCGCCGTCGCAAGCTCGATCGGTGGCATCGACTCCACCGCGCTGCCCCGCGGGAGGCCGTCCAGGAGCGTACCGAGCGCGTTGATCGGCAGACAGGATTCCTCGACGAACCCGCCGGCGACCACGCACGTCAAGCCGCCGCAAGCGGACTTGGCCGCCGCGATCTTGTCGAGCATCTGCGCGCCGGTCTGTTGCATCGACAGCGAGGGCGCGTCGCTTTGGTCGGGTTCGTCTTGAAAAAACACCAGCACAAGCACCGCGCCGGCGTCGCGCAGGAATCCGGCATTTGCCGCTGCGTTCACCGGATCAGTTGCCCATCCGGCAGCGGCCGCTGACATCTCGATGTTCGACCCGGACTCTCCGAGGAAGGAAGCCGTCGCAAACCACTGGTGCAGCGCTGCGACATCCGTCGCACCGGCGTCGGTGTCGATCTGAAAGTACGGGAGCCCGTCGGCGACAAACAGGCGACCCTGCGCTCCGTTGACGTCTGTCGGGTCGTCCTCGGCGGTTGAGTAGTACTCCTCCTGGGGGCCGCGAGCGCTCGTCGCCTCGCAGTTGGTTGTCACGGCGGACGATGCGTAGCCTATCTGCGTGGTGGTCACGCCGACGTGCAGGCTCGTCCCGATGGGCAACGTGGCGATCATGGCATCCGCGAAGGCCGGGAACGCGTGACCGAGCTCGAGCTGGATGTTGGCCATCGAGAGGGAGTTGTCGATGACGAAGAGCAAATCGACCGCGTGGCAGGGACAGTCAGCGCCCACGCAATTGCCGGTGTCCGACCCGCCTTCGCTGTTGTCCGACCCGCCCACGCCGGTGCTCGATTCGCCTTCGCTGGCGCCCGAACCGATGCCGGGCCCACTCTCGTCGGAGGCGGTCGTCGGCGAATCGGCCCCTGCGTCGCTCGCAGAGCCTCCGGCGGGCCCGGTGCCGGAGGCGTTTGGATCGATGCACAACTCGGATAGGCATACGTACGTGCCTAGGCACGCGTCTTCGATGCACGGGCCGGTGAGGGAGCCTGGCATGCCCAACCCTTGGTCGGCGGGGCTGGCACACGCCGCGGCGCCAAGGGTGGCCGACAGGAGGAAACCGGCGAATGCCGCGGTCGAATCGTATCCATGCGATTGCCCTCCAACACGCGCACTGCGCGAGATCGATGCAGTTGATCCAAGCACTCACGTCGGCTGCGCCGCCATTGCACGAGGTGTTGTCGGTCAAGCAGTCGAAGTAGTCGGCGATGTCACAGGTCGTCATCGCGTAGAGATCGCAGTTGAGGAACTGGCTGAAGTCAGATCCGCCACAGTCGTAGTCGTCGATCCACTGCTGACACGCGGCGACGTTGTCGGGCGATCCGTTGCCGTCGTCGTGGCCGCCACCCGGACCGCTGGCGTCGACGTTGGCACCGTCGGCGGCTCCATCGTCGTCGCCCCCAGGGGTCCAGTTCGGGTCCACGCAGTATCCCGAGTAGCAGCGGAGGTTCGTCAAACACGCGTTGGCCGCGGCGCACGGACACGCTTCGGTGCCAGGCGTGCAATTTTTCTCGCGGTCGCACGCCAGGGGGGCGAGCACACCAAGGACTGCGCCGACGAGCCATGTTCGCGCGCGATTGCGCGAGGGCAGAGCACGGAGGACGCGCCAGGGGAGCCGACGTGGGTGAATCACGCCCAGACGGATGCGCCCCGGCGCGCTCCAGTGCATTGATTCGGGCGGCTGCGGTCGGCAAGGCGGCGTGAGGCAGCTCGCGGCGTGGCTGGACCGCTTTTCTTTCAGCGGAATCCTGCCGAAAAGCGCACCAAACCGCGGGCCGGTCGCCGACCGACCGCGCTCGGCCCGGGTGCGTGCCCAGGTCGATCAGTCGGGCGGAGCCACGGTCGTGATCAACGCGTCGTCGAGCAACGTCCGCACCAATAACTGGAACGAGCCTTCACCGTCGCTGAAGTCGATGGATCAGTGGAGTGCTGCGCGAAACGTTGGCGGGCGGTTTGCGGCTCGCCGTTGGGCGGTTCGGGCAGTTCGGCATCGATGCCGGGCGGAGGTGACGGAACCGACTCGCAAAGCAGCTTCTCTCGAACCGCACGCCCTCGGGCTGGGGGCGAGGTGCGATCGATAAAGGAGAACTGCGCGAGAAACCCAAGCGTCGTGCCGCGCCCACGGTCGGGGTTTGCCCGGGCAGTAACTTGTCGAGGCTGTGCAGTTCCGAGATGCCGAGCCACTCCCAGAAGAATGCGGTTAGAACCGCCGGCGCACGCTGGTCCGCCAGCATGTTCGCGATCTGTTCGCCGCGCACGCTCGCGTCGCCAAGACCACCTTCATCGGCGAGGTCGAGCAGAGCGTCACTGGGAAGGAGGTTGTGAGGTGTTCGAGACGGGGATCGTGGGTCCCGTCCACTTGCCCCTTTAGCCCTGATGCGGCGTCCTTGCCGGTCTCGCCCGCCGCTCGCACTGCGGGCCTCGGCTTCCGCAAACAGCTGCGAGAAAGCGGTGTGCCGTGGCAGGGCACCGGGCAGATGCTCGACTGTGACGCGCGGGAACTCTCTACTTGCCCTTGTACTCCATCATCCCGCGCATCGCAGCGCCGGCTTCGGCCGCGATCTCCTGTTGCTCGACAAACAGCTCATGGCAGTCTGGGCAGAGCTTTCGGCCCTTGCCCTCGACGACTACACGCACGAGCTCGTCAGACTCCTCGCCGCACTCCTGGCACTCCATAGGCACGAGGATATCAGGTCTCGCCGATCCTGCGCTCGTGACTCGGGGCGGCGAAGCGATCGATGGCCCAGCGGGCCTCATCGTTGAAGTGCGAAAACGGGATCGTGATCAAAGTGTGCTTTGCGTTTTCACCGGGTGGCGACGCATCGAGCTTGCGACCCCGCACCTCGTGCGTCGCGCGACGTGCGGTGCGGGGCCGCCAGAGTGTTGGCGACCGCGGGTGTGAATGACCCGATCGATCCGATCCGCCGCAGGGGCCTCGGCGTACTTCCACTGTGCGCACGCTCCGCAAGAGGTACGCCGGTCGCTTGGGCGTGTTCGCGTTGGCCCCCGCGTTCACCGCGGCCTGTAGCCACGTGCCAGCGCCGCAGGCACACGACGAACCAAACCCGAAAGGCACCACGGCGGAGCTGGCCGATTCGACCGGCACGGTGGTTCCTGACCGCGACGTCATGTCGAGTACCGGCGACGTCGAGGGCGCAGTGCTCGTCCGCGGCGCGACGCTGGTCGGGCGCGGGCGAATCGACTTTGTGTTCGCCGAGGGCCGCATCGCGGAGATCGGGGCCGTCGGCGAAACGCTTGATGGCGGGGACCGAACGGTGCTCGATCTGGCCGGCCGATTCGTCGCACCTGCGTTCATCGACAGCCACGTCCACCTCGCCTACGCCTTCGATGCCCCCACGCTGGCGCGCGGTGGCGTGGCGGCGGCGGTCGATCTCGCCGCACCGTTGGACTTTCTCGGCGAGGCTCACGCGCCGCTTCAACTTCTCGCAGCTGGCCCGATGATCACCGCGATCGGCGGCTACCCGACCCAAGGCTGGGGTGCCGGCGGCTTCGGGCTCGAGGTTGACGGTGCCACTGCGGTACGTGACGCAGTCGAACGCGTGATCGGTGCCGGCGCCGGCGTCATCAAGGTACCGCTCGATCACGCGCCAGCGCTCGATCGCGCGGAGCTCGACACGCTCGTGCAGACGGCTCATGGCCGGGGCGTCAAGGTCGTCGCCCACGCACTGGGCGACTCCGACGCCAGGCTCGCCGCGGAGATCGGGGCCGACGTTCTCGCTCACACGCCAACCGAAGCGCTCTCGGACGCGACGATCGAAGCGTGGTCGACCCGCACGGTGATCTCGACCCTCGATGCGTTCGGTGGCGACACGCCAACCCTCGAGAACCTCGCGCGACTGCGGGCGGCAGGCGCGAGCGTCGTGTACGGCACCGACCTCGGCAATACCGGCATCCCGGCGATCGACCGCAACGAGCTCGAGCTTCTCATGCGCATCGGCATGGACGGCGACGCAATCCTCGCGGCCGCGACCGCGTCGCCGGCCAAGCTTTGGGGCTTCGACGAACTCGGGAGTCTCGATGTCGGCAAGCGCGCGAGCTTCTTGGTGCTCGCCGCCGATCCGCGGATCGAGCCGCTCTCACTCACCGAACCCGAGGCGGTGTACATCGACGGCGAGTTGCAACCGCCGTCGGTGGTGGGCGGCAGTGACATCGCGGACTGAGTCTCGCGGGATCGCCCCGTATCTCCCCGCTCTTGTTCTTCGCTGTCTGCGCCGAACTCTTCGCGCGCCTCGAGCTCGCCGAGGCCGAATTCGCCCTCGGCTATCCGACGCGGCGACCTTCGACTGGTGGATGCGATCGAGGGCGGTGGGTTGGAGATCGGGATTCACGTGCTCGCGGCGCGGCCGGTTCGACGACGCCGCCCGCTGACCCGGGGACCGCGCTCACTAAGTGAGCGCTCGCGTCGCGCGCTCAGGTCGTTCACCATGAAGCCTATGTGCTGCCGCCCGCTGACCCCGTTCGCCGTCGTCTTCCTCGCTGCATGCGCCAGCGATCCCAGCGGCGGGTCCGGCGACTCCTCGGCCGGCGGATCGACGTCGGGCTCGACGATGACAGGCTCGATGACGGCCGTGTCCGCGACTACCATGGCGACGAGCTCGGCGTCGGGCTCCCCGACGACGACGATGGACTCAGGCAACCCAGACTCGTCGGGCCCATCGACTGCCACCGAGAGCGGATCGACGGGCCCCGCGGACTGCCCCGAGACGATACTGCCGGGTTCGATCGACGGCGTCGAACCCGAGTCTCACTCGCATCACCCGCCGATCATCGACGGCAACGGCAACTTGTATCGGATCGTCGAGAGTCCCCAAGACGACGGCAACGAACCCAAGATGATGAAGTCGGACGACGGCGGCGCGACCTGGGCCGAAGTCGACGGCGGCAATCGACCCGATGCCAGCGACCTCGAGGGCACCTATCAACTCCAGGTCGGTACGCGGGTCTTCTTCACAGTCACGCGGGGCTCCGATGTGTGGTTTTTCGCGTTCGATACCAGCGACGGCGACAACCCCGACACGTGGCTGCCCACCGAGCAGGTCGACGAGGATCTCAGCAACGGCAGCGTTGTGCAGTTTTCGTCGCTCGCACAGCTCCAAGACGGCAGCTTCTGGCTGGCGTACAGCGACACCTTAGTAAGCGGTCGCCAGCAGATCGCGTTGCGCCCGCGCGACCCGGCGGGGGTCTACGGGGCCAAGATAAGCGTCGATGTCGATTCGGGATCGTGGACCGGCCCGCGGCTGGTGTCGGGCAGCGACGACACGACCCACCTATTCTACAAGGACGACCTCGACCACCACGTGTACTGGCGCACGATCGCTCCCGATGGCGAACTTTCGCGCGCTACTCAGGTCGACGCCGACGGATCGAGTCAGGAGCCGATCCCCCACACCCATCCGGTCGTGTTCGAGGTCGACGGCCAAGAAGTGATCGCGTTCGCGATGGCAAACGGCGACGACCAACTCGCGGCGGTCACAATCGTCGATGGCGCGCTCGAGCCCGAGGAAACACTGTCAGACGATCCGGTGCTGCAAAATCCTCCGGTTTTACTCAACGAAGGCGCCGTTGCACACGTCGCGTTGGCCGGCACAACCGTCCATGCCGTGTGGACCGATGACGCGACCGGCGCGGTGCTTCATCGCTCGAAGGCCGCATCGCAACCGTGGTCCGAGGTCGCGACGTTGTGGTCAATGCCGGACGCCAACGCGTCATGGTTGTACTGCACGGTCCTGACGAACTTCGGGTGTCCGCGACTCGGGTGCACCCTCGATGTCGGCCCCCACGAGGACGACATCGGCGACATCCAGTACCTCGAGTTCCCGCTTTGAGCGCACATCGTCCGTCCTGAGGCTCGAATTTCGAGACCGCTCGTTTGTTCGCGCTGCAGGGCTCCAGTGCGAGCGGATTGTCCGACGCTATCGAGGTTCGAGGTCCGCGATCGCGATCCCCGCTGATCGCCAGCGGCCCCACCGGCAGCTCCTCTGCGGACGGAGATCGGAGATGATGTTGCGACGAATACCCGCGATCGGCTGGATGCCGGCCGTTGTCGCGTTGGGCCTCGCGCAGGCTGGCCTCGGCTGCTTCGTAGTCGCCAACGCGCTCGAGTACCTCGCCCTCGAGAAATGCCGCCTCGGTCATCAACGGCGCGTACCCCACCTGAGCCACCAGGGGCTGGGCTCGGGCGACATTGGCGCGGGCCGTATCGAAGCGTCCGGCGTCACTCCAGGCCTTCGCCGTCGCCAGCAGCGTGCGGATCTCGGCGACTTGCGACGCGTGTTCTGGCGCTGGTGGTTCGGCGTCGGAGATAGCCGGCCGATCACGTCGACAGCGACGTTAGCAGCCGGCGTGCCGCGTCGGCGTTGCCGGCGTCGCTCGCGACCTCGATCGACCACCCGCCGCCGGCGGTGGGCTCGAGCCGCACCGTAGTTGCCAACGAGCTGTCCGTCGCATGGGCCACTGCACCAGCCGTGCTCGCCGCACGTCACCGTCTCGGCGGGCGCGCGGTAGCGGGATCACCAGCTCAGCCAACGCGGCGACCGAAGGGGGTCACGGACCCCAACTGCGGGTCGCCGGCCGCCACACGTGAAGAACACGTCGACAAACTTCACGAACCGAAACGGAGTATCGAAGGACTCTCGCGACGGTGCTGCGCGTGCATGTTGCCGACGTTCGCGACGAAGTGAAACAGCTCGGTATCGTCGCGCACGCGTGGAATTCGCGGGGCGCCACGAGCCGCGAGCGGTGGCAGCAGCGGACAGCTGGCGGTAGCATCCGCACATGGGCAACCCGTGGTTCATGGCACCGTGCATGTTGGTCCCCGCGCTTGGGTGCGCAAGCGACCCTTCGGACATCCCAGACGGCGGGACCTCGTCCGAAACCACCTCGACCAACACCTCGACCATGGCGACGCTCACCGGGTCGGCGAGCTCGAGCTCGGCACCGAACACGACCACCAACTCCGCGAGCGACAGCGCGTCGACGTCGATTACCGATGGTTCGATCGGCACCAGTGCGGCCGATACGACCGCCGGCGGCGATTCTGGTTATGGCCTCGATTTCGAGGGGCTGGCGAACCTGGTCGGGTTCTGGAGCTTCAACAGCGCGGACATCGACGGTGCGACGGTCCGTGACCTGTCAGGTGCGGGGCACGATGGAACCGCGATGGGTGCGGTCACGTTCACCGCGCCGGGGCGTTTCGGCGAAGCCGCGGAGTTTTTCGGTGGCGACCACATCGACGTGGGGATGCCGGCTGGTCTCGATTTTGACCACACGATCGCGGACAGCGGCTACACGATCTCGGCGTGGGTGAAGACGGAGTCGTCAGGGTCGATCTTCGGCAAGCGCGGCGCTAGCGTGCAGTACCAGCTGTTCGTGTTTACCGATGGATTGCTCGGGGCACATGTCGGTGGGGAAGGGCAGTTCTTCTTCGCCGGTGCGGTCGCCGACGACGCATGGCATCACGTCGCGATGACCGTGGCGCGCTCCGGTGACTCGACCACGGTGGAGTTGTTCGTCGACGACGCCGCCGCCGGCGCACAGGTCGTTTCCGGTGCCACCACTAACGACGACGCGGTGTGGATCGGC
Organism: uncultured Myxococcales bacterium; assembly: GCA_902826865.1. Lineage (GTDB taxonomy): Bacteria > Myxococcota_A > Polyangia > Nannocystales > Nannocystaceae > Xiheibacterium. Next base: position 10,341 of record CADEGN010000257.1, read on the forward strand.
ATGCGACCGGGTGGCTTCGCGTTCACCGGTCTCATCGATGAGATCGCCGTCTTCGATCGCGCGCTCTCGGCGGCGGAGGTCGCTGCGCTCTACCCCTGAGCTCGCGGATCACCAGCCGCGAGCGTCGGCGACCGCAGCCACCGCGCGAGTAGCTCGGGGTGCGGGCGCGCGGGCGATGATCTTGCTAGCCGTTCTCCTTGCCGATGTTCCACGGCATCTTGCCGCAGGTCTTCCCGGGATCCGTCGAGGTGTCCGGCGAGCACGTGATGAGGTCGTTCGCGAGCGGGACGTGTACGACCACGTTCGGACCGTAGGTGCGCCGGCACACCTCCTTGGTGTCGTTGAGGTTCGCGACAACGTCGGACGCGGTCAGGTCGCACGCGACCAAGGTGTGGCTCTCGTCGCCGGTGTTCAGGTAGC
>CADEGN010000258.1:0-6570 GCA_902826865.1 uncultured Myxococcales bacterium
GGTCTTAAACGGCCGGTTTCGCCCCGCCGGATGGTTGGCGCGGGCCGGCCAGACGAGGGAAATTGCGGTGGGGCGGCCCGCCGATGGCACCCATGTGATCGCAACCTCGCGGTCCGGCAACTCCCTACGGAAGTGCTAGCGCTGAGTACCTGGGCCCTGATCATCGCCGCGAGCCCACTCGCCAAGCAGGGCGTGATCTTCGTGAACTTCGATGGCGCGACGATCAAGACCGGCATCGAGGACTCGCACTCCAATACGACGCTCATTACCGACGTAGTCGAACTTACCGGTGGGACGATTCCAGCCTTTGGCGGCGGCGAGACCGAGCGAGCCGCCGTGCTTGCCGCGGTCAAGGCGGACTGGGCTGGATTCGGGATCAACGTCACCGACGTTCGGCCACCGGCGGGCGATTACACCATGAACCTCATCGGTCCGGTGTACCCGCTTGGCAGCGGCGTGCTGGGGATCGCACCTGTCGACTGCGGCGACGAGCAGACCCACAACAACGTGACGTTCACGTTCATCGGCTCCGGCAGCGGGAGGAGCCCGTCGGAGATCGCTGCCGTGATTAGCCAAGAGGTTGCCCACTCGTTTGGGCTCGAGCACGTCGCCGATGGGGGCAACATCATGAATCCAGCGCCGGCTGCCGGCGATCCGGCATTTGAGGACGGGTGTACGCAGGTTGTCGGCGACCTCGTATGTGGTCCGCGGCACGCCGAGTTTTGTGGCAGTCAGACCTCGCAGAATGCAGTGCAAGAGCTGTTCGACATCTTCGGCGATGGTGGTCCTGATACCTCCCCTCCGGAGGTCAGCATCACGTCGCCGATGGACGGTGCGCACTTCGACGTGGGCCAGAAGTTCGAGATCGTGGCCGATGCCACCGACGATAACGAGGTGATGGTCGTGGAGCTCTACTACTTTGGCGAGCCCATCGCCGACGATTCCAGTGCCCCTTTTTCATGGCCTGCCGATCTGGTCGAAGGCGAGCACGAGTTCTACGTGTTGGCCCGCGACGGGGCGGGGAACGAAGGGATGAGCACGACCGTAACGGTTGTCGTTGGCAACGGCGGACCAGTCGGCGGGGGCGACGGGCCGGGAAGCGGCGGCGACGACGGGGGTGGGACGGGCGAGGGCGGCGAGGGCGGTCCAGCCGATGACTCCGAAGATGGTGGCGCGGATGGGTTCGCGGCGGATGATCCGAGCAACGACGCTGGCTGCGGTTGCAATTCGCACGGGCCGATGCCCCTGTGGATGTGGGCTGCGGCGGTGCTCGTTCGCCGGCGACGGGTTGCCGCAGTCGCCACGGGAGCATTGTTGAGTGCGGGTTGCGCCGCCGAGCGAGACGACATAGACGCGACGCTCGGCGTGCCCTACACGGCATCCGCCGGGGCCGACGACGCGGGCGAAACGCCCGCCTCGGACGACGATGGCGGCGAATCGGAAGATGACGCGGGCGCGACGGGTGGAACAGGGGGCGGCGGAGCCACCACCGGAGGTGGGGATTCGACCGATCCGACTGCGCCGACCAATCCGACAATCGGCCAAGGCGACGACGGCAGTGGTTCCGGCGGGTCGCCGACGGGCCAACAACCCGACTCCGGGATGTACTCGCACTGCCTGGACGTCATGGAGTGCGGACCTGTGCCGATCTGTCTGCAGATCCAAGACAACGACGGCGTTACCTTCGACGGAATCTGCACGATCTCGACCTGCGCGGACCCGGCGGTCGACTGCGACCCGTCTCCCGGAGGGACAGCGCAGCCGATTTGTATCTCGGTCGGGAGCGACAGCGACTGCGTCCTCGACTGTAGCGACGGGAAGACGTGCCCCGGTGGGATGATCTGCACGAACGTGCAAACCGGCTTCATCTGCGTCTAGCAGTCCTGTGCCGAAGCGGCCCTCGCGCCAGGTGGTGTCGCCGTCCCGCCGCACCCGCGAGCTCGACGCAACGCACGGTCCAGGACACGCGCGAGGAAGCGACGCCAAGCTTGCGCGCTGCGATCGTGATGGGCGAGCTACGCTCGGTCGATGCCGCGTTCCCCCGAACTGCCGCCCGAACCGCCCGAGGAAGCCCCACCTGACGAGCCGCCCGGGTTCACGCCCCACGTTGCGCCGGAAACCGAGCCGCCGCCGCACCCACTCGAACCCGAGCCGCTCCCCGAGTTCGAACCGTTTATCGAATCCGCGCAGTGATCCCGCACGCCCGAGCAGCGAGTCGCCCGGCGCCGCGGATCGCACGGACGATCGTCATCTGCGCCGCAGGTCGCGGCGCGTGGCAGCCTCGCTCGGCCACCCCTTGTCGCCGATGAGCGGCACAAAGCGGACGCCACCGAGCGACTCTTGCCGGTAATCGTCGGGCCCCACACGTGTGACGCGGATGAGCTCCTGCGCGTAGACATCCGGTCCCACGGGAATCACGAGACGGCCGCCGGCGGCGAGTTGCGCCAGCAATGGAGCGGGGATCTCGGGCGCAGCGGCGGTGACCGAGATCGCATCGTACGGAGCGTGCTCGGGCCAACCGAGCGTTCCGTCACCGTGAAGCACGTGTATGTTGGTGAACCCCAGGGTCGCGAGCCGGGCGCGCGCCTGGTCGGCGAGCACGGCGTGTCGCTCGACGCTAAACACGTCTTTGGCGATGCACGCGAGGATTGCTGCAGCGTATCCCGAGCCGGTGCCGATCTCGAGTACACGCTCGTCGCCCACGAGCCGCAGAGACGCAACCATCAATGCCACCACGTAGGGTTGCGAGATCGTCTGGTTCTCGCCGATCGGCAACGGTCTGTCGTCGTAGGCGAACTCGGCGAGGTCCGCCGACACGAACGCATCGCGGGCGACGGTGCGAAATGCCCGCAACACCTGAGGATCGGTGATGTCACGGCCGGCGAGGTCTTGCTGCACCATCCGTTCGCGTCGGAGGTCGATCGCGTCATTCATGCGGGTCGAACCTGCGCCAAGCCTGACCTGTCGCGGACCGAGGGCAACGCGCAGGCATTGCGCCGACTGCTGGGTCGGTTAGGCCAACCCGGGCGTGCGTGCCGGAGCGACTGCACCTCCGCGGCGACAGGCTGTCATTCCGGGGGCGGCATGGTGGCCGGGGGGCTGTGCGGCGCTTCATCCGTGGGCGGCGACGGCGAAACTACCGGCTCGTGCGCGGTACTGCCGAACACCCGCTGCAGATCGTTGACCACGAGATAGACCGACGGGGTCAAAATGAGCGTGATCGTGGTGGCAAACGCGACGCCGAAGCCCAGGCTCACGGCCATCGGAACCAGGAATCTCGCCTGCATCGACGTTTCGAAGATCATCGGTGTGAGCCCAAAGAATGTCGTGGACGACGTCAGCAGGATTGGGCGGAACCTCCGAACGCCGGCCGCGAAGACGGCGTCGCGGGGGGATAGGCGCGGTTGGCCGCTGGCATCTGTTCCAGACTGGCGTCGCATCTCGTTCGCCGCGTCGATGAGTACGATCGCGTCGTTGACGACGACACCGGTGAGAGCTACCAGGCCCATCACGCTGATCATCGAGAATTCGAAACCCATGATGATGTGGCCGAGTAGGGCGCCGATCAATCCGAAGGGAATCGAGACCATGACGATGAGCGGCTGCACGTAGCTGCGGAATGGGATCGCGAGCATCGCGAACATCGTCAGCAACGCCAGCTGCCCGCTGACCAAAAGTGAACTGAGCGAGCGCTTTTGCTCGCGCTGGCCGCCACCGTACTGGTACGTCAGGCCGGGGTACTTGGCGACAAGTTTGGGCAGCTCATTGGACTCGATCGCTGCGAAAACCGCAGCGGGGTCGACAGATCCCTCGCGCACGTCTGCGGTGACCGCCACCATCCGCCGGCTGTCGCTCCGCTGAATGAATGGATAGGCCCGGCCGGGGCGCAGATCCACCACCTCGCGCAGGGGTAGCTCGCCACCTTGAGGTGTGCGGATCGACATCGATTCGACGTCGCTCATGCTTCCGCGCTCCTCCTCTGGAAGGCGCACGACAACCTTGATCTCGTTGCGTCCTTCTTGCTGGCGGAGGGCTTCGGCGCCGTAAAAGGCGCCCCGGACCTGTCGCGCAACATCGGCGACGGTCAAACCCATGCTCGATGCGCTCGGCGCCAGCGTCATGTCGAACTGCGGCTTACCAACCGTGAAGCCGTCGTCGATGTCCCACACGCCGTCGTAGTCGCGCATGCGCTCGGCGAGCTCAGCCCCAGCCTGGCGGAGAACCTCGAGATCCTCGTGCAGGAGCTCAAAGCTGATGGGCGCGCCGGGGCCCGGTCCGATGCTCGCGGAGAAGGAAAGCTGCTCGACGCCGGCAATCCGACCAACGCGCTCGCGCCACCTTTGCAGAAAGTCTGCCGTTTGCATCGTGCGCTCGCCGGCATCGACGAAGAAGACCTGCACGTTGGCGATGTGGCTGCCTCCAAGCGCGGCGGCCGGATTGCCCGGTTCGCTTGGAATCGGCGTGCCGACCTGCGCGAATACCCCGCGCACGATCCCGTCTTCGCCGTTCTCCGCGATCAACTCCTCAGCTGCGCGCTGCAGGTGCTCTTGCACACGCCGCGTTTCGTCGACTGCGCTTCCATACGGCAATGCGACGGTGGCGATCGCGAGGTCGCCAGCGATGTTGGGCATGAATCGAAAACCGGTATGGCCACCCGCGATCCAACCGAGCGCCGACAGCAGTACCGCGATCGCACCTGCGACCGTCGCATACCGGTTGCGCAGGGTGAATGCGAGCAGCCGGCTGTAGACCACGCGGATGAACCACTGCAGTGCATTGCTCACGCGCTGTTGGTGGCGATGCACGAACGCATACAACCCGCTCTGCGCGGGCGGCTTCAGTGCTCCCAGGTGGGCGGGAAGCACGAACAGAGCTTCGACGAGAGAAATACCCAGCACGCCGATGACGATGGTGGGGATGTTGCGGAACATCTTCCCGCTGATCCCCGGTACAAACAGCATCGGGGCGAATGCCACCATCGTGGTGGCAACCGCGAAGCAGACCGGAATCGCAACGCCCTTCACACCCGCGATCGCGGCCTCGACGGGACCGAGCCCGCGTTGGCGGAGCTCATAGACGTTTTCCCCGACGACGATGGCGTCATCGACGACCATCCCGAGAACGACGATGAACGCGAACAGTGAGATCATGTTCACGGACACATCGAGCACGGGCATGAGGAGGAGCGCGCCGAGGAACGAAATTGGGATGCCCATCGTGACCCAAAACGCGAGGCGCAACTCCAGCAGCGCGCCAAGGATCAACATCACGAGCGCAAGGCCAATGATCGCGTTGTTGATGAGAAGATCGATGCGTTGGCGATAGATCTCCGACCAATCCATCCATGGCGCGATGCCCACGCCCGGAGGTAGCGTCTGCGATAGGCGCTCGACGTGGGCCTTGACGCGATCGGCGACGTCGATCGGTGTCTGGTCGCCCGAGCGATAAACCCGCAGCATGATCGCAGGTGCACCCGCATACGTCGCACTCTCGGAGGTGTCGGCGAAGCCCTCGCGGATCGTTGCGATGTCTTCGAGCTGGACCTCGGTGCCCGCGGGCGCGGTGACGACCGGAACGTCGGCGAAATCCGCGGCGCCGTGGCGTCGTTCGCTTGTGCGCAGCAGGACCTCTCCGGCAGGAGTCTTGACCGATCCTCCCGGGACCTCGAGCGCGGTCGCGGCGATTCGCTGGGCGACTGCGTCGAGCGTGAGGCCATAGCTCCGCAGCTCGGCGCGCGGGACCTCGACGTGGATCTCGCGAGCCGGGGCGCCGACGAGGTCGACGGTTGTGATGCCATCGTCCGCGAGCAACTCGTCGCGCACTCGCTCGGCCACGTCGCGCAGGGTGCGAGGGTCCCGGGGCCCATGGACGATCAGCGAGATGACGTCGAAGCGGTTGGTCACCAGGCTTACGATCGGTCGCTCCGCCTCCTCGGGCAGCGACGTCAGGCGGTCGACTGCGTTCTTGACGTCTGCCAGGGCCAGCTGACGGTCGACGCCGAGATCGAGGAACACGAAAACCGATCCCACGCCCTCCGATGCCAGCGACGACACGCGATCGACCCCATCGATTCCACGGACCGCTTCCTCGATGGCGACGCAGGTGCCGGCCTCGACTTCGGCCGGGCTCGCGCCCGGATATGGCACTCGGATCGCGACGACATCCAGCTTGAAATCGGGGAAAACCTCCTGCTGCACGCCGCGGCCCACGAGCACGCCACCGAGCAGCAAGAACAGGGCGAGCAGGTTCGCGGCGACCGGATTCCGCGCGAACCACGCGAGGACGCCTCGGCTTACCGCACTGCTCATCGCGAGGCGACCGCCTTGGCTGGTCCCGCGGCAGTCGAGACCTTCATCCCCTCGGTTGCCGTTGCGAGGGGGGTAATCACGACCCTGTCACCGGGTTCGAGCCCGCGATCGACAAAGACCTGCGTGCCTTCGCGCCAACGCACGTGAACTTCGCGGCGGGCAAGCCTTTGCTCGGCGTCAACAACCCAGAGCAGCTCGTCGTCACGCAGGGCGGTGCGGGGTAGCTCAAACACCCCCGGAAGCACGCGGCCCTCCAACTCAA
>CADEGN010000258.1:6580-10692 GCA_902826865.1 uncultured Myxococcales bacterium
CCCGATCAGCAGCGGTAGGCCGCGCGTACCAAGGGGCTCCCGCAGACCTAGCGGATCTTCGACGCTGACGTACAGCTGAGCCATACGACCCCGTTCTTCGACAGCCACAGCGAGCTTGGTCGCGCGTCCGCGCCTGACCTGCATCGCTCCTGCCGGTGTTCCGGTGCCGCCATAGTGCACCGTCGCGGCTGAGCTTCGATCATCCTCAGCGTTTACGCCCGGGATCTCGAGCATCTCGAGCTCGTCGACCGGGAGCGCAACCTGAACCCAGAACCGCTCCGTGCCGGCAAGTCGGGCGACCGGCGTCTGCGGCCCCACCATCTGCCCGACGTCGATCGACTCGTCGAGGACGATGGCATCGAACGGAGCCTTGAGCGCTGTGCGTTGGAGGTCGCGACGAGCCTTGTCGATTCGGGTGCGCACGGACGATACACGGGCCTGCGCGGCTTCGAGGTGAGGTTCGCGCATCACGAACTCGCGCGTGTCTTTGGTGATGTCCTTGGAGTCTTTCCACTCGTGCTCCGCCACCCGTTGCAGGGTGGCTTCTTCGCGGACGGCGAGCGCCGCTTGCGAGAGCTCGGCCTGCACCGAGGCAACTGCGGCGGAGTAATCCCGCGGGTCAACACGAAGGATCTGTTCACCTTTGCGCAGTCGCCCGCCCGGGACGAGCTCGGGGGATAACTCGATCACGCGACCGCCGACCTCCGGTTGCAAGACGACCTCGCGCTCGGGGCGGACCACTCCCATCGCCCGCACGATCGCAACGTGGTCGGCCGGACGGGCCTCGATCACTTCGACGTGGGTGATCGGCACTTCGACGGGTCTGTGCGCGGTTTCCGGCTTGGCCAACACCAGCGCGCGCGCAATTGCGACGCCTCCGGCAAGGATCGCAAGCGGCACGAGGATGGTGCGCAATCGCTTCATGGGGAGTTCGTACGCGGGGGCGGGCCAGCATTGTCGCCGTCCGCGGGGGCCGACGGCAACGGATGCTCGCGGGACGGAGAGACGACCGCCGATGTTACGTTTACGATGCGGGATTGGGGGATCGACGCAGTGGTCCCGATCCGGGACCGTCCGCTGGCGTGGGTCGAGTCATCCGAGTCCGGCGAGCTCGCGCAGGCGGCGGGCCAGTTCCACGGTTTGTGTCGTGTTCTTGGGGATGACCAGGACGGTGTCGTCGCCCGCCAACGTCCCGAGCACGCTGGACCACTTGAGTGCGTCGAGCTCAAGGCCCACGGCTTGTGCGCGACCGACCCGCGTCCGGATGACGATCATCGCCTCGTTGTGCTCGACGCCCGTCACCATTTCGCCGGGAAACCCCGCAACCGTACCGCCGCGCAAGCGGTAGACGAGTTCGCCGTCGTCGCGGTGGATCCGCTGAGCGCCGAGGAGCTTGAGATCGCGACTGACCGTGCTCTGTGTTGCGCGGTGCCCACGTTCGGCCAGCATGCGGCACAACTCAGACTGGGTGCTAGCCTCGCCCATGGCCAACAGCTTGCGCAGTGCGGAGCGACGGCTCTTCGACGACTCCATGTCGCGTGCCTACGGTAGGGCCTGTCGCGTGATCAAGGTACCCACCCCCTGATCGGTGAAGAGCTCCCCGACCACGGCGTGGGGCATGCGTGCGTCCAGGATGTGAAGGGCGGGGATGCCGCGGGTGGCCGCATGACGGGCGAGCACGAGTAGGTCTGGATCGGAATCGTCAAAGCGACCGCGGTCGAGTCCGGCCAGCAGCGTCTCGGGCGACAGGCGCTGAACGAAGCCGTGGGCGTCCCTTAGCCCCTGCTCGTTGCCGAGAACGACGAGCTTCTGGATCCCCAGCTTGAGCGCGAGCTCGACAACCGCGTCGGGCATCGGTGCCTCACGGACGAGGATGCACAGATGTCCGCGGTCGAGAAAGGCCGCGATACCCATCGGATCGGGCGCGACCATCGCGGCAAAGTGACCGACGCGTTTGGCATGGGCCTCGATTGCGGTGGCCGCGTCGGCGTCGGGGACGACGACGAGCGGCTTGAGCCCCGCATCGAGGCAGAGTTCGAGGTCTTGGGCCAGTTTGGCTACTGCATCGCCGCGACTGCGCGCCGATGGCGGCAGGTAGACCATCAGGCGCAGGCCGGTAAAGCGGCGGACGTAGGCGAGGCCCTCGACCAAGAGTTGTTGCTTGAGGCGCGGTGAGTAGGCGGCGAGCGTGAGGTTCCGAGAGATCCTGCCGTTGGGTCCGACCTCGATGCTCTGGACCTCGTCGGCGTTGATCCGAACGTAGTCGTAGCTGAGGTCGCAGCCGTAGGCGACGTAGCCAGCGTCACCGAGCCCGAGATCGACGCTCCAGCGGACCTCGGATTCGCGCAACTTGCGTTTGAGCTCCGGCGGTTTGACGCTCGTCGACTGGCCTTGGCCAGAGAATAGGACGTGCCCCTGCGCGGCGATCACCAGCCGTTCCGGGGCGATGGCGATCCCGTTCTCGAGCGCGGCCTGACCGATCGCCATGGCGATGCGGCCCCACTGGGCCTGGGCCGCAAACACGCTGCATTTGACCAGCGAGCTGCGTGCGATTGTCCGCGCGATCGTCCGCGCGCTGGCGGCGTCGGGTGCACCTCGGACCTCGACCTCGAGCAGGCGCGTGGCCCCTTCGCCGTCGCGTGCGACCTGCTTGGCGAGGGCCAACAGCACCGCGTGGAGCGCGGAGGCGAAGGCAGCGATCACCGAGTCGCCCTCGACATGGACGCCGCTTGCCCCGTTGGCCAAAACGAGCACCATGTCGTTGGTCGACGTGTCGCCGTCGACGGTGATCGCGTTGAACGTGGTCCCAATCGACTCGCCGAGCAGGCGTTGGAGCAGCGCCGGGGAGCAGGCGGCGTCGGTGCACACGAATCCCAAGGTGGTGGCCATATCGGGGTGAATCATCCCCGAGCCCTTGGCGATGCCGAGGATCCGCACCGGTGTGCTCGCGCCGGGCAGCATGATCTCGATCGCGGCGAGTTTTGTGACGGTGTCGGTGGTGAGGATCGCCTCAGCTGCACCGCGCGGATCGGGACTGGCAGCCGCGACGAGGTCGTCGAGCGCCTCGACGATGAGATCTGATGGCAACGGCGTACCGATCACTCCGGTCGACGCGGTGAGCACGTTGACGTCGGCGACGCCGAGCAGCTTGGCCAGCTCGGCGGCGACCATGGCGTTGGCCTGGACCCCGAGCTCACCGGTCATGGCGTTCGCGTTGCCGCTGTTGCAGATGATCGCAGTCGTGCTCGCGCCCGGCACGAGCGACGCGTTGCGTGTCGTGCAGGCAGCGCGCACCGGATTGCGGGTGAAAACGCCAGCGCTTGCCGCCGGTGGACTCGACAGCACCAGCGCCAGATCGGGGCGCGCCTGCTTGATCCCGCAGCGCAAGCCAGAGAAGGGGAAGCCGCGCGGAACGGGCAGCCCGGTGGGGAAGGCGATTTGGGGCAGAGGCGCGTCGGTGCTGGTGGGTTGCATGGGATCCTCGAGGCGGAGCGAGCCTATGTGAAGCTGTGGAGTCCAAGGGTCATGCCGGGTACGTCGTTGACGAGCCGAGCAGGGGCGGGCATCCCGAGTGCGGGATCGAGGCCGAGCCACGAATTGAGGGTTGCGAGCGCTGTGCTGGCGGCGCCGCGCAGCAGGTTGTCGATGGTGGCGAACACCGGGACGAGATCGCCGTGCGCGCGCGGCCCGACCGCGAGCGCCGCTTGGTGCGTACCAACGACGTGGCGCACGCCCAATCCTGGGCCGGGGCGATCGAACACTGTGACCCAAGGCGCAGCGCTGTAGGTCGAGTGCAAGCATGCGTGCAGCTCGGCGGGTGTGGCGGTGGTGGGAACGAATGCGGTGATGGTCAGCCCGCGGGCGAACGGAGCCACCTGTGGCACGAACGCGACGGTGCGCCCGAGTTTCGCCTCGAGCTCACCGAGGTGTTTGTGATTGCCTACGCCGTAGACGAATAGGTTGTCGACCATGGCACTGAAGTGAAGGTCGTCGCGTAGCGATTTGCCGGCGCCGGAAGTTCCACTCGTGCCGAGGATCGAGATGGCGCGGTCCGGAGTGACGAGGCCGGCGCGCACAAGCGGCAGCACAGCGAGCAGGGACGCAGTGGGGTA
>CADEGN010000259.1 GCA_902826865.1 uncultured Myxococcales bacterium
CATCAAGCACGGCCTGGATCCGGCGAACGGTGCCCGCAGGATCGAGCACGGTCCCTTCGGCCAGGGAGGCTTGGTCGTGCAGCAGCTCGATCCATAGACCCAGGCGGGCGTCGTCCGGTTGTTCTCGCGCAAGCTTGGCGGCGGCGAGGACGAACCCGTGGCCCGGGTCGAGCTCGAGCACGCGCGCGCGGGTGGGCACGTCGCGGCCGGACATGCGGAGGATCCGTTCCATGTTGCGGCCCATGCCGCGTTCATCGTCGACCAGACACGATGCGCTCTCGGTCAGGCGCTTCGATACCCGCACTGTCGTCACCCGATCACCAAGGACCTGCTTGGCGCGATCACATAGACCGCCGAGCTCATCGCCGACCGCCGCGTTCACGTCGCTCGGCAGCTCGATGTCGCCCTTGGTGATGCTAACGAGCGGACGATCGGCATAGCGCTCGAGATCCTGCACAACCCACTCGTCGACGGCGTCGGTCATGAGCAACACGGCGTAACCGCGGGCACGACAGGCCTCGAGGTGGGGGCTCTTGGCTAGCTCGGCGGCGTTCTCTCCCGTGATGTAGTAGATCTTGTCTTGGCCGGTTGGCATCGCATCGACGTACTCACGCAGGGACACCGGCGCGTCTTTGCCCGTGCAGTCGAAGCGGAGCAGTTCGGTCAGTTGCTCGCGGTGGGCGTTGTCCGTGTGCAGACCCTCCTTGAGGAACACGCCGAACTCGCGCCACAGATCGCGGTAGCGCGGTGCGTCGTCCTGTGCGGCCTCGGCGAGCAGTCCGAGGGCCTTGCGCGTGAGTTGCCGGCGGATCGCCGCCAACGCCGCGTGCTCCTGCAGCATCTCGCGCGAGACGTTGAGGGGGAGGTCCTCCGAATCGACCACACCGCGAAAGAACCGGAGGTACGACGGGAGCAGCTTGTCGCAGTTCTCCATCACCAGCACCCGACGTGCGTAGAGCTGGAGGTGCTTGGCGTCCTCGCCGAAGAGGTCCATCGGCCGACGCGCAGGCACGAATAACACCGCGCGAAACTGCAGCGGCGCGTCCGCGACCACGTGCAGACGCACGAGGGGTTTGTCGCCCGGCAAGACGAAGCCGCCCATGACGTGCTTGTAAAACTCCTCGTAGTCCGTGTCGCCGACGTCCTTGGGCGCACGCATCCAAAACGCCTGGGCCTGGTTGATCTGCGGCTGGGTATCCGACGCGCCGCCATCGGCGGCGATCGTCGTAAGCTCGATCGGGTAGAGCACGTAATCGCTGTAGCGTTTCACGATGTGCTGCAAGCGCCAGCGATCGAGGAACTCCTTGGCGTCCTCGCGCAGGTGGAGCTCTATGCGTGTTCCGCGGCTCGGTTTGTCGCTCGGGCCGAGGGCGAAGCCACCGTCGCCGGCCGAGCTCCAATGGACGGCCACGGCATCGGGACGACCAGAACGCGAGTACACGTCGATGCGATCGGCAACCATGAACGCGCTGTAGAAACCGACGCCGAATTGGCCGATGAGGCTGAGATCGGGCTTGCCTTCGCCGCGTGCGGCCGCGCGCTCGAGAAACTCGAGCGTGCCAGAGTGTGCGATGGTGCCGAGGTTTCGCTCGGCCTCGGCGGCGGTCATGCCGATCCCGGAGTCTTCGATCACAAGCACCCCTCGCGGGCCATCCGCGGTGAGCGTGATCTTCGGGGTGAGCTCTCGGCCGGCGAGGTCGGGCTCGACCAAGGCGGCGAAGCGTGCCTTGTCGAGCGCGTCGGAGGCATTGCTGATCAGCTCTCGGAGAAAGATCTCGCGGTTGGTGTACAGCGAGTTGGTCACGAGCCGCAGCACGGCGGCGACCTCGGCTTTGAACACGTGGGTGGTGGTCGGGGCGTCGGACATAGGCGTCGCCGGCAGGCTAAACCCGCACCGGCTGCAGTCAACCCGCGCGCCCGTTCGGGTGGCGGGCGCTGCTTCTAGCCGCGCGCCCGTTGGGCAGCGCGGGGCCGGTTCAACGGCCGGCTCCCTGGGCCAGCGGCCACGCCACGGCCAGGCGCAGCGCGAGCCCCGTCCAGACGCCGCCTGACGTGACCGAGCGCTCACGGTCGACGAGGCCTTCTGGCGGGCGCAGGGTCGCGCCGAGTTCGACGTCGAGCTCGACGCCGATGCGGTCGCCCCCGTAGCACGGGCCGAGTCCGACTGCGAGCTCCCCGGAGGCCGCGCTGCTCGACGCCGCGCGGATTCCCGGGGCGCGGGCCTTCGCCGCCACGCGGCCCCACGCGGCTGACGCCGCGGTCCAGCCGCCGAAGCTCCATCGTCGGGTCAGAGCGACCCGCCCGATCACGCCGAGTCCGGCCGTGATGAGCAGTGCCGACACGTCGCCGAGCGAGCGTCGGGCCACACCGCCGTCAAAACCTCCTCGCACGAGCAGGCCGACATCGCCGAGGTACGCACGCAGCTCGACCGTGGCCGCGCCCACGGCAAACGGCGCGCGCTCGAGGGCGCGACCACGGACTGCGGTCCCGACGGCGAGGGCGATCGAACGCGAGCGCGGGCGCACGCGCGCGCGCGCGAGTGCACGGGCCGCCGCGATTGTCTCGTCGGCGATGGTGGGCGCAGGCGGCCGCGGGGGAACGGGCGCCTGCGCCTCCGGCGGGGCCGGCGTGAGCAGCTCGAGCCACGAGGCGGTGAACAACTGGGCCACCGCCAGGGCCACCACGCGCTCGCGACCGGGTACGTCGGCCGGCGCGGGGACGTCGCGCGCCATGCGTTTGCCGGTTACGGGGTCGGTGACGGCGATGGCGAGGATCTCGGACGAGCAGCTGAGCGTGACGGTGAGCGGCGGTCCGCCGCGGTTTTCGTCGACGACGGGGTCGAGCTCGACCATCAGCAGCCGACTGACTTCATCTGCGTCGAGTGTTCCGCACTGGTGCGCCGTCACGTTCACCGGCGGCGACGGTCCGAGGCCGAGCACACCGACGAGGACGGGGGCGATCACGGCAGCTGATCGAGCATACGGCGGACGCGCGCGACGTGGGCTCCATCCGGGTAACGCCCGAGATAGTCGTCTGCGGCCGCGCGCGCGCGATCGAATCGCCCGGCATCAAACCAAGACAGTGCCGCTTCGGCGCGGGCGTCCTCGCTGAGCGATCCGCTCGGGGCGAGCCCGACGGCGCGGGCAAACGCGGTGGCCGCCGCGCTGTGACGTCCGCGAATGCGCTCTACTTTTCCGAGCTGAAAACATGGGCCGTAGGCCCGTGGGTCCTCGCTGAAGCGATCCACGAGCTCCTGCAAAAGTGCCGCCGCACGTGTGGCGTCCCCGCGGGCGCGCGCATCGTCGGCTGCGGCGAGCAGGTCGTCGAGGGTGGGTCTTGCCGTCGCGCTCGGCTCAGGCGCCCGTCGCCGCGGGCGAGCGCTCACCCGCGAGCTACCCGCCGGATCCGGCGCTGGCACTCGTGGTGCGGCGGCCTGGTCAGGGCCGAGCGTCAGCTCGAGTTCGTCGCCGGCAGTCAATACGGTCGGGCTTGTGCCCGCGCGCGCGACTTCGACGCGGCCGTGCTCGACCGTCACACGCACGCGTCCGGCGTCGCGGGCGATCCAGAACGCGGTCCCGACCACCGTCACTTCGACATCGGCGGCCGCGACCACGAATGCCCGCGGGAGACCCGGACGCACGTCGTAGTGGACCCGTCCGGAGCGATGTTCGATCACGATGCGGTTGGCGGCTTGCTCGCGCAGGTTGACCTCGGCGCTGGCTCCGAGGGAGACCACCGAGCCATCGGCGAGCACGAGGGCAGGCGCCGCGACTGCCGGGATCGCCGGCGGGTTGCTCGGCGTCACGGCGACGATATCGTCTGCGACGGTGACCGACGCCATCTCGGGCGTCGTCAAGCTGCGCAGCAACACCCAGCCCGTCAGGCACAGCATGATCAGCGCTGCGGCCGCGACCCAGGGCATCGCCCGAGCAGCGATCGAACGCCTGGCGGCGCGCGTGACATCGATCTGGGCTTCGATCCGACCCAGCACCCGCCGCTCGCGCAGGTCATCCCACGCGGGGGTACGCGCGCGGAGATCTCGGCAGGCGCGCTCGAGCGCCCCGTCCTCGCTCATCGTCCGCCTCCCATCCGCCGCTCGAGTTTGCGTTCGCACGCTGCGATCCGGCGCTTCACGGTCGCGAGCGACACGCCGCAGCTCGCCGCGACGTCCTCAAGCCGTTCACCCTCAATCCGGTGCAGCAGCCACGGTACTCGCAGGTCCTCGGGTACGCTGATGAGCGCAGCGGAGAGCTCGTCGGCCGGGGCGCGAAGAGCTGGATCTGAGATACGCGCCGCCTGCCAGCCGAACGCGCGCAGCAAGCCCCCACGGCGCCGGCGGATGACGATGCGGCTGTGGGTGAGGCGCACGGCGATCGTGACCAGCCACGGGCGGACGTGCGCGGGCGAGCGGAGACTCGCAAGGCGCTGCGACGCGCGGACAAATGTGTCCTGAACGATGTCGTCGAGATCCGCGTCGTCGCCGAGCCAACGCGTGATGGCGCTGGCCACATGGCGTGCGTGGCGGAGGTAGATCGCCCGGAATGCAGCGCGGTCTCCGCCGACTGCGGCCGCGACGAGGTCCGCATCCGAGGTCGATCCCCCGGGCGTGCTAGAGAGCGGTTGCGCGGCGCGGATACCCACGGTCGTACTAAGATCGCGCGAGCGTGCCCAATCGGCTCAGATTTGTGCGAAGGGGCCGGTCCGAGCCCGGGGCCCGCGTTCGCAGCAGGGTGCGGATACCCGCGCATCCGGCCGTGTGCGGGGGTTGGTTGCTCGCAGCTGCGTGCGCCGATCCCGTCCTCGTGCTCGGGCCGGGGCCGGCCACAGGTGGCGCCGAGGCCGACGACAGGGCGAGTGAGGCGCCGGCGAGCACCGACCCGGTGATCCCGGATGTCCCTCCGGGCAGCTGTGATGGTGACGGGGCCTGCCAGAACAAGATCGATCTCCTTTTCGTGATCGACAACTCGGGGACCATGGCTGAGGAGCAGCTCAACCTCGCCGAGAATTTCCCGATGCTGATCGAGCAGCTCGAACAGCTCGAGGATCGCCACGGGAATCGGGTCGGCGCCGACGTCAACGTGATGGTGACGACCACAGATCTCGGCAACCCGCTGTGCGAGTCATTCTCCAAGCCAGACTATCAAGCGGCGAAGGGGTCTCCGATCTGGACGCCATGCACCTCCCGTCTTGCTCGCTTCTCAGGGTTTGGGGCCGACCCCCTAGTGGTCGAGACGGCTTGCACGCAGGTTTGCGATCCTACTCATCCCGCCCAGCCGACCGATCATTTCATCCACTTCGATCGCCATGGCAGCAACGTCATCGACGGAACGCCGGGTCGGGCCCTCGCCTGCCTCGGGCCCCAGGGGATCGACGGGTGTGGCTACGAGTCGCCGCTCGAGGCCATGGTGCAGGCGCTCAATCCTTCCGCTTGCTGGAATGCTCCCGACCAATGCACCAAGCCGCAGTGGTCGTGGATCGATAAGCCGTTTTTGCGCGACGATGCGGTGTTGGCGATCGCGATCATCACCGATGAGACCGATTGCTCGGTTCGGGACTACTCGATCATGGGTGACGCAGACTTCCAGGCCGTCAACCCACGCTTCGGTCAGCACGCGCCGAGTTCGTCGATCTGTTGGAATGCGGGAGTTGTCTGCGGCGATCTGAATCCTGAGACGGGCGAATACAGCGGGTGCGTCGCCACCAACAAGGACGCCGACGGCACCATCGGTGTCCCGGATGACGAAGCGGTGCTGCACCCGGTGAGCCGCTACGTCGACATGTTGCGGATGTTCCGCGGCCAAGGGCGCGAGGTCATCATGCTGGGCGTGCTGGGCGTGCCCGAGGTGACCGCGCATGCCAATGTCCCGCCGTTTCAACCGACGCAAGGAGGGGTCGAGGCCCTGGTCTACCGGCGATGGCGCGATCCAGCCGTGTCCGCGGGCGGGGACATCTTGCCGGGTGAGTGGGACGCGGGCACGCGCGCTGCCGACAAGGAGTTCGAGTTCGGTATCGGCCCGGGATGCACGAGTTACGACGCAGCGAACGCGACCTCCGCGGGGCAGGCCATCCCGCCGGTGCGGATTCGCAGCGTGTGCGAGAGTCTGAACGTCCTCGACGATCCCGAGACCCCGGCTGACGAGGGCAGGGTGCGTTGCTGTATCGAGTCGATCTGCGATGCCGACTTCTCGCCGGCGATCCGCTGCCTGACCGGGCTGATCCAGGACGCGTTCGTGCCCGAAGGATGACCGGCCGCGTCCCCAGGTGGCGAGATCACGCCAAGGTGGTACCGTTTGGCCGATGCTGCGCGCGGGATCGATTGTTGTCCTCGCGGTGGCCGCGTGCGCGGAGGATCGGATCGGTGATCCGCCCTGGCGCGACGCACCGCTGGGCACGCCGCAGCCTTTGGTCGAGGTCCCTGCGCCGCTGCCTGCCGCCCATTGCTCGATCATCGTCGAGGGTATTGGCGAGATCGAGCTGGAGGACGACTACTTACCCCATGTGATCCGCTGCGAAAACGGGGGGGCCGGGCCGGAGGCCCTGAAAGCGCAGGCCATCGCAGCGCGCTCGGTGGCCTACTACAACATCGAGACCCAGGGATCGATCTGCGATGGAACGGGCTGCCAGGTGTACTCGTGCGACGCCGCGCCTGGAGCCGAGCACTACGCGGCCGTGGCCGCCACCAGCGGCGTCTACACCCACTTCAACGATACCCTTACGTATGCTTTCTTCGTTGCGGGCGACGCTGGCGTGGGCGGGCCCGCATGCGTCGGCATGGAGGGCGCGACCGAGAAATGGGTCACCTACAACGAGGGAAAGACCGGCGACGCGGTGGAGCAGACCGCCCTCGGGTCGGTGTTTGATCCGACCGACGCGGGGTACGGGCAAAATCGCGGGTGCATGGGGCAGTGGAGCGCCCGATGCCTCGAGGCCGAGCGGGGCTACGACGCGACGGCTATCATGCAGTTCTTCTACGGGATGGATATCGGGCTTCTCCAGGCCGAGGGCCCATGCGTGTTGCCGCTCGGCAGCGAGTCGGGGACGTCGGCGGCAGATGACACCGGCCCGACAGCGACGGCAACGGGCGACAGTGGGGACGCGACCACCTCGTCGTCAGGGACGGGCACAAGCGATGGTCGTGGCACCGAACCACTCGATGACGGTACTTCGCCGGCATTGCCCGACGGTTTCGGCGAGATGCGGGGCAGCGGCCAAGGGTGCGGCTGCCGGCAAGGCGCGTCGTGGGGGACTGGGCCGCTCGTGCTCGGCTGCTGGCTCGCGCGCCGTCGTCGGCGCGCGCACGCAGTCGCTGGCTGATACACCGACGCCCCGCAGCGAGGGTTCGCTACGAGGCGTTCGGGGGACGGGCCGAGAGAGCGCGCCCGCCTGCGCTTGAGCCTGTGCGGCTCAGCTCGGCTCAGCGGCCGGGGCACCCTCGGCGGGGGCATCGGCTGGCGCTTCGCCATCGGCCGGCGCTTCGCCGTCCGCCGGCGGCGTTGTGGCGTCGCTCGGCGTGGTTTCCTCGGCCTTCGCGCCGTCTTCGGGGGTCGTGGTGTCGGCCTTCTTGCATCCGGTGAATGCAAGGGCGGTGGCGAGCACCAGCATGCTGGTTGCGATCTTCATGGTTTTTCTCCGGAGCAGCGGGCCGACGAATCTTGCGACCCGAACGGTAGAGTGAGTACCGCGAACTGGTACAAGTTGGTAGTCGGGAAAGCACGCCATTTGCGTGCGGGGTGACACGCAATCGTCGGCGACGCTGCCACCGCCGCGGCGTCGCGCCCTCAAATAAATGAGGGCAGGCGGGGGGTCGGGGTGTTGGCCAGCCGGCGGTGCCAGAGCTGGGCTCCGATAAACTCATCGTCGCGGGTGACGTGGTCGGTCAGGCGCGCCGTGACCTTGAATCCGAGCTCCGAGTAGACCTGATTGGACATCGGCCAGTCCACAGCGCACAGCGAGAACACACTGGCAGTTTCGCATTTGAGCAGCTCGTCGAGCAGCGATCGCATGCAAAATGCCAGGATTGCCACATCCGCGTCTTTGTCCGGCGCCGAAAGCATGTCGACTTTCGCGTGGCCAAACGAGCTGTCCGTCTCAGCTCCGACCCAGTACTCTTTACGGCCCATCTTGGCCACCAGCCCCAAGTCCGGGTGGAAGGTACCCCGGCGGAAGGGGGCGTAGAGGGCGGCCTCCGCCAAATGACCCGTGACGCTCTCCAGGCGGTTGCGATCGGAGACGACCTCGGTCGTCAGTCCGCGGGGCTTCACAGGCACCCGTTCTTTCGAGTGGGCCGATGCCGCGATCAGCTTGGGCGCGCCGCCTTGGATCGGCTCGCCGTCGTCCGTGTAGACACGGCTCATGATGTACGCGTCCGCGGTTCGAAAGTACCCCGGGATCGCACCTTCGCGGGAGAAGCCGACCGAGCGCCAGCTCTTGCTGTCTTGCTTCTCGACGACCGTAAATACCTTGCGGAGCCCCTCAGCCCGCGCGATACGATCGAAAAAATCGCGCTTCTGCTGGTAGTTGCCGACGCGGTAATCGAAGACGCGAAGGTTGTGATGGCGGCGGTTGAGCAAGAAGCAGAAGTCGATGTCACCCTTGCGGTAGTAGATCTCTTCGACCGGCGCTTCTTTCTCTTGTGCCCGTGCGGCCTGTTCAGCGACCATGTTCACACCCCGTGGTGAGGCTCATCGGTGCCTCAGCCTGCGCCTCGCCCCGGCGAAGCAACGTGTTCTAAACTCTTGAAATAACAAGAGTTTTTTCACGCCAGCACATCGACTGGCGATTCGCTACGACTACCACTGAAGGAATTGGAAGTCAAAGGCGGAATTCGACGAGGATTCACCCCGCCCGTGCATCTCCCCAGGATCTCTGGGCGCTACCGCGCCGTCGTCGCCCTCTGGTTCGCCAGCGCGTGCGGTCCCGCCTGCCGCCCGGGCGGCGGCCAGAACGGCGCTCGGCCCTGCAGCACGGACGAAGACTGTCCAAAAGAACACGTCTGCGAGGACAGGCGCTGCCGCCCGATCGCGGCGGTCGCCACGACCGAGTCCGTGCGCAAACCCGCAGCCGGGCCCGCCCAGACCCCGCGCCTGCTGTGGGACCAGCCGCTGGGGGCCGTGATCTCGGCCCGTGCGGCAATCGCCGCCGGGCCGGGCGGGGTTGCGACCGCGTTTGTGGGGACCCACGCGGGTCGCCTGGTCGGTGTGCCGCTGGACGGGGATGCGGCGGGCACGATCGGCGTGGACGTCTGGCTCGACGGAATCCTCTGGTCCTCGCCGGCGGAGGGGCGAGCGGGCGAGATCCTCGTGGGTGGGGACGACGACACGCTTGTCGCCGTGTCTGCGACCGATGGTGCCGTGCTGTGGCGGCGGCGGCTCGGCGACTGCAATCCGCCGCGGACGCCGGGTCCGGAGGGGGTGCGGTGCGACGTGGACGGTGGACCCACGGTGCTGCCCGATGGGGACGTGTTGGTCGGGGCCGACGGTGTGTATCGCCTCGGGCCGACCGGCGAGACGCGCTGGCGCGTGCCCGCCGTCGGGGCGGAGCGGGCGCGGCACGTGTTTTCGACGCCGATGGCCGCGGGCGACCTGATCGTCTGGGGCGGTCAAGACGGCGCGATCTGGGCCGCTACTCCGGGTGGGGAGCCGCGCTGGCGAATGGAGATCGGCGCGGATGTGGACGGCACCGCGGCGTTCGACGCGAGCGGCAACATCTACATCGGCGCCGACGACGGTCGTGTGCTCGCGATCGACCCGCAGGGTCAAATGCGCTGGACGTTCCAGACCGGCCGCGACATTCGCTCCGCTGCGGCGGTCGGTCCCGATGGGACGATCCATGTGGCGTCGCTCGATGGGTCGTTGTACGCACTCGGTCCCGACGGGCGTCTGCGTTGGAAGTTCACCACCGGCGGGTCCATCGCGGCGACGCCGACGATCGATCGCGACGGGCGGATCTACGTCGGCAGCCAAGACGATCGCCTCTACGCCATCTCGCCCGATGGCACCCGCGCGTGGGCGCTCGAGTTTCCCGCCGACATCGATGCGCCGGTCGCGATCGGCCCCGGGGGCATCCTCATCGTCGGTTGCGACGATGGGCATCTGCGTGCGCTCGGCACGTGATCGCCGCGCGTAGCATCGCGAACCACCTCGAGGTGGTCGGTGATCGCGTGGCTGGTGGCGGGATGTTAGGCTCCCGCGCACGTGGGCAAGGGAAAACAGAAAGCGAAGGGGCGCCGAACCCCCGCGCAAAAGGGCGGGGCGGTCCGGGGCAAGCCCGCACGCGGCGGCGGCAAGCCCGTGCGCACGCGCGCGAGTGATGCTGCCTCGGTACGCGCCCGTGGCGAGCGCAAGGATGAGTCGCCGCGCACCGCTGGCGGCGCTCCGCCGGCGCGGCGTGGCCGCGATCGGGCCGCACGCGAGGCCGAGGACGTCGCGCCAAACGAGGTCCTGCGCGCGCGCCTCTCGGTGCACCCGCAAGGATTCGGGTTCGCCGAGCGGGAGGACGGCCACGGAACCGTCTTTATCCCCGCGGTTCACCGCGGCGGCGCCATGGACGGCGACGACGTCCTCGTCAGCGCACGTCCGGCCG
>CADEGN010000260.1 GCA_902826865.1 uncultured Myxococcales bacterium
GGGCACGGGCACGGGCACGGAGGAGCGAGACCCCTTACGGGGTCACGCTCCTAGCTACCGCCGGGGTGAGGTCGTTGTCGTACACCGTGAACACTTGGTCCCCGGCGGTTCCGTCGGTGCAATTCGCGGCGCCGTCGGTCACCAGCACGATCGCCTGTGGGTTGCCGTCGGCCGAGTCGAGCAGGCTCGTGACCGCGACCTGAAGGCCCATGGTGGTCGGTGTGCCTCCGTGGATCTCCATCGAGCCTGCAGCGGGCATCGCGGCGAGGATCGCGGCACCGTGGTTCAGGCCGACTTCGACGTCGGCCGAGTCCGAGACGCCGCATGCGGTGGCGGCCTCGGTGCTCGTTAACGTGGCGCTAGGGAACATCACGGCACCGAACTGCACGCTCTGCTCAAGGCCGCCGACCAGGCCGTCGACGACCGCATGCAAGCTGTGCCACCTCGTCACGGTAGGCGTGCCGGGGTTTCCATCGGCGTCCCAGCGGTTACTGACCATGCTGCGGGACTTGTCGAGCACCAGCATGATCTGAGGCACGGCGACGTCGGCGACGATGACCTGCTCACCGCAGGACGTCCCTCCTTCACCGAGGGATCCTGTGACACCCGAGGTCGACCCCGCGTCGCTCTCGCCGGCGTCGGTCGCACCGCTACCACTCGAGCCCAACGAGCTGTCGTCCGAGTCCTGACCGCCGATCGAGATGCCGGATGGATCGATCTCGCCGCCGCTGCCGCGCTCCGCGGGATCGCAGGCCGACGCTGTCACTGCCAGCAGGGAGAGGATTGCCGCGGTCACAGGCGACCGCCGGGCATTGCTACTGCGAATCATTTCTCGACTCCGTCGTGAGACCGTGCGCTTGCGGGCCTCAACATCCCGTTCTGGGCAGCACGCTGACTCTGACGGATCCACGTGCGAAGTTGTTCGCGCGTTTCTGGTTGCGAGCATCTCGAAATCCGCCGTGTGTCGCTCCGGCACATGCCGAGTTCGACATCGGAGCGCACCTGCCTACACGCGAATCGCGGCGGCACCGGCGGCAACCCGCGACGACATCCAATCTCAGAGTAGCGGCAGCTGCGACGGGGCCAGTCGACGCAAGACCTCTTGTTCGACCTGGCTGATCCAATCGCCACGTGCATGCGCGGCGAGATGGATGGCTGCGAGTTTCCGCCGGTCAAGCTCGCGGAGCAAACGGTCCTCGACCGCGCGTTGGAACGCGGGGTCGGTGGCGCGCAGGCCGTCGGGATTCGGCGCCGCGGTAATCGGCACCGTTACGAGCAAGTCGTACGTCGCCATCCAATGCCCGATGAGTCCCTCGAGGCTCGGCTGCCCCCCGGCGGCGAGCAGCAGGTAGACGTAGTTGTCGAGCGCGCTTCGATCGCACAACACCACCGGGTAGCGCTGGCATGCGACGATCTCTTCGGAGATCTGCGTATGCAGGATCCACAACTGCGCTGCCAAACTGGTTTGCTCGTTGATCGGCAGCGGACAACGCCGCGCCACCTCGTGGACGATCTCGAGGGTCACGTCGTTCGCCTTGAGCCGCGCGGCTAGGCCGTAGCACAGCGTGGTCTTCCCGACCCCGTGGCTACCGATGAAGGCGATCTTGAAGCGAAATGCGTCGGCCACGGCGCGGGCGGATGCTACTCCTCTGCTCGGGCCGATGCTGGCGGGCCCGGGGTCGTGCGCGTTCGGTCGCGGTTGCCACATTCCGCGCAACCTGCCCCGCGCTCGGTGGCGCGCGGCGCGTGGGCGGACGCACGCGCTGGCTGCAAAATCAGCCCGCTGGGGGGCGGCCCCGACCTGGCGATGGCGAGTATGCTCCGCCCCCAAATGGCGGTCTTCCGCAGCATCGGCCTCGCGCTGTTCTCGACCTGGGTCTGGGTCGGGAGCTTCCTGTGGATGCTCATAGGTGCGCTCGCAACCATCGGACTCCGGCTGGTCGGGTTCCCCTATCAGAAGGTCCATGGGTGGGTTACCGCGCCGCTCTTTGTTCACGTGCCGCGGTACATTGCGATGGCGCGGCTGCGTGTGCACTACCACCCGAGGTTCGATGCGCAGCGCCGCAGCGTGTTCACCCAGAATCACATCAATCTCCTCGACGGCCATGTGGCGTCGGCAGCGATCCCGCACGCGTTTTCGGGGCTGATGAACGCGTGGCAGTTCAAGATCCCAATCTACGGTTGGCTGATGACGCTGTCGAAGGGCATCCCGGTGCACAAGCGCAGCCGCGAGCGCATCATCACCGATCTGAGCGTCGCGGCGCGGGCGCGCAAAGAGATCGGGATGTCGGTTCTGACGTTCCCGGAGGGGCACCGTAGCCCCGACGGCCGAGTCCACGCCTACAAGCGCGGCGTGTTCATGATGGCGCGCGACGCTGGCATGCCGATCGTACCGATCGCCGTGGCCGGCATGTACGAACTCAATCGCAAGGGATCCCTCGTCTTTCATCCTTGGCGACGCGTCGACGTTTACGTCGGTCCGCAGCACGAAACCGAGGGCCTTTCCGACGGCGAGATCGGGCGTTTGGCGGAACGGGTTCGGCGCGCGACGGTTCACGCGATCACGCACGGGCGTTGGCCGGATGATTGGGACGCACCGCAGCCGATGGAGAATGCCTGAGCTACCAGCGCAGCACGCAGGCGGCCCATGTGAACCCGGTGCCGAATGCGGTCGATACGACGATGTCGCCGTCGCGGATCAATCCCTCGGTGCGCGCCTCGTGCAGGGCGACTGGGATCGTGGCCGCCGACATGTTGCCGTACTTGTGAAGCACGCTGTACATCTTCTCGCGCGGCACCCCAGTTCGTTCGCGTGCCGCTTCCATGATCCGCATGTTGGCTTGGTGAGGCACGAACAGTGAGACGTCGTCCGCGGTGATCTCGGCGTCGCGCATCGCCTGAACGGCGGCGGTACTCATCGCGACCACGGCGTGGCGAAACACCGTGTTGCCCTCCATGTGGACCGTGTGCTTCCCACCGTCGACGCTCTCGCGCGTGGCCGGCATCTGGGTGCCACCGGCGGGCTGGTAGAGGATCGGGGCAAGGTTGCCGTCGGCACCCCAATTGGAGGCCAACACGCCCGAGCGGCCGTCGCCGGGCACCACGATGGCTGCGCCGGCCCCGTCGCCGAATAGCACGCAGGTACCCCGATCGCGCCAGTTGACCACTTTGCTCATCACCTCGCCGCCCACCACAGCGACTCGGCGCATCGCGCCGGCGATGATCAAGTTGGTGGCGAGTTCGAGCCCGTAAAGGAATCCGCTACAGCCCGCGCTGACGTCGAGGGCGGGCATGCCCTTGATTCCTAGCTTGCGCTGCACCCAGCACGCCGTCGACGGAAACAGGGTGTCGGTGGTGGAGGTTGAGACGATGAGTCCGTCGATGTCACTCGGGTCGACTCCGGCGTCGGCGCACGCGTTACGGACGGCTTCCGCACACAGATCCGAGGTGGCGATCGAGGGGTCGGCGATGCGTCGCTCCTTGATCCCAGTGCGCTCGGTGATCCACGCGTCGGACGTGTCGACGACGTCCTCGAGATCAGCGTTTTTCACCACCTTGGGGGGGAGCGATACCCCGGTGCCGGCGATCTTGATGGCGCGCAAACCTGCGATTGCCGCCCGCCGATGCCCGGCGTTCGGCACCCCTCGTGGACCCGGGTTACCCCACTGGGCACAACCGGTCAACCCCGCAGCCGGGCGCGCAGTTCCGTTCGCACCGCGCTGTTCCCTCCCGCCGGGGTGGTCGCGTGCAGCGGCGTTCGCACCCGTTCCGGAGAGTTCCGCGCGGCGGGTTGATCGGAGTTTGTCGACGGCCGGGAACTTTCACCGAGCGTTCGGCGTCAGTGCGCAAATCGTGGCAAAGCCCCCCGCGCCATTGGAGATCCCGCCGCCAGCTGCGGATTCGACCCTTGCCCAGCGATTTACCCTCGACCCATTCCATATCCTGCAGCTGTCCCCCAGCGCGACCGCGCGGGAGCTCGACCTCGCCGGGGCCCACCTAATCGCCGCACTCGAACGCGGAACGCCAGGGGCCGGCAGGTACGACACGCCATTCGGTCCGCGGGCGCGCGATCCCGACTTGGTCGACTTCGCTGCCGATGAGCTCGCGAATCATGAGCGCCGGATCGTGCACGAGATCTGGGCCCGCTTGGCGGTTCGCACCACGCCCGTCGCGCCACTCGCCGCGCCGCCGCCGTGGACCGGAGGGGAACGCGCCTTGGGATGGAGGCGGAGATGACCGAGACCTTCGTCGTCCTCGGCTGCGTTGCGTTATGTCTCGGCGTCGGCGTGTCACCACTGCCGTCGATTACCACCCTCGCTCCCACGGGCCCGCGCGCGCGAGGCATTCGACGCGCTGAACAGCAGTTTGCCGCGGCGGTGCTTATGCTCGCCACCTGTGCGCTGATGTCGCTGTGGCTGGTCGGCAAACAGGGTGAACCATGGTGGCCGTTGGCCTGCTTGCTACTGCTCGCCACACCCCTCGTGCACCCCTGGCTCGTGGTGAAGTGGCTCCTGGTTCCGCTCGGTGCAGTGCGTTTGGCGACGGTCGTGGCGCGGCGCGCCGGTCACCCTTGGTTTCGCGACCCCGTCGGTGGATCGGTGCTCTCTGGCGCGCTCGCCAGCCTGCGGCGACGCCGTCACGATCCCGAGACCGCGCGGTGGCTGCGTGCCCGACTCGCGGAGGATCAACTGGGCGGCGCGGGGATCGTTGCCCTCGGGTTGATCGCGGCCGATAGCGGCGATCGCGATACTGCCACCAAGCTCCTCGGCACCTTGGACGAGATCGAGCCTGATATCTGCCCCGACATCGCGCGGATGATCGCGCTCGACTGGCTGGTCGCCGATGCTGCCCGACGGGGCGCGTGGCACGAGCTCGTCGACCGAGTAAGCGACGATCCGTTCCCAACGCCGACGACGCGGTTCGTCGGCATGTGTGCTCGCCGCATGCTGGCAGAGGAGATCCCGCGCCGTTCCCTGGTGTGGGCATGGCTTTGCGCACCGCGTCGGGTGGCCACGGCGGGTTTGCTACTCGCGTGCCTTCGGGCGCCGCGTCCGATCGCGCGGGTGCTCGAGGACGACGAGCTAGGGGCGCTTCCGGCAAACGAGGGCAGAGATCCGGTCACGAGAGCGATGGCGCTCCACGCCGAAGCGGCTGCGTGGCCGGTTACCGTCCCCGTTCCAGCGCCGATGATCGAACGTCTTGCGCTGGCTTGGGACCTCGCGTTCAACGACTTCGGCTTGCGCGCCGAGGTGAGGGAGCGTGTGGACGCGCTCGCGGTCAAGGCGCCCGGCGAGCTTGTGGTGGCGCGGATGCAGCGTGCGGTCGCGCGCGACATCGCGTTGCTGCTTTGTCTGGCTGGTCGGGACTCCGAACGGATCTCCGCTTCCGTGGGCGTTCTCCGTCGTGCGCGCGAGCTCCAGTTTGACGACGCAAGCGCACAGATCCTCGCCGCCTGTTCCACGCTCGCGAAACGGCGTCGCAGCGATGCCGCCGCCGCGATCGACGTCTGGACGGAGTGGGTCACGCTGCGCCGCAGCTATGTCGACGCGGTCTTGCCGCTGTCGCTGTCTGAGCGCGCGACGCTCTACGAGATGTTCGAGGAAGAGGTCCGCACAACGGCAGCGTGGTTGTGGAACGCTCGCCGGGAGCGTGGGCTTGCCCACGCCATGTGTTTGTTCCTCCTCGCCGAAGCGGAACGCGTCCACGACCGTGACGCCGCGGCGTACTACCGACACAACGTCGTCGTCGGCCTGTAACTATCGCAGCGCATCCCCGCGGTTGGCCGGCGCGCCGGTGGTCATCGCGCATGCGGAGGCGGTGCTGCTTCGATCTCTCGCGTGCTCACAGCGTCCCCCGGCTCGAGCAGCGGTTGCTCGGCCTCGTCGGCGAGCAACTTCATCCACCGCGTCGCAATCGCCTCGGAATCGGTGGAAACCGCATCCACGAGGCGTCCGCGTTGGGCGATGCGGAAACCGTAGGGATCGGGTTGGAGCGGCGCGATCGTTCCGATGAACTGCTGAGCGTCCTCCTCGCGATCCCACGCGGTTCGCCACACCAGGACATGCTTGCCGTTGCTCAGGCGCCAAAGGCCCAGCCGGTCGCCATCCCATCCCACGGCGGATCGCGACGAAATCGTGTCGTCATAACCGCGCTCGCGCAGGAGACGTTCGATGGCGAGCTCGCCGAGGACGTCGTCGTGCACGAGCGTCGCTTCGCCGACATCGTCGGGCCAAGAGGGAAGTTGGAGCGGCACCGGGAAGTCGGTCTCGTACTTCTCGGGATGCAGGAGTTGCTCGGTGGACGCTAGGTTCTTGCCGAAGCTGCTGACCACGGCTTGCCAGCCCTCGGCGGCCTGCAGTCGCGCGAGCATGTGCGAGCCGGGCAAACAGGGGACGTTCGCGTGGGTGCCGAGCAGCGCGGCTGCGGCGTCGGTGAGCTGCGTTGTCGCCTGGCCACGCTTGGCAGAGATCACCCAATCGGCGAGCAGAAGGCCAAAGCCCTCAACCAAGCATTGCCGAACCAACGCTGCGTCCGTGACTGCTTGGGAATCGAGCACGCTGGTCCCCAGGCCACCGAGCTTTTGATCGAGGTAGGCATAGGCGATCGCTTGGATGAGGCCGTGATCGAGGCTCTCCGCATCGGCTAGGAGCTCCTCGCGCACAACGATGACGTCGTCTTCGGGCAAAAATCCCGTCGCGATCGAAGCCACGAGCATCTGAGTGACGCCCGCCCGCATACCGGTCCCATCCGTGATCGGGCTGATGCCAAGCGCGCGGCGCAATTGCGCGACTGCCTCGAACGTCGTGCCTTGTCGAACCATCGCTAGGTACTCGGTGACGTAGTTGGTCATGCCCTCGGCTGGGCGAACCTCCACCGAAACCGAAGCGAGATCGACGCCGAAACCGAGGCGTCGCACCTCCTTGGTCAGCTCGATCGCTCGGCGCTCGTGGTCGGCGGCCGCAGGCGCCGTGGTCTTGCCGGTATCGTCGCCGCCGGGGTCTGGACGACACGCCAAGGTCAGCACCGATGCGAGAAGAACGCGCCGGCAGGTCTGCACGCGCGCATGATGACATGGCGCGACGACGTCTACAAACGCGGGCCCCGCCCGTCACCGGTTTCAAGGCGACGCGCGGGGCCATGGGGATCGTTATGATCGGGAGGCGTCCGAGGACGCCCCATCGCTGCCGATCTTCAGCCTACTACTCGCCCGGCACCTCCTCGAATCCTGGATCGAGTTCGAAATCGAATTCGACCACGATGGGGGGACCGTCATAGCTCGGGTAGGGTGCCGTCGCCACGGCGGCGCGAAGGCACTCACGAAGCTCGCGGTCTTTCGCGACCGGTTTGGGCAGATCGGCGTTGATGCCCAGCGGCGTCTCGCCTTGCGGATTCAGCAGCACCGAGACGTGCGCTTCGCCACCCATGGTCTTTCGCGGCGAGCTCTTGGCATCGACCACGCAGGCGTCGATCTCGTCGTACTGACGAGACAATGCCTCGAGCACGCGCTGCTGGTCTGGGCGCTCACCGCCAGCGTCCATGTCGAGTTCGACATCGCCGTTGGGGTCGAAGGTCGGTACGGCAGTGCGGTTGGCGGCCTCGGCGTTCCCGGATATGACCCCAACGACGCCCGCGACCAGGGCGGCGAGCAAGCGCCGATGTCCGTTGCGGAACATCACGCCGCATCGCGTCGTCTTCCCCGGCTCCGCCCAGCGAACTTCGGCGTCCACGTCGATGTGGCGCCCGGTGCCCGGCACCGCAAAGCGCAGGAGCATCGACTTGCCGACCTCCGGGGCCTCACCATCGACCTCGAGGCAGGCTCCTCCGGCGCTTAGGTTGGTGCTTCTCGCCGCGAACACGCGGTCCCCCGACTGCCCCGCGACCGGCAGCACCATGGGAAGGCGCTCGTGTTGACGACGACAGGAAGGGGTTTCACTTCGCATGTTCATAACCAGCTCCGGGTTTCGGGTTGGGCACCGACTCACCGTTGTGCTCCGTGACGGGACATCGCCGTGCTCCCGGGGTGACTTGAGGGCCGGTGCCCCCCGCTCGCGCGGCCCGAGCGCGGCGGCCCAAAGCGGTGTTTTCCTGCACAACTTGCCGCTCAAGTTGCGGCCTGTCGTGTTAACGCGAACTCCGCTGGCGGCACGCTGTTCGGGCGCAGAACAAGGTCGCGAACCAGCTCACCGATAGCCGGCGCAAACTTGAATCCGTGGCCGGAGAAGCCACCCGCGATAATTACGCGGGGATCGGCGGGGCTGCGGTCGATCACAAAATCCCAGCTCGGCGTAGTCGTGTACATGCATACACGGTGGTCAACGAGCTCGCCCACGGCGGCGGGGAATCGCTCCGCGACGAACCGCCGAAGTGGCTCGAGGTCGTGCGGATGCACGCTGCGATCGACCTCGTCGGGGTCGACAGGAACGTCGGATGGATCTACCTCGCGAGTCGTATGCCGCGCGAGCTTGAGTCCGGTGATGCCTTCGGAGCTCCAAGGGAACCCGTAGAAGAAGCCGCGGGGATCGAACGTTGCCCACACCGGCAACGTTGCCAGCTCATCGATCAGCTCCGGCGCAGGTTTCCACCACGTGAGCACTCGGCGTAGACGCGTGAGTCTCCCGGGGAGCAGCTCCGGTAGAACCATCGGCAACCACGCACCGGCGGTCACGACCACCGCGTCGGCGGACCACCGGTTTTCTCCGTGGTCGATCACCACCGGGCCGGCCGTGGTCGAGCCGATCGCGGCGACGCGAACGTCGTAGACAAAGCGGGCGCCGGCGGCGATGGCCTCGTCCCGCAGCGCGTCAAAACAGGGGCCCACCCGCAGGTAGCCACCAGATGGTGTGAAGCACGCGACCCACTCGTCGGGTACTTCGAAGGGCCAGCGTCGGCGGGTTTCGGCGGCGTCGAGCCGCTCGTATGCCACACCGTGGCTATCGCACGCGGCGATGGAGTTCATGAACTCCGGGTCGCTCGGCGGGCCGATCTCGACCAGCCCGGTGCGGATCAGCAGCTCGACGCGATTGCGCTCGGACAGATCACGCCACAAACGATCGGCCCGCTGCACGAGTGGAACGTAGTTGGCGCCCTCGTGGTAGGCCTGGCGAATGATCCGCGTGAAGCCGCTGTGGCTGCCGCGGTCGTGAACGTGGCCGAACTGTTCGAGCACGGTGACTGGGATCCCCGCGCGCGCAAGCGCCCAGGCACTCGCGAGCCCCATCGTTCCGCCCCCGACGACGATCACCGACGCTTTGCTCGACACTGTCATCACGTTCGAAAGCGAGAGTAACCCCGCCGTGGATCCGCCAACACCCGGGCGCGGCTACCCGGGCGCCACGAATGCGCAACGTGGTTCGCGAGCCGTCGCGGGTCGATCTGGTTGCTGCTAGGGTTTGCCGGCAGTGCCGAATTCGCGACCCCTGCTATCGGTTGCAGCGTTGACTTTGTTGGCGATCGTGGGCTGTCCGATGCCAACGACGCCCCCGCCGAGCGTGCCGCCGGCGGTCCCTTCGCCGCCTACCGCGAGGCCCACGCCGCCGGTGCGCAGGGAAACCGATCCCCTCCTTCAGATCGCCACGCGCGGCGACCACACCTGCGCCGTGCGCCAGGGAGGAAGCGTGCTGTGCTGGGGGAAAAACACCTACGGCCAGCTTGGAGACGGGACGCGAGCCGACAACGCGCGGGCGGTTCGAGTCCTCGGCGTCGGCGACGCGATCGCCGTGGCCGCTGGTCTCGATTTCTCGTGCGCGTTGCGGCGCGGCGGAACCGTGATGTGTTGGGGCAACGACGCCGATGGGCAGCTCGGGGGTGGTCGAGGTGGCACCCCCAAGGCCGTCGGGTTGCGCCCAGCTGCGGTGACCGGACTCAGCAATGTGGTGCAGCTCGTCGCCGGCGACTATCACGCTTGCGCTCGCCTCCGCGACGGTGCCGTGCGGTGTTGGGGCAACGCGGAGAACGGACAGCTCGCCAGCGACAGCCAGCGGGTGTACACCGCGCCGCGGGACATCGCCGATGCCGCCGGGGCACGCTGGATCTCCTCCGGTGCGAACCACGTCTGCGTCGTCGATGCGAGCGGCAAAGTGTTGTGCTGGGGTCGAAACACCGAAGGGCAGCTCGGCGACGGGAATTCGGGCAGTCGTACGCGCGCAGTCGAAGTTGCGGGTCTTACCGACGCGGTGGACGTCGCCTCGGGGGCCAATCACAGCTGCGCGCGTCGTCGTACGGGTGGGGTGGTGTGTTGGGGTGACAACTCGGCGGGACAGCTCTCCACCGGGGCGCGGAGCGATCGAAAGCGCGATACGCCCGTCGCGGTGGCCGGCCTGACGCAGGTCCAACAGCTGGCGGGCGGTGCGGATGCTACCTGCGCGCGTTTGGCCAACGGCCGGGTGTCGTGCTGGGGCGGCAACGGGCACGGGCAGCTCGGCCTCCCGAGCAACATCGCCACGCGAAACACACCCGGTGTCGTGCGCAACCTCGCCGATGCGATCGATGTCGCGCTTGGTTCGCGTCACGTTTGCGCGGTGCGACGGATCGGTGATGCGGTGT
>CADEGN010000261.1 GCA_902826865.1 uncultured Myxococcales bacterium
GGGTCGGCGCGCCGCCGCGCGCCGGCGTCGACCTGCGCTCTGGCGATCGGTCACCCACGAAGATCTCGCGGGTTTCGCCAAAGGTGTCACTAGACGAGATCTCGATCGTTTCGATCGCTCCCGGTACCACCGCGTCGTCGCCATCAACGACTTCAACGGCGAGCAACCCCAACGCCTGCTGAAATTCGCCGTAGGCGGTGGCGCGAAACGCCACCACGCCGTCGGTTGGGACCTCTCGGGAGCCGTCGACGACCGAGGCCCAGAGCGCAAGGTCGGGTGGCGGCGAGCATGCGCTCGCTGGCCGAGCCGACATGAACATCGCCATCGATATGCTCGAAACCGCTAGTATCCTTCCCATCGTCATCTCTACCTTCCAACGTTGGCCCGCCGCCGACCCATCAAGACAGGCAGGCAAAGTTGCGTGCATTCAATATGCCAGATTTGCTGTTCGTGGGGTTTCACCACGGGCACCTAGTGACCGCAGGGCACTTCTGTCGCTCCCGTGCCGCGAGTGTCGTAGAGCCCCGATGCTCGGTTGCGCGCCGTGGGTGCGTCGAAGTCCGACGTGCCGGCCATCGCACGATCCGCCTATGCACCACGATGGCTGATGCGGGCGCGGCCACGTCTGACCTCCAACCGAAGTTGTGAACGAGCGCGACGTCAGCGCGCCAGTTCTTCGCGTCGGATGAGTCCGTCGTCAGGCACGTCGTAATAGTCACCCTTGCTGCCCAGGTAGATGTGGGCCTTCGGGGTAAGCCCGGTGGGTGCGTCGAGGGTGCCCGCGCAGATCGAGATCTTGTCGACGCCGTCCTCATCCCACAAAACGCTCGATCCACATTCGCCGCAGAACCCGCGGCGGACGGTGGGTGACATCGCGTACCAGCGCAGGCCGCGTTCCTGCGTGAGGTGGAACCCCGGCCGGTCGACTGCCGTGTATGCGCCGACGTGGCCGTGCCAGCGGCGGCACTTCGAACAGTGACAAAATGTGACCCGCGTGAGCTCAAGGCTGATCTCGTAGCGAACCGCTCCGCACGCACAACCACCGGTCTTCATCGTATAAACATATCATGGCCGTCTTCGCCCACCGTGGCTCGGAGCGCCAGCCACGAGCGTCGCGAGGCTAGGACGCAACGCATCCTGCAAGAGGAGAAGCCCCTGCGCCTCGATCACGCGTCTCGCGGCCGAGAGGTGGTCCACCTCTCGCGCCATGCATCACCCGCCTGCGCGAGGCGAAGTGACGATCTCTTCGAGCTCCTCGCAATCGAACTTGGACTTCGTCAGACCCTTCATCGTCTCCGCAAGCTCTTTGAACGCGGCCGGCGTCCCCGCTGTGAGCGCGCGCTGCACCGGTTCGACGACGGCGGTGTGGGTGACCCCGGCCTTTTGCATGCGGGCGAGCAGGGCTGCACGGAGATCGGCAGGCTCGGCGTCGAGCACTTCGGCGGCGGCATCGCACAGGATCAGTACCTGCTCGGGAACCTGACTCAGGTCATCCATCTCAGCCATGGATAGCACGCGCTTACCGTCGCCACTCTCGCCGGGCCCTAAGTTGTTGGCTAGGTCCGGTCGCGTGCGAGCCTCAGGTGTGCCCGTGGGGAACGGTTCGTAGAACGGCTTGCCACGCAGTACGACGTTGACTGGGCCCAACGCGATGCTCGGCACGTACGTCACGGCGGTAAGCCCGACGAGAAGCAGCAACACGAATGGCACAACCGACTTGATCACGTCGCCTAGCGGCCGGCCAAACACGCTCGACGCGACAAACAGGTTCAGCCCGATTGGGGGCGTGAGGTAGCCGATCTCGAGGTTGACGATGAAGATAATCCCCAGGTGCACCGGATCGATGCCGAGTTTGAGGGCGATCGGGGCGATGAGTGGGGAGATGATCATGATCGCCGAGATCGAGTCCATCAACGCCCCGGCCACGAGCAGGATCGCGTTAACGATCAAAAGAAACTGCACGGTGCCGAGATCCATTTCCTGGATCAGCGCCACCGCTTGATCCGGGATCTTCTCTTCGACCAGGAAGTCATTGAGGCTGAACGCCAACGCCATGATGACGAGCAGCGAGCCCATTAACACCGCAGACTCGACGAGGATCTTGGGCATGTGCGCCCACGTCAGGCGGCGATGGATAAACAGCTCGACGACGAGGGCGTATATCACGCTCACGGCGGCGGCCTCGGTGGGCGTGAACAGCCCCGAGTAGATGCCGCCTAGGATCTGCACCGGCAGCAAGATCGCCCACAGCCCATCGCGGAACGATCGCCACACCTCGGCGAGCGAGAAGGGTTCGCGAAACTCGGTGCCACGGCGGACGGCGAGGTAGACGCTGTAGGCCGCCATCAGCCCAGCCAGCGTGAGGCCGGGAAGGATGCCGGCCATGAACAGCTCACCTACGTCGATCGGCGACGAGCCGCCGGCGAAGATCGCGTAGACGAGCATTGGGATCGACGGCGGAATGACGATGCCGAGCGAGCCGGCCGAGGTCAGCAATCCGGCGCTGAACCGTGGGTCGTACCCCGCGCGCACCAGCGCCGGGTACATCACCGAACCGATGGCGATCACCGTGACGGGGCTGCTGCCGCTGATCGCCGCGAAGAATACGCAGCCACCAACACTTGCGACGGCCAGACCGCCTGGCATCCAGCCCACGAGTGACTTCGCGAACGTGACCAGACGATTGGCGATGTCGCCGGCGCTCATGATGGCGCCAGACACGACGAAGAACGGGATCGCGAGGAGCACGTTCTTCGTGGTCAGCGAGGCCATCTTGGCCGGGTAGGAGTCATACGGGCAGGTGACGGAGGGGTCGAGCGTGGCGCAAACCCCCACCTCGCCGTAGCCGTCGGCGTAGAGATAGAAGCACAGCGCTGACAGCACGCCGATGATCAGAAACAGCGGCGTGCCGAGGGCGATCATGACGCCGACGGCGAGGACCAGCACAGCGATTCCGCCGGCGCGAGGGCCTTCGACGTCGCCAATGTCGGCGAGATCGTCGACTTCAGGCGCGATCGCGGCCGCGGTCGCGTCGCCGCTGGGCACGCCAAGCGCGATCGCCAAGTAGCTCAGGATCAACAAGGCGATGAGCAACTGGACCCGCCGCATTGTGCTGGCGTGGCCGAAGAGAACTTCTGCGATCACGGATCACCTCCGTGCTGGTTCGGCCCACTCGGCTGCGCGGCGGCGTCGGTTTCCTTCCGATCGGCTTCCGCCCGGGTGTCACTTGATCGTGGCGAGGCGGCAAGGCCGGCAGCAACCGCCTCCCGCGTCGCGTCATCGACAAGACCCGCGAGCGGATCGCCCTCGTTTAGGCGCCCTTGGACCGCCAGTACGGCGTGGCCGAGAAATCGTGCAGTCATGATCCCAAACGCGACCGGCAGCCCTGAAAATGCGATGTACTCCGGCACTGCAAGGCCGGTGAATACGCCGCCCTGTCCGCTGGTGGCGATGTACTCGTCGTAGCTGTAGATCACGTAGCGGAGCGAGACCCACGCCAGGGCGAAACAGAACAGGGCGGTCGCACATGCTGAGGCGAAGGCGACGTAGTTCCGTAGGTGCGGCGGCACGTGCCGGACAACCGCCTCGACCTTGAGGTGTTTGTGCTCGTAGGTCGCCAATGAGGCGCCGAGAAATCCGACCCACAGCGTTAGGATCAACGCGAACGTTTGCGACCACACCAGGCCGTTTGGAAGCACGCGGACCAGTAGCTGGATAACGCCGTACATGGCCGCGGTTCCGAACGCACCAACACCTACCGCCTGCAGGTGGGGCATTCGCCCTCGGGTGGCCGCCCGCGCGGCGGCCCAACCGAGGCTCGCGAATCCGGCAAACCCGAGCCAAGGCACCACGGCCAACCCCGTGGCATGGCGATCGCTGGCCGAGCTCCAGTCGATGCCGATCCAGCCCATGAGCTTGATCGCCACCAACGTCGCCTTGCTGACCTCGCCGGAGAAGGCGCGATGGAGCACGTCGAGAAACACCACAAGCGCCATCACGAGCAGCGCAACGGTGACGAAAGCGCGTTCAGCCCGATACACCAGGCGATTGAGTCGGCTGAGTTGTTCGCCCACCGCGGGCGGATGCTATCAGGTTCGCCGGCTCGCGGGCTGGCGCGAGGCGTCCATGAGCAAAGGGCGTCGCGGCAGAGGCACGACACCCTTTGCGTGCGGCGAGCGGGACCAGGCGGCGAGCCGTCAGAGCGCTTGGGTGATCTTCTTGAACAGCGCCTTGCCCTGGGCGGAGGCGCGCGCGGCGTAGTTGGCGTGGGCAACCACCGCCGCTGCCGAGAAGGACGCCCTCTCGGAGTCGGCAAGCTCGTGCACTTTAATGCCCGCCGTCTTGAAGTTCTCGATCAACTGACCTTTGATTGCCCGCACACCTCGGCGGCCCGCCTTCGAGCGCTCGATGGGCGAGATGAACCCGCTGTCATCCGCGTCCGGCGAGTTCGCCGGCTTCTTGCCATTCACCAGCGCGGGCGCCGGCAGCTTGCCGGTGAAGAGCGCTTGGATGTCAGGCGGCAGCGTCTCGTACCACTTGCGCGACAGCACGACGATGCCGGGCTGATAGATGTGCTCGGTCAGCGTGAAGTGCGAGATGCCTTGGTACCAGGACGCCGCGAAGGCGAATAGCGGCGTGTTGTCGAAACCATCTACGACGCCGGTTTGTAGCGCTGGCAACACCTCGGTGACCGCGATCGGTACTGGCGAAGCGCCGAACGCCTTCCACGTGTCGAGGTGCTCTTCGGCCTCCTGCGAACGCATCTTGCGGCCCTTGAGGTCGGCGAGCGAATTGATCGGGAACGTGGATCCGATCGACCGGAAACCGTTCTCCGAGAAGAAGAAGAGCTTGAAGCCGCGCTCCCACAGAAGAGCGTCGAGATCGTTCCAGATGACTTCGTCGAGGATCTTGTCGGCCTTGCGCTCCGACTTGAACAGGTAGGGCAGCTCGATCGACGCCACCTCAGGAACTGCCGAGGCGAGGGCACTCACGCTGCCGCCGTAACACTGCACCGCGCCGCGCTTGCACGCGTCGACCGTCTCCTTTTCGTCGCCGAGGGCTGCGCCGAGGAAGGGCTTCGCCTTGAGACGCTGGCCACTGCCCTCCCACACCAACGCCTTGAGGGCCTTCATCTGGTTCGCCCAGGGCGTATCCGGCGGCGCCGCGGTGGCGATCTTCATCAGGAACTCGGGTTCCCCGGCCCGGACCGATCGGCCGATGAAGAATGGGGCGATGGCGGCGGCGCCTGAGGCCTGTACGAAGCGACGGCGGGTCACGGGGGTATCAATCATGGGACTTCGCTCCTGGGCGTAGGCGCCGCGGCCTGCTTCAGACGGACTGACTCGTCCGATCTTCACGGGGTGGTTGATGGTGCGCTGGGGGACCCTGGGAGAACAAGGTCCGCGGGCGTGGGTTTTCTGCGCCCCGCCGGCGGCTTCGGTGCAGTTTCGGCCTCGGCTGCGCGTTTTCGCGCAGCCGGCGAGCGTTCTAGAATAGCTCGTCCTTCTGCTCGATCAGCTCGCGGGCCTTCTGCTTCTCGACCGCGATCTCAGGCTTCACATCGGGGATCGCGTCATCCGGCGTGGCAAGGACCTCGGCCAGCAGCTTGTCGAATGTGGCCTCGTCCT
Source organism: uncultured Myxococcales bacterium (assembly GCA_902826865.1). Lineage (GTDB taxonomy): Bacteria > Myxococcota_A > Polyangia > Nannocystales > Nannocystaceae > Xiheibacterium. The sequence goes on from CADEGN010000261.1 coordinate 5,628, forward strand.
GCTCTTTCACAGCGAGCTCCTGCGCCCACAGCACCTTCGTCCCGACGTAGTCCGCTGCGATCTCAATCGACTTCTTGAAGTGCGTCCGCGACTTCTCGAGATCGCCGCCGGCGAAGGCCGGTGCCACCGCATACATCGCGCCGAAGTAACGGTGCGGGCCGCCATAGAAGTAGTTCGGGTCAAGCTCGAGGACCCGATCCATCGTGGCTTTGACGTTGTCTTTCTGCCCGACCAAAACCGCGAACCCCTTGCGCTTCGCCCACTTGCCCAACGCGCTGGCGTACCAGTACATCGCAGGGATCCCGTCTTTGCCCACGAGTTTCACCGCCTGGGGAAACTTGGTGCCGCTCCGCATCTTGGCCTCGAACTCCGCGGATGAGGCGAGCACCGCCTTCTCGCCCCACTTCACCGCGACATCCATCGTGCGCAAATACTCCTTCTCGTTGTCGCGCAGGTATCCATCGGCGAGGAAGTAGTTTCCGCGCGTCAGCCGGATGAGGGCTTCGAGGTGCTTGGGGTTGGCGTCGACGACCTGCTGCCAGGCCGCGATCGCGGCCCGGATTTCTTTGGGATCGGCTCGCTTGGCCCAATGCGCATCGCCTTCGGTGATGAGCGTCGCGACGTCACTGCTGCCGCCGGTCTTGCCGCCGTGTTCGTCGCGTTGCCACGCGGCTTTGCGGCCCGCGCAGGCGACGGAGGTGACTGTCAGAAGTGCCACGAACAAAAGGCGTTGGGTCGACATTGGAAAAACTCCCTCCCCGGCCCATCGAGCTGTGACCGACGGGCGACGGGGGCGCGAATCGGATACACCGGGGTGCGCGGCCCGTCAAACACCCCTGCCGTCACGTGGCCACGAGGCTCAAGACCGCGTGCCTCCGGCGATGCAAAGGCCGCGGCTTCGTCACGCCCGGCGCGATGCCGAGCCGTCGACCTCAGTGAAGCACGCGAAACTCGATGCGGCGGTTGCGGGCGCGGCCCTCTGCTGTCTTGTTCGTGTCGATCGGCTCGTCCGAGCCGGCCCCGCGGGTCTCCACCCGAGACGCGTCGATGCCGTGCCCTACGAGGTACTTCTTCACCGCGTCAGCGCGGCGCTGCGAGAGATCGAGGTTATGCGCCGGCGCTCCCTGCGAGTCGGTGTGCCCGCTGATCTCGACACGGACGGAGGGGAACTTTGCCAGCGCTTCCACCGCCGCGTCGAGCGTCTGCGTCGATGCCGGCGTGATCGTATCCCGATCGGTGTCGAAGCTAATCCCCTCAAGTGTGCCTTGGAACGCGCTGACGTCGCTCGGCACTTCATCCGGGCATCCGTCGCCGTCCTCGAAGCCGTTCTTGGTCTCAGCGACGTCCGGGCAACGATCGTCGGGGACGAAGATCCCATCTTTGTCGGGATCGCGGTCCGGGCACCCGTCCGGCGCAATGCCGGCCTCGTCGACACAGGCATCGACGTCATCGGTGAATCCGTCCCCGTCGCGATCGCCCGGTGGGCATCCAGTCGGCGCGGGCCCGGGTGTGTCGATGCACTGGTCGTCGTGATCGAGCACGCCATCGCGGTCGCGGTCGGTGGGCTCCGAAGGTGCTTGGGTGCGCACCTCGTCGGGATTGCGTTTGCGGCCCAGCGACACGGAGAATCCAAGGAGCAGTTCCAGGGTGTTCGTGCCGCCTTCGGCGACGCCACGCCGCGCGGTGATCACGTTCCGGACGTCGAACCGAAGCATGGCATACCGCGTGAGGTAGGCCTTGAGGCCCAAGCCGAGGTGGATCGCGGCATCGACGTCGTTGCCCACCGCGTTACGGTCGCTTCGCACACCCAGGGCGCCGCCACCGAGCACGACGAACGGTGTCAAGCTCCACAGACCGAGCTGGCCGACCAGGTGGCCCCGAATCGCATACATCGTGGCGCGATTACCGTCGGCCTTGTTCGGCATGGCGCCGCCCTCGAGCTCGACTCCGAGGAAGCGCAACGGATAGAAGCCTGCGCGGCCGCCGATGTCGAACGCGGCGCGACCGAGCGGTTTGAAGCCCTGGCGAGGCAGGGCCAAGCTCGGTTCGAACAATTCGAGGTCGCGAGCGACGAGCATGACACCTGCCCATAGCCCGAGCTCGCCCATGTTCCGCTCGGGCGCCCAGCGATCGATCCACTTTAGGTGGCGGCGGCGCGACAGCGGCGCGCGGTCGGTCGATCGCCCGGCCGGCTCTAACTGCGTCTCCGAGGAAGGCGCGCTCGCGGACGCAGATTCCGGTGCGGACGCAGATTCCTGTGCGGACGCCGAGTCGTGTGCGGACGCCGAGTCGTGTGCGGACGCCGAGTCGTGTGCGGACGCCGAGTCCTGTGCGGACGCCGAGTCCTGTGCGGACGCCGAGTCCTGTGCGGACGCCGAGTCCTGTGCGGACGCCGATTCGACCGCGACCGAGACGGGCTCAGCGTCCCCGGGTGGCGCAAGCATGGACGCGACGACGAGGTGGGCGAGAAGAGGCATGTACGCGCGCGTACCAGCCTGCCATGGACGCGGGCGAGCACCCAAGAAACCGGAGGTGCCTCGGGTCGAGCGGCCCGGACGGGGGCCCAACGACCCGAGCTTTCCCAGAGTTTGTGGTCAGAGCAGGGCCTTGGCGCGGTCGCTGACGGCCTTGCCCACCTCGCTGCAGCGCGCCGCCGCAGCCTCTCCAACGATGTCGTACGTCAACGGCTTACCCGCGTCGAGGATACCCACCACGGCCTGTTCGATGGCTGCCGCGGCCCGGCGCAGTTTCTCGTCGTGCTTGCGTTGGCCGAGCCAGTCGAGGCCTTCTTTTACGGCGAGGATCATCGCGATGGGGTTGACCTTGTCCTTCCCGGCGTGCTTGGGCGCGCTACCGTGGATCGGTTCGAACATACCGTGCTCGCGGCCGACGTTCGCTCCCACCGCCATGCCCATCCCGCCCTGTAGAACGCTCGCGAGATCGGTAACGATGTCGCCGAACATATTGGTGGTCACGCACACGTCGTAGTGCTCGGGTTGCCCCAATAGCCACTGGGTGAACGCGTCGACGATGGCGGTCTCCTTTTCGATCTCGGGGTATTCCGCGCCGATCTCGAAGAACACATCGCGGAAGAACTGGCAGCCGTGCAAGACGTTGTCCTTGACGATCGCCGTCACGCGCTTCTTGCCGTCTTTCGGGGCGCCGTGGGGCCGGGCGCGGCAGAGCTCAAACGCATGCCGGATGATCTGCTCGCTCGCCCGCCTCGTGATTACGCGCGTGTCGATCGCTACGTCAGTACGCCCGCCTGGTGCGAGCTTACCTCCCGCTTGGCTGTACATGCCCTCGGTGTTCTCGCGGAGGAACACGATATCGACTTTTCCTGGCTCCCAAACCTGCTTGTGCGCGCCATGGATTCGGTGCTGGACACCCGCGTACAGCTTGACTGGTCGCACGTTGGCATAGAGGTTGAGGCGAATCCGATTGCCGATCACGGGCGAGTGGCCGGCCATCTTACCGTTGTGCATCGTGACCGGCCCGCCAGTGCCTTTGGGATCCGGCCAGCCGACCGCGCCCAGCAAGATGAGGTCGGCGGCAGCGCACTTCTCTTCGCTACCTTCGGGCCAGTCGCGAGTACCGTGCTCGAGAAAGTACTTACCGCCACAGGGGATTTCTTCGGTGCTCCAGGCGATGCCGAGCGGCTCCGATACGGACTGCAGGACGCGCATGCCTTCGCGCATGACCTCGGGGCCGGTGCCGTCACCCGGCAGACAAACGAGCTTGTACGCCATGCGACGTGTGTACCGCGGCTCGAGACGGCGGGGTGGGCGGCAAAGGTGAGGTTCCCGACGCCGCTGCGTCCCCGGTGGGCAATGGAAAGGACGGGCCGTCCCTTCCCGTTGCTTGGTAGGCGCTCGCAGTCAGCGCGTCCAGCGGCACGTAAACTCGTGGTACGCCCCGCCGCGCGAGGTGCATTCACTCTCGTGCGCGCCAGGGAGCACGTGCACACCGATCGTATTCATGGCGCTGATCATCCACCCCTCCATCATGCGACAGTGCTCTGGCGCCATCGCGGGGAAGTTGTGGATCCGCAGCACCGTGCGCTCGGGGTCTACCGCGATAGCCTCCATGTACCCGGCGTTGCGGTAGTATCGATCCCACACGCGGCCGCAAGAACCGATGAGGCGCTGCGGCGATCCGAGCAACCGGAGGATCGAGAACGCGCCGCTTAGGTCGCGTTCCCCAGCTGATCTTCCGAGATCGGAGCACAACGCTCCGCTGCCATCACCGAAGCTACGGTCGCACCCACGCAGAAGTTCGACGAGAGCCTCGTAGGGATACCACTCGGTGCGATCGACCCGACCCGCGCAGACGCCAGCGATGACTGGACCCCAGCTGCCCACGAGCGGTTGCAGGCGGTCGGCACCGAAACGCGTGCGAAGTTCCCTGAGGATCCCCACCAGCGCCATTCCTCGCGCATTGGCCTCCATGCGTACCCCGAACAAAGCCTACCACCGAAGCTGGCTGGCTGACGCGCAGTTGGGGTAGCAATCGCCGTTCGCCGTTTCGACTCGATCGAGGGCGAAACCGGAACCGCTGAGAAACGGCCGTTATGCGCGGTGGCATTCCCGCGCCGGCGGCGGACCTCTATTCCCAGAGCGCGGTGAGTTGGTCGTGATGGGCGGCTGCGTCGTTCCAGCCGAGTTCGATCAGCTCGCGAACGTACTCCGTGTCGAACAATACGTAGCTGGCCAAATCGCTCTCCGACACCTCGTCGGCGGCGGTGACTGTGCGCCGGAGCCAACGCGCCATTACGCCCTTGTATCGCTCGAGCCGCGGGCCGCGGATGACGTCGAAGGCGATTTCGCCGAGGTCTTGTCCTGGGCGGATTAGGAC